>REBY01000094.1 GCA_007692485.1 Pseudomonadaceae bacterium | reverse complement strand
AGCAGGCGATGCAGATTGCCTTCTTTCACTGGGGCTTCCATATCTGGGCCATTTACGGCCTGGTTGGCCTGGTATTGGCCTACTTTTCCTTCCGTCACGGCCTGCCATTGTCGATCCGCTCAGCGCTCTACCCCTTGATCGGCGACCGTATCTACGGCCCTATCGGGCATGCTGTTGACACCTTTGCGATCCTTGGCACCCTGTTTGGTATTGCCACGACACTGGGGCTATCGGTCAACCAGATCAATGCCGGGATCAATTACCTGTGGCCGCAAATTCCGATCAGCGTCACAGTACAGATCATTGCCATTGCCGTGATTACCTTCCTTGCATTGTTTTCGGTGGTTGCCGGTCTGGACAAGGGGGTCAAACGCCTGTCCATATTGAACATGGCACTGGCCATTTCCCTGATGCTGTTTGTGTTTGCAGTGGGGCCTACCATCCTGATTCTGGAAACCTTCCTGCAAAACACTGGTAGCTACCTGAACAACATTGTCGAGCGCACCTTCAACCTGCAGGCCTACTCGCGCTCCGACTGGATCGGCAACTGGACCCTGTTCATCTTTGGCTGGACCATTGCCTGGGCCCCGTTTGTCGGCATGTTTATTGCCAAAATCAGCCGTGGCCGCACCATCCGTCAGTTTGTCTTTGGGGTCATGTTCGTACCCACCATTTTCACTTTCCTGTGGTTCTCCATCTTTGGCGATACCGCGCTGAACCTGATCATGAACCAGGGTTACACCGCACTGATCGGCGAAGTACAGGAAAACAATGCCGTCGCGCTGTTCCGCCTGTATGAGCAGTTACCCTTGTCGGCGATTGTGTCCTTTATCACGGTGATTCTTATCATCACCTTTTTCGTCACCTCGTCCGACTCGGGCTCACTGGTGATTGATGCGTTGGCTTCCGGTGGCGCCCTGCATACGCCAGCCTGGCAACGTGCTTTCTGGGCCATTCTGGAAGGGGTGCTGGCTTCGGTTCTGCTGCTCGCCGGTGGCTTGGGGGCCTTGCAGACCATGACTATCGCCAGCGCTCTACCCTTCTCTATCATCATGCTGATTGCCGCAGTGGGGCTGTGGCGAGCACTGGTGATTGAAGGGCACCGGAGCCAGAGCCTGGTTGAGGGCCTGCATACCCGATCGGCCAGCGAGTCGGTGCCACGCAGCTGGAAGAAGCGCTTGAAGAGCCTGTTGCACTATGCAGATCGTGACTCAGTCAGCCAATTTATCGCTACCCGAGTGACTGACAGCATGCACCATGTCGCTGATGGTCTGAAAGACAGTGGCTGGCCGGCACATGTCGAGCATGATCCCGAGGGCTGCCGTACCTGGCTGGAAATCCTGCGGCCTGGTGAAGTGGACTTCATCTATGAAATCCGCATGGTCGAACACAACCGGCCGTCGTTTGCCTATCCGGAAATGGATCGCAGCCGCGAGGGTGATGAGCACCATTATCGGGCCGAAGTGTTCCTGCGTCGTGGTGGCCAGGCCTATGACATTTATGGCTATGACGACCAGGAGATCATTGCCGACATTCTCGACCAGTTCGAGAAATATCTGCACTTCCTGCATATCTCACCCGGTACCCTGCCCTGGAATATGGCCGAGCATGACGAGATGCTGCAACAACCCACGCCGCCAGAGGACGACCCCAAACCGGTCGGTGGTTAATCGCCGGCACAACGAAAAACAGCCCCTAACGGGGCTGTTTTTTTATGCGTAGCTTACCGCCCCAACACCTCGGCAATTGCCGGATCCTTGAACAGACGGGTCAAGGCGTCATTCATTACCTCGGTAACCAGGCGGGTATTGGTCGCCTGATTTGGCGCATAGCCAAAGCGATGGTTGGATGACGCGCTGTAACGACCACGGTATTGCTCCCCCCCTTTACGCGCCTGCGCGGTAAAGGCAGCAGTCAGATTGGCCTCAGTCACATAGGCCACCTCACCAGGAACCTGATACGTCAGTTCAGCCAGACTGACCGTCAGCTGACCCGCGTTCGGAGTGCCTGCGGGCACCGGGGTATAACCCAGAGCACGTACGCCGGCTTCGACTTCCGCACGCAGACGCGGCAGTACCTGATCACTCAAGCTCAGGCTACTGGTTTGCGGATAGATCCCGCCACGTGTGCCCAAAGTCTTGTCCTCGCGCGTATCATTAACCACCACGACCACCGGTTGCTGATTGCCTGCCCGCGTTGGCTGGGAATCCAATGCCGGCCTTACGTCCAGCGTCTGTGGGCTGTGCGCACACCCCACCAAAACCAACAAGCCAGCTACCAACAGGGGCCAAGCCATTCGCTTCAACATTGCTGCTCTCTCCGCTAACAAGAAACGTGAATGCCGCGAGCATAGCATTGCCAGCGCCCATCGGCAGTGCTTTTGACTGTCAGCCACACGCACGGGTTCCTGTCATCAAACCGCAATCGCGGCATCGTACGCTAGACATAACCGAAAGGAGACTGTTTATGCGCTGGTGGAAAAACAAACGCGGCAAACCACGCTGTTACGCCAAGCTGGACACCCAGGGCCATTGCCTGGCGCTATGGCGGCTGGATATGCGACCCGAAGGCCGGCATTGGGTAGAAGTGAAAGACATGGACACCCGTCAGATCGGGCTAGCGGCTGATCAGCTAACCCCGGTCAATGGCAACAACCAAGCGTACCGGGGTGCTCAGCAGCAAGCTCAGCGGGCGCCAGCTTGCTCCAGGATGGCAACGTAATCATCCGCCTGATCATGCTCGCGCAGTTCGGCCAAAAAGCTTTTGCCACTGACATCCACCGCCGCGTTCAGGTCGTGCCCGGCAGCCTGAAACATGACCACGAAGCGTTCGAAGTCTTCCACGCGCAGGCCACGATAGGCGCGGGTGAGCAGGTGCAGCTCGACTGACTCATTACCATAGGGGCGCGCCTCGAGAAATGCAGCCACCTGCTCGTCAGTCATCGGCTCGCCAATCACCTTTTTCTTGTCTTTGCGCACATTCACCTCGCAGCTATTCCATCGATCATTAAAGGCCGGCATTGTACCCAGCCACCGGACACCGAACCAGCTTTTCAGGGGTATCCGGTCTCAATGGCCTTTGCGGGCATAAATGCCCGGCGCATTGCGCCAATAGCCTTTGTAATCCAGACCAAAACCAAAAATATAGCGATCTTCTACATCCAGCCCGGTGTAATCCGCACGCATGCCTGGATAGGCCTTGCGCTCATGCTGCTTGTCCAAGAGTACCGCCGTCTTGACGGATTCGGCGCCAGCGTCCTTGCAGTATTCGACAATGGCCGCCAACGTGTGCCCTTCATCCAGAATGTCATCAATGATCAATACTGTGCGCCCGACCAGCGAATGTTCGGCCCGGGCCTTCCAGAACAGCTCGCCACCAGAGAGCTTGTTGCGGTAACGCGTAGCATGCAGATAGCCGACTTCCATCGGGAATGGCAGGCGAGTGACCAGTTGCCCGGCAATCACCAACCCACCGTTCATTACGCTATAAACCAAGGGATTAGCCGCAGCCAAATCAGTGGTGATGGCGGATGCCATCTGGTCCATGGCGGCTTCAACCTCAGCTTGATTGAACAGACAATCTGCTTCGTCCATCACTTGCCTGACGTGTTCCAGATCGATTGGCATGCACTGACCTCCAGCTTGAGTTAGGCAAAAAAGGGGCGAAAAGTACTGATCTTGCGGCACAAAGGCAAGCTTTTCAGCCCCAGCATACTGATTAGCTGATGACCGGGCCAGCCAGGATAGTTTAGGCTATTGCGGTTAAATCCGTGCCTGCCGAGACGTCCTGCTATGAATGTTGAAGAAATTCGTCACCCCTTGATCCGCCACAAACTGGGCCTGATGCGCCGCGCCGAAATCAGCACCAAGAACTTTCGCGAGCTGGCACAGGAAGTCGCTGCCTTGCTGACCTACGAGGCCACCAAGGATCTGGCGGTGGAAAGCTATTCCATAGACGGCTGGTGTGGCCGTGTTGAGGTAGAAAAACTGTCTGGCAAGAAGATCACCGTGGTACCCATCCTGCGCGCCGGCCTGGGCATGCTCGATGGTGTTCTCAGCCTGATACCCAGCGCCAAGGTTAGCGTGATTGGTTTGGCGCGCAACGAAGAAACCCTGGAAGCTGATACCTACCTGGAAAAGCTGGTCGGCGATATGAACCAGCGCATGGCACTGATCATTGACCCCATGTTGGCGACCGGCGGCTCTATGATCGCTACGATCGACATGCTGAAAAAGGCCGGCGCCCGCGAGATTCGTGCGTTAGTGCTGGTCGCCGCACCGGAAGGCATTGAAAGGGTCAACCGGGCGCATCCGGATGTGTGCATCTACACCGCGTCGGTGGATCAACGGCTGAATGAACATGGCTATATCATTCCCGGCCTCGGCGATGCCGGTGACAAGATTTTTGGTACCAAGCAGAAGGATATCGTGTGATGGATGCCCTGGACACCCGCGGCTGGCGCAGCGCCCTGGCCGGCTCACAAATGCTGTTTGTCGCCTTTGGTGCCCTGGTACTGATGCCGCTGATAACCGGCATGGATCCCAGCGTAGCACTGTTTACCGCTGGGATCGGTACCCTGATGTTCCAGTTCACCACCCAGCGACAGGTGCCGGTCTTTCTTGCCTCAAGCTTCGCCTTTATTGCCCCGATCATGTACAGCAACCAGACCTGGGGGCTGGCAGCGACCCTCGGTGGCCTGTTGGCCGCAGGGGTGATGTACATCCTGCTCAGCCTGCTGGTGCGCTGGCGCGGTCCGGGCTTTATTCAGCGCCTGTTGCCGCCGATTGTGGTTGGCCCGGTGATCATGGTGATCGGGCTCGGGCTGGCCTCGGTTGCGGTGAACATGGCCATGGGCAAAACCGGCGATGGTGCCGAACAGATTATTGATTACCCGATAGCCATCACCATTGCCATGTTGTCGCTGGCAACCACCATTGCAGTGGCCATCTTTGCCAAAGGGCTATTCCGGCTGGTGCCGATTCTGGCCGGGGTCATTGTCGGCTACAGCCTGTCCTGGGTGTTCGGCATCGTTGAATTTTCCAGTGTTGGCGAGGCCAGCTGGCTGGCCATGCCCGGCTTTGTCACTCCAGAATTCAAGCTGGCGGCCATTCTGTTCATGATCCCGGTAGCCATCGCACCAGCCATTGAGCATATTGGCGATGTGTTGGCGATTGGCTCGGTGACGGGCAAAGACTATATCCGCAAGCCAGGGTTGCAACGCACCCTGCTGGGTGACGGTATTGCCACCTCCACCGCCGCCATGTTTGGTGGCCCGCCAAACACAACCTATTCAGAGGTGACCGGCGCGGTGATGCTGACGCGCAACTTCAACCCCAACGTGATGATCTGGGCAGCCTGCTTTGCCATTGTTCTGGCCTTTATCGACAAATTCGGCGCCATTCTGCTCAGTATCCCTACGCCTGTGATGGGTGGCATTCTCTGCCTGCTATTTGGCTCGATTGCGGTTGTGGGTATGAATACCTTGATCAAAAACCAGGTCGACCTCGCGCAGCCCCGCAACCTGTGCATCGTTTCTGTCACTTTGGTCTTCGGTATCGGCGGCCTGATGATCGGTAATCAGAGCTTCAGCCTGCAAGGCATCAGCCTCTGTGGGGTTGTCGCCATTGTGCTGAACCTGATCTTGCCACACCCCTCAACAGACACGACTCAGGCTGAGTAAGTCGATGGCGGGGCAATGTGCTCACATGCCCCGCCAACAAACCACCTCACCGTCGCCAGCACTTGGCCTCGGCAGGTGTGCGCTGCCCGAGCTGGTTCAGGGTATAGGTGGCGCAAACATCACCCGCCATAATGCTACCGGCCACTGCGGTCGCTTCCAGCTCAAAGGTTTCTTCCTCGCGGGTAACCATGATGGTGAACACCGCAGCACCGTCGGCCGGGCTCTGGGTGACCAGGCCATTGACCGTACCATCGTCATAGGCCCCATTGCGGGTATAGTGACGCTCGAGTAAATGCGCATTTTCCAACAGAATACTGCTGACTTCCGCCCGCCGGGTCTTCTTGACGTATTCGGTGTAGGCCGGATAGGCAATTGCCGCGAGAATACCGACAATGGCCACCACCACCATGACCTCGATCAGGGTAAAGCCCAGCTGCTTCCAGCGCGGCATGCCGCCTCCTTACATCAATTGGCGCCACATAATGCGGCGGAAGATGGATAGCACCAACCCGGCTATGGTTTGGGTACTCTCGGAACCATCAATAATGTAGTGCTCTGCACCCTCTGCTCTCACCACCGTAATATCGCCCGGCAGGCCAATATCCAGCTCTATGCCGGCACTCAGCTCATCACCGTCACCAACCAGACCGTCACGGTTCGTATCCAAAACGGCATAGGGCAGCATGCCGCCAGAAAACAGATCCAGCGCCATCAACCAACCCTCACCTGTCACCCCCTCACAGGGATCGTCAATACTGCTGGTATCGATCAGGCCGGTGTTGAAAATCACGCGGTTGTTGCGGATCAGTACGCGCCGGGTAACCCGCTCGCCCAAACGTTCGCCATCGTAGCTGAGTGGCAAATACCAGCCCTGGTGCTTGGTCCAGTCGACCAGGCGCTGGGAAACCTGACGGTTGCGCGTTGCATGGATGACTGGCTGTGCGGTGATGCGTTGCATCAAGAGGTCTTGCGGCGTCAATTCACCTGCGTTGCCCGGTCGATCCCAGACGCCATAAAAGGCTTGCAGGTCGGTATTGGTGACATCGGTCTGCTCAAGAAACTTGCCGGTACCAAAGAGCACCAAACGTCCGGCGACTGGATGGTCAACAACGTGCGGCTGCACGGTAATGGGCTGGTCCGAATTGGCGCGGAACAGCGGTTGCCCGTTAAAAGCTGCTGCCCAGCTTGAGGTGTCATTGGCAGACAGATCAAATTTCCACAGCTGCCCATGCATGTCACCGGCGTAGGCGGCTTGCAGAACACCTTGGCTGTCCACAACCACTTGTGCAGAAGAAAGGCCGTTCCCGGACTCCACACCCCTGCGATTATTAACCGGTAACTCACGGATAACATTGCCCGTTTCCGCCTCAGCAATAAACAGGGAAGCCTCGCCACTGTCGCCACCATAACCATTGCCGATGACAAACACAGAGCGACCATCTGCCAGGGTCGCAAAGGCGGGTGTGGCGTAGGTATAACCCAAGTTTTCCCAGCCAGTATTGGCCGGGCTGCGCTCCCACAGAGCACTCGGCCCTTGGTTGTTGGCGTCGAGCAAGCGAAGCGCCATCAGCGACTTGCCACCGGGCCCCATACCGGCAACCGCTATGGTTGACCAGACATTACCCAGGCGAACATCAGCCAACTGGATGGGCCCATCAACCCCCGGCGTATAGTTGGCGCCACCGTAGTCAGGGCTGGCTTTGCTGCCCAGCCGGGCAAAAGAAGCTGCCGGCAAGTAGCCCAGCAGGTGCTCACCATTATCGGCATTCAATACATGCAGCAGGCCATCGTTGGAGCCGACAACAATAAGCGGGGTTCGCGTGGTGATGCGATAACCTTTGTAGGCCTGATACACATCACTGCCATCTCCCAAAGACACCATGTCATATATCGAGTGGCGCAGCGGCGAGTTGATGATATCGCCCATCAGCCGGTTACGCGTGCGCAGTTCCGGGCGATTGACGCCGCGTACCCAGTCAAGAAGGGCATGCGCGGCGTTAATGTCGCTACCGGAAGATAGCCCTGCACGTCTTGCTTCCTCCGCAAGCAGACTACGCTGCGCAGCGCTGAGACTATTCGCTGGCGTGGCGCCAGCGATGCTCACCACCTGGTGACTATCGTGGCTGAACGTCTGGAAAAGACCGTTCCGTGTCGCCGTATAGGTCGTATCGGTTGACCACACCTGACTAGATACCTGACCCAAGGCATCAACCCTGAGCGCCTCTACACCCCCACCCCATTCCTCCGGATCGTAGCTGGTGCGATAAAACAACGTCTGGTCGGGAGTCAAAACATCCGAGCTTGCCGCACTGCTACCGCCTGACCCCGCTGCAGCATTGATTTCACGAAGCACCGCATTAAGGGCCGAACTCAGCTCGGTAGCCGAATCTGCCGCGAAATAACGTCCGCCACCCGCATGAGCCGTCGCAGCAAGGGGATTATTCTCTGGATCAAGCAGATCTTCATCGCCGACCTCAGCAGCAAAACCAAAACCGATCACATACGTCTGCATATTTTGTATCGGGAACTGGGGGTCATTCCAGGGCTGCCCCGCAGCATCAAGGGTTACCCCATGGCGCTCAGGGTTGCGCAGGTCGGTTTCGTAGGCAAAGCGGGCCAGCTCGGTCAGATAAAACGGATCCGTTGAACCCCGCCAATTGGGTAAGTTGAATGTCCCGGGCGTGTTGGGATTATTGCCATCCGGGTCACGACCGCTTCCTGTACTGGGCGGCAGCTCTGCGTTTTGATCAAAATCATAGGTCGGCAAACCATCGGTCACAACCAAGGCAAAGTTGCGCTGACAGCGATAGTGAATCGGACTGGTAAAACGCGTGACGCCACTGCCTGCATAGTGCGGGGTCAGGCCACGCATATAGCGGGTGATTTCATAGTAGGTCTCACCCAGCGGGGTGTAAGTAATAGGTGAGAAACTTGGGGCAACGGCATCAATGCTTTGCAGTAAACGATTGAAGTGGCCGTCGCCAGCCCCCGGCGTCACCGGCGCGACAGTCAAGACCATGCGCCCACCAGGGCCCTCGCTTGCCGAGGTGCTGTCATTGTAAACAAACAACCCGTAGTTGACCCCTCGGTTCTGAGCCAGCACGTCCTTGGTAACATTACGTGCAATGGAGATTCGCTGGTTAGCCGCATGGGTAAAATAGGAACCCTCAAGGTTGGCCAACATGCTGGTCGAGTTATCGAACAAGATCACCACATTGGGCGGCACATTAGACCCTGCCAACAAGGCACCCGGTTTGGGCGAAAAGGCTTGGGCAGTCTGCGTGCCCACCAGCGCCCCAATGGCTCCCGTCAGGAACGCCAGCAAGCGCAGTTTACGCGCACAAGAATCAGGCTTCGCTGCGAACATAGACACTCTCCAGCACAGTCCGGGTTGAACCGCGGAAAGACACCACCACAATCCGATACAGAGTCCCGGGAGCGTTACTGGGAACTTGAGCCGGGGCGTTGCTCTGCCCCAGGTTGATCACCCGATACCACACCGTCATGTTGTTGGTTTGGCTCGATGGCCCGATTTCAACCCATTCGGCACTCGGCCGCGCCCGTGTATCAAGATCAAAAACACTGCCTTCAACATTGCATCCAGCACCTGAACAGGGGCTGGAAAATTCGGCAAAATCAGCCGCAAGGGCTTCTTCTGCCAGTCGCAGGCCTGCCTCAGCAGCCTGAAAGCTGTCATTTTTGAACTTGATATTGGACGCCATACGTTCCTGACTACTGGCACCCTGAACCGCAGCCACCGCGGTCATCGTCAGCAACAGTAGAAAGATGAGGCTAACCGCTAGCGCAGCGCCCTTTTGCCGCTGGCAGGCAGGCAACATATCCCTATGTTCCATCCGTCTTCCTCGCTAATTCATCCGGTTACGCAAAGCGGCAACCAGGCTGTATTCCTGCGTTTTGACCTGGGCGTTACTGGTATTGGCTGGGCTGTCACTCAGCTGCAAGACCAGGCGAACACTGCGAATGCGGTTGAAGTCACTACTGGCCACACTGCTGACATAGTTGCCATCAACCACTCGCTCACCGGGTGTGCTGGCCAAGCCAAAACTGACGTCCAGATCAGCCACACCAGTAATCAGCGTTTCAAAGTTGCCGACGCCATTGGTACGCACCTGCAATGCATTGTCTTGTACGCGGTACTCCAATTGTCGCAGGGGGATCAGGATGTCGCCGGCCTGCACATTGACGTCTCCACTGCTGGCAATCCGCAGTTGATCGCGGCAATTGGTTGCTATCAGCCATTGCGCGCCGTAATGACTGACACTTGCCGTGGTATTGCTGACAAAAACCTGGTTGTTAGGGTCTGCGGTAATCACTGTGAGCACGCCACCGGCGTAGCCAATAGGATTATCAAATGCGCCAGGCAAGTCATCCTGGATTGACTGTGGCAGACGCGACAAATTCAGACAGCCATACATATTGACCATGCGCAGTTCGCTAGAAAGTCGGCTGAGCACAAAGCGGGCATCTTCCTGCAAGGCCGAGGCGTGCTGCTGCACATTGAACGTTCGGTTGCTGGCGACGAACACCTGAACCACACCCAGCACCAGTACCAGGCCCAGTGTCAAAGCAATCATCAGCTCAACCAAGCCGAAGCCCCGTTCGGCAGACTGATGGGTCTGGCTATCAACGGTCACTGGGTGAGGCTCCGGATCAGACTGGACACCACAAAAGTGGTATCCGGTTCGTCTGCCAGAATGCGCGCTTCTGACCAACTGATGGTAATGGTGGCGCGGTTGTCACTGATTTCAATGCCGCCTGCGCCACTGGGTAACTGACATCCCACGGCATTGGCAAAGTCAGCCCGGTCGACCGCGCTGATAGTACCGGGTGAAGAGCTGATGGTCGGGCAGCTATCAACGGTGGTGGCATAGCTAGCAAGATTGTCTGCATTGGCACGCATGCGGTCGAGCATGTCATAGGCAATAAAACTGGCCTGAGTGGTATGCGCAGCGCTGGCGTTGTAACGCAAGGCGTTCAGTTGCAGGGCTGCTGCACCCAGCACCCCAATGGCCAGCACCAGCACAGCAATCAGGACTTCCAGCAAGCTGACGCCACGCTGGCAAGCTAGCGGTGAAGGATACAAGAAGAGTGGCCGCACGACTCTTGGCGCAACCTGAGATAAGCCAGACGTCCTTGTCCGACATACCATTATGTGCATTCCGTGCACCTTGGCTGAGTAAAACTATACTTTTGCTCAGTAATCCACTACTGACAAGTCACAAAAACATGGACAAATGCCAACAGCGTCACAAAGCAGCAAACTCGCAGCCGCCAAGGGGGTAAGTTCAAGCCGCTTCAGGTTCAGTCTTGATCCAATGCACCAGTGCCTCAACCCATTGCGGGTGGTCATTCAGACAAGGCACGAGCACCAGTTCTTCGCCGCCGGCAGCAATAAATTGCTCACGCAGCTCATCACCTATTTCTTCCAGCGTTTCAATACAGTCGGCGACAAAGGCCGGACACATGACGATCAGTCGTTTGACCCCTTGTGCAGCCAGTTCATCCACGCGGGCATCGGTGTAAGGTTCAATCCATTTGTCCTTACCCAGCCGCGACTGGAAGGCTTGTGACCACTGGTCATCACTCAGCCCCATGCGTGCTGTAAAGGCTTTACTGACAGCAGTACATTGCGCCCGGTAGCACGTGGCATGGGCTGGCGAAGGCCGTTCGCAACAATCAGGAAATTGCAGGCAGTGCTGGCCGGTGGGATCCGCTTTCTTCAGGTGCCGCTCCGGCAGGCCATGATAACTCATCAATAGATGGTCGAAGGGTTGCTCAAAATACTCCTGAGCGCTGGCAACCAACGCATCCATATATTCTTTGCGCTGATAAAATGCCGGCACCACGGTCAACTTGACCGATAGCTGATGCTCACGGATAACCCGTTCCGCTTCCTTGACCGAGGTGGTAATGGTGCTATCGGCATGTTGCGGGTATTGCGGCATAAATAGGATTTCACTGACACCCTGTTTGGCCAGAGCCAGGATGCCGCGCTCAATCGAGGGCTCGGCATAACGCATGGCCAATTCAACCGGCATATCCAATTGTGCCTTAACCGCTTCATGCACCCGTCGACTGATAACAATCAGGGGCGAGCCCTCCTCCCACCAGATAGACGCATAGGCCTCGGCAGACTTTTTTGGCCGCAGCAACAGGATCAGGCTGACCAACAGGCGCCGCGCCGGCCAGGGGATATCAATCACATAGGGATCCATCAAAAACTCATTCAGATAGCGCTTTACATCCGCTACCGAAGTGCTTTGCGGCGAACCCAGATTAACCAGCAATACCCCACGTGACGACATGACAACTCCCGACAGTCAATGATTGATAACATCATTCAGCGCTGTTTCCAGCTCGCTGAATTTGAATTGATACCCTTGTTCAAGCATTTTTTCCGGCACGGCCCGCTGACCGGTCAACAACAAGCGCGACATTTCGCCCAAACCTAGCTTAAGCACGGGCGCTGGCAGAGGCAGGATTGTCGGCCGCTTGAGCACCTTGCCCAGGGTGCGGGCAAACTCACGATTACTGACCGGATTAGGTGCTACTGCATTAAACGGCCCCTGTGCATCGGGATTGAGCAGCAACTGCACAATAATGCCGACCATGTCATCGCGGTGCACCCAAGGCATGTAATGCTGGCCTTTACCGATGGGCCCGCCCAAACACAGCTTGAATGGCAGTAGCAAACGAGACAGGAAGCCCCCATTAGGAGCTAAAACCAACCCGGTGCGCAACAAGCAGACGCGTATACCATAGGACCCGGCACGGCGAGCGGCAGCTTCCCAGGCATCACACAGCGTATGTGTGTATTCCAGACTCGGCGGGCTTTGCTCGGTAATCAGCACATCGCCGCCGTCACCGTACCAACCTACTGCTGAGCCACTGATCAGTACCTTTGGCTTGTGCTCTTGTTGCCCCAGCCACTCGACCAGTTGTTCGGTCAAGCCCACCCGGCTGGCCCAGAGCACTGCTTTACGCTTGGCCGTCCAGGGGCGATCAGCAATCGGCGCGCCGGCGAGGTTAATGACTGCGTCCACTGTCTGCTGATCGAGTTGTTGCAAGCTGGCGATGCCCTGCACCTGGGCACCGCAGAGTGTCGGGACCTGATCCGGACGGCGGCTCCAGACGGTGAGTTGGTGACCCTCGGCCACCAGTCGTTTACACAAAGCCCGGCCTATCAATCCGGTACCGCCGGTTAGCAAGATATGCATGTCTTCTCTCCTGGTTCCATGCCTGCACTGCAGACACCAATGACTGGGTAGTAATACCTGTGTCCAGCTTGATGCACAGGAGCGAGAAAATTCCGCTGTTTAGTTTATGCTATCCAGATATCAGATGCTTGCAGCTATCAGCAGATTAGGCGATGCTATACACACTAATTTGCATGTACAAGTTTTGTCGAGCCAATTCTGCATCCAAACTGCAACGGAGTCTGTCTGCGCTATGTCGCAATCATTAAAAATCGCCATTATCGGTGCCGGCCTGTCGGGCATCAGTGCCGCCCGCAGCTTGGTCGCTGCAGGCCATGCCGTGGTCATCTTTGACAAGAGCCGCGGCAGTGGTGGGCGCCTCAGCAGCAAGCGCACTGAGTTTGGTCAGTTCGATATGGGCGCACAATACTTTACCGCCCGCGACCACAGCTTTCGGCAGGAGCTCAAAACCTGGCTCGATGCCCGCTGCGTGGAGGAATGGACTCCGCGCCTTTACCAGTATGATCAATCCGGATTGCGTCGCTCGCAAGACAATCAACAGCGTTTTGTTGGTTACCCGCGCATGACGGCCTGGTCCCGGGCGCTACTTGAAGGCCTGGAGCTGGTCAGTAGTACGCGCATAGAAAAACTCCAGGCTCAGGACGACGGGCAATGGTTACTGCTTGACGACCAGCAACAAGCTCACGGTCCTTTTGCTCGCGTCGTGGTCGCAACGCCCGCGCCACAAGCAGTCACCCTGTTGGAACCTGCCAGCCAACTCGCCCATGCCGCCAGCCAGGTGGAGATGCTCGCGGGCTGGACTCTGGCTCTAAGCTTCAACCAGCCACTGGATACGCCGATGGATGCCTGCTTTGTGCGCGAAGGACCGATTGACTGGATTTCCCGCAACAGTAGCAAGCCAGGCCGCGATGAGTCAGACACCTGGGTTATCCAGTCAACTCCGGCCTGGGCCCAAGCGCATATCGATAGTGACAAGGACACCGTTGCCAGCGACTTGCTCAGTGCTTTCGCCGAAGTACTCAGCATGGACCTACCAACCGCTCAATTCACTCATGTGCACCGCTGGCTGTATGCGCGCCCCGGGCAACAATGTGAGTGGGGCGCCCTGGCGGCACCCGAACTTGGGCTCTATGCCTGCGGCGACTGGTGTTTGGGCGGCCGGGTCGAGAATGCCTGGCTCAGCGGCCAACAAGCAGCCAAGACACTGCTCAGTAAGCATTGAAAGTATGCATCGGCTGAACCCCGAGAAACTGCTGCACTCTAAATGGACTGCCAGCCAACCCCAGCAGCGCGAGCGACACTTCATGGTTACCGCGCTCTATCGCGACGAGCTTGAGCAGGTGCAAGCTGTCGAGCTGGAGGCGGTGCTGACCAAGCGCTCGCAGCGGATTGACTGGCACCATTTGAAGGATGCCGAACGCTGGCACATGGGCTGGCGCTAGCAAACCGCAAAAGAATACCACCACCGATCAAAATACTTGTACAAATATGGGACTTGTGTACACTAATTCTTGTACACAGGTTTTCTATTGTATAAGGGTATCGGTCATGGTTGATTCACAGCGCATTCCCATCGGTATCAGTCAATGCCTGCTGGGTAGTCCGGTCCGCTTCAATGGCGGCCACAAGCACTCGCGCCTCTGTACCGTGCAATTGGGCGACTGTTTTGACCTGGTACCTTTCTGTCCGGAAGTCAGCATTGGCCTTGGCACCCCGCGTGAACCTATCCGCCTGGTCGGAGAACCCAGCCAACCCCGTGTTGTTGGCAGCAAAACACCAACCCTGGATGTCACTGACGATTTGCGCAGCTACGGCCGCAAGGTGGCCGATGAGCAGACGCATCTATGCGGTTTCATATTGATGCAGAAGTCACCCAGTTGCGGCATGGAACGCGTCAAGGTTTATCAAAGCAACGGTCACCCAGCTCAAGGCACGGCAGCAGGCGCTTTCGCGGCCGAGCTTATGCGTCAGCGCCCATTACTGCCAGTAGAAGAAGAAGGTCGCCTGCACGACCCGGTATTGCGCGAAAACTTCGTCACCCGGGTCATGGTCTATGCCGCCTGGCAGCAGTTATTGGCTGAAGGGCTGGACGCCAAGCGTCTACTGAAATTCCATGCCCGACACAAATATCTGTTGCTGGCACATCATCCGCAACACTATCAGCGAATGGGACACTTGCTGGCCAATCTGGCCGCCGCAGATTTGCCGCATATCGCCGATTCTTACTTTGAGTTGCTCATGGTTGCGCTAAAAAAAGTCGCCAACCGCGGCAGCCACAGCAACGTACTTGCACACATCGCCGGGCACTTCAAACGTGTACTCAGCAGTGATGAACGCCAGGAACTGGAAACCCTGATTACCGATTACCGCCAGGGGCAAGTGCCACTGGTCGTCCCGCTCACCTTGCTGAAACACCACCTGATGAAGCACCCGGACGACTATTTGCACCAGCAAGCCTATCTGCAACCTCACCCGCCCGGGCTCAGCCTGCGCAACGCCATCTGACCATGGCCCAGGAGATTGCCCATGCCGACCAATGAAACCGCCATGCTGCCGATTCGCGAAGTGTCCCGTATGACCGGCGTTAACGCCGTGACCTTGCGCGCCTGGGAACGCCGATACGGCTTGATCAAGCCGCACCGTACGCCGAAAGGTCACCGACTCTATTCTGATCGTCACCTGGCACAGATACAGTCAATTCTTACCTGGCTGGAACGCGGCGTAGCTGTTAGTCAAGTCAAGGAGCTGCTGGAGCGGCCCAACCAGACGCGCGTGGCAGTAGATAGCCCCTGGCAGCAGGCGCAGCAAAATCTGCTCAATGCCCTGTTGGCTTTTGATCCGGACAGACTGGAACAGATTTATAACCAGACAGCTGCACAGTATCCGGTACGCACACTGTGCACCCAGTTACTGGAACCCCTGCTGCAACAACTTGAGCAACGCTGGCAGGGCCAGTTTGGCAGCCAACTGGAGCAGGTGTTTGCGCACACTTGGCTGCGCAGCAAGCTGGCTACCCGGCTCTACCATAATAACTGTCACTCTCAAGGCCCACGCCTGGTGCTCGCCAGCCTGTCGGACCAGCACTGCGAACCAGGCCTTTGGTTACTGGCGCTGTTGCTGAGCAATGAGGGTTATCACATCAACTTGCTCGAGTGGGAAGTCCCTGCCAGCGAGTTGGGCCTAATCTGTGAGCACAATCAGGCCAAAGCGTTGATCATGTTCAGCAGCCAGGCTCTGCCGGCTGTCCAGCTACGCCGACAGTTACCCAAACTGAGCGACCATCATGTCACGCCCTTGTTTATGGCCGGCCCGGCGGCAATCATCCATGACGAAGAGCTGATTGGCCTGGGCATTCAACCGCTGGCAGACTTGCCCAGCAGGGCCCACAGCCGTCTGCTGACCTGGTTACAGGAGGCTGTATGAGTGCCTTGCAACTGTGCTGGCTACGCAACGACCTGCGTTTGAGTGACAACCACGCACTCTGGCACGCTCGAGAAAAAGGGCCTGTTGTGGTCGTATGCCTGCTCAGCCCTGCGACCTGGCAAGCGCATGATGACGCACCGATCAAAATTGATTTCTGGCTGCGCAACCTGGCCAGTCTGAGTCATGACCTGCAGGCGTTGAACATTCCCCTGCGCATCCTCAATGTACCGGCATGGACAGATGCACCCAAGGCCCTGCTGGAGTTAGCGAAAAAGCTCGACGCCCGCAGCCTGCACTTCAACGACGAATACGGTATTCATGAACAGCAGCGCGATGACGCCGTTGCTGAAGCCTTTACCGCCGCTGACCTGGACTGCCAACGCTATACCGACCAGTTGCTGTTTAACCCAGGCAGCCTGCTGACTCAGGCTGGCAGCATGTTCAAGGTGTACAGTCAGTTCCGTCGCCTGGCCTACCGCGAACTGCACCGCAACACGCCAGCCTGCTTGCCTCCGGTACAGGCCCAGAACCAGGCACCCTGTGCCAGCGATCCGGCCCCCACCGAACTGGATGATTTTCGCGCCAGTGATAGCCAGCGTGCGCTCTGGCCGGCTGGCGAAGCTGCCGCTGTTGCGCGCATGGACCTGTTCAGCGAACAGATCATGACGCACTATGACGAACAACGTAACCGCCCTGACCTTGATGGCACCAGCCGTCTGTCCGCCTACCTGACCGGTGGCGTTCTATCCGTGCGCCAGTGTCTGCATGCCGCATTGGCGTGCAATCAGGGCGAATTCGATAGCGGTAATGCCGGCGCCGTGAGCTGGATCAATGAGTTACTCTGGCGCGAATTTTACAAGCATATTCTAGTTTGCTACCCCCGGGTTTCACGGCACCGGGCCTTCCGCCCGGAGATGGATAGCGTGCCCTGGCGCCAGGACGCCGATGCCCTCAAAGCCTGGCAACAGGGCAAAACCGGCTTCCCGATTCTGGATGCGGCTATGCGTCAACTATTGGCCACCGGCTGGATGCACAACCGCCTGCGCATGCTCAGCGCCATGTTCTTGACCAAAAACCTGCTGATCGACTGGCGCGAAGGTGAACGCTGGTTTATGCAGCACCTGATTGACGGTGACCTGGCGGCCAATAATGGTGGCTGGCAATGGAGCGCCTCCACCGGAACTGATGCCGCGCCCTATTTCCGTATTTTCAATCCCTTGACCCAATCGGAAAAGTTTGACCCTCAGGGTGACTTTATCCGCCAGTGGCTGCCGGAACTATCAGGCCTCAAAGGCAAGCAGATCCATCAACCGGTCAAAGCCGACCTGTTCAGCGCTATTGACTACCCTGCTGCCATTGTTGACCTTAAACAGACACGTCAACGAGCACTTGAGGTGTTCAAGTCCCTGGGAGAAAGCGCATGAGCATCACGACCGCTACTGAACGCTTCGCCCGCGGCTTTGCTGCCCTGAATAAAGACAACCTCGTGCAACTGGCTGAGCTATATCACGACGATATGGTGTTCACTGACCCCTTGCATACGATTAATGGATTGGCCGCCATGCAGGCCTACTGCGCCAACCTGTATGCGAACGTCACCGACATCCAGTTTGAGTTCCACCACTGCCAGGCGCTCAACGACAATGAAGCAGCGCTGCGCTGGACCATGACCTACCAGCATCCGCGCCTGCAACGAGGACAACCGATTGCGGTCGAAGGCTGTAGCTTTGTGCAATTTCGCGGCGACAAGGTCTGCCGCCATAGAGACTACTTTGATGCCGGCGCGCTGCTCTACGAGCACTTGCCACTGCTGGGCCGGCTGATCGCGTGGCTTAAAAGGAGACTGGCATGAATGCGCAACGGATCTGGTTGACCGGAGCTTCCAGTGGCATAGGCCTGGCATTGGCACGCGAGTTAGCCACTGCGGGCCATCAACTGGCGCTGACTGCCCGCCGCCGCGAACCACTGGATGCATTGGCCGCTGAATTTCCCGGACAGATCGAGGTACTCATAGCGGACCTCACCGAGCATGCAGCCGTTCTGGCTGTCGGGCAGGCGCTGAGCGACAAATGGGGCGCGCTGGATCTGGCGATTCTAAACGCGGGCACTTGCGAGTACGTTGACGTGGCCGCATTTGATTCCGCCCTCTTTGCCCGCGTCATGGCGGCCAATGTCCAAGGCACCGTACACTGCATTGAAGCAGCCCTGCCCTTGCTGCGCCTGGGCGAAAAACCCCGCCTGGTGGGTGTGGGCAGCAGCGTGACGTTCTGCCCCCTGCCACGGGCAGAAGCCTATGGCGCCTCCAAGGCCGCCATGCGCTACCTGTTCCAGTCGCTGGAACTGGATCTGGCGCAATGGAATATCGGTATTAGCCTGGTCAGCCCTGGCTTTGTCGAAACACCTTTGACGGCACAGAATGATTTCCCCATGCCGATGCAGGTCACCAGCGAACAAGCGGCGCGCAAGATCGTTAAAGGTATTGCCCGCGGCCAGCGTGAAATTCGCTTCCCGGGTATTTTCATCAGTTTTCTCCGCCTGCTTGGCAGCCTGCCCAACGGCCTGCGCTTTGCCCTGACCAAAGGCATGGCCAGAACTGATAATGTGGAGCGTGACTGATGCGAATCGCCATTATCGGTTCCGGCATTTCCGGCTTGGTCTGCGGCTATAAGCTGGCCGCACAGCATGACCTGACTGTGTTCGAAGCCGCCGATTGGGTGGGCGGGCACACCCATACTGTCGACGTTGAGGTTAATGGCCAGCCCTACGCTATCGACACCGGCTTTATCGTGTTCAACGACTGGACCTACCCCAACTTTATTCAGTTGCTGAATGAGATTGGTGTGCGCTCACAGCCAACCGAAATGAGCTTTTCCGTGCATGACCCGGTCACCCGCATGGAATACAACGGTAACAATCTGAATAGCCTGTTTGCCCAGCGCCGCAACCTGCTCTCACCCGGCTTTCTCGGCATGGTCAGTGATATTCTGCGCTTCAATCGCCAGGCATTGCGTGACCTCAACGAAGAGCGCATCAGTGCGGAAACCACACTAGGCGATTATCTGACAGCAGAAGGTTATGGTCAGCGCTTTATCGACCACTACATTATCCCCATGGGCGCAGCCATCTGGTCCATGTCACTGGCCGATATGCTCGCCTTTCCATTGCAGTTCTTCATCCGTTTTTTCCGCAATCATGGTCTGCTATCCGTCAGCGACCGACCACAATGGCGGGTAATTCAAGGCGGCTCGCGCAGCTACGTCGAGCCCTTGAGCGCCGCCTTTGCCGAGCGCATCCGCCTGAATTGTCCGGTGCAGCGGGTGGAACGAACAGCTCATGGCGTCACCATTCATAGCGCGGCTGGCAGTGAGGCCTTCGACAAGGTGATCTTTGCCTGCCATAGCGACCAGGCACTGGCTATGCTCAGTGAGCCCAGTGAACAAGAACTGGCCATTCTGGGCGCTATTGGATACGCCGATAATGACGTGGTGCTGCACACCGATACCCGCCTGCTACCAGACCGGAAGCTGGCCTGGGCCAGTTGGAACTACCGTTTAGGGGGTGATCGCCAGCAACCGGCGGCGGTGACCTACAACATGAATATTTTGCAAGGGCTTCAGGCAGCAGACACCTTCTGTGTCAGCCTGAACCAGACGGCAGCGATAGATCCGGACAAGATTCTCGCTCGCTTCAGCTACGCCCATCCCCAATTCAGCCTGCCAGCACAACAGGCCCAGCAGCGCTGGCGCGAGCTACTGGGCGCCCGCCACAGTTATTTCTGTGGCGCCTACTGGGCCAATGGTTTCCATGAAGACGGCGTGGTCAGCGCCCTGCGGGTGGTTGACGCGTTGCAGGAGGACTCGGCATGAATGCATCCAGTGCTCTCTATCGTGGGTGGATCCGGCATCGCCGCTACGCCCCGAAACGTCATAACTTCACCTATCGGCTTAGTCTGCTGTGGCTGAACCTGGAGGAACAGACCGAGGTATTCAGCCTGAGCAGCCTGTGGTCCGGCCGCTGGTGGTCACCCATGCGCTTTCGTCCCAGCGACTATCTGCGCCATCATGCCCGCGACGATGAAAGCCTGCAGCAAACCGCCCAGAGATTGGTCTATGAACAGCTCGGCCTGCAATTGAATGGCCCGGTCTGTCTGCTCACCCAGGTGCGCAGCTTTGGCCTGGTATTCAACCCGGCGTCGTTTTTCTATTGCTATGACCAAACGCATACATTGCGCGCAATCATTACCGAAGTCAGCAATACCCCCTGGCTTGAACGTTATTGCTATGTGATGAAAACCGATCCGGAGCAGCGCACGCAAAATTTCCAAGTGGCCAAGTCCTTTCAGGTATCCCCTTTCCTGCCTCCTGAGCTGGACTATCGCATGCGCTTCAGCCAACCCGGCCGAACCTTGCTGATCCACATGGAAGACTGGCAGGCGCGGGAAAAGCTCTTTGATGCCACGCTCAATCTGGCGCGCCAGCCGCTGAGCAAAAGTTTGTTGCGCCGAGAGGCTGTCAGCTTCCCCTTTATGGTGTTGAAAACCATCACCGGTATCTACTGGCAGGCGTTGCGCCTGGCCCTCAAACGTATTCCGATTTTCGATCACCGTGCACCCGTTCAGATCACCACGGCGGCCACCGCTATCAAGGTCAAGGAGTCCTCAGATGAAAAGCATTAGCCAAGATGAGCCGTTAGTCTGTTACACCGAAGACCAGACAGTGACGGATGAACGCGCCAGCCAGTTACTAGGCAAGACCCGCGCCCGTGCCGAGCAGGTAGCCGAACGGCCCAACTGGATGCAGAACCTGTCGCGTCGCCTGGTGCTGGCTCAGCTCAAGGCATTGCGCTTTGGCACCCTTACCCTGCATGAAGACGGCGAGATGCTGCAATTCGGCCAGCCCGACAGTGATGGTTTGCACGCCGAGGTTCACCTGCATAGCCCGGCTGCATACCCTATGGTGGCGGGCAATGGCAGTGTCGGTGCCGGCGAGTCTTATATTCATGGCTTCTGGACCACGCCAGATCTGAGTGCAGTCACCAAGTTGTTTGTGCGCAACCTCGATGTACTTGATGCCCTCGAACAGGGCTTGGCCCGCCTCGGCCGCCCGGCACTAAAGTGGATGCACTGGCTGAATCGCAA
The DNA here is from genome assembly GCA_007692485.1 of Pseudomonadaceae bacterium. Lineage (GTDB taxonomy): Bacteria > Pseudomonadota > Gammaproteobacteria > Pseudomonadales > Pseudomonadaceae > Halopseudomonas. The sequence goes on along the minus strand of REBY01000094.1, from coordinate 16,799 downwards.
CACCATGAAAGGTTCGCGGCGCAATATTCAGGCGCATTACGACTTGGGCAATGATCTGTTCGAGAACTTTCTCGACCCCAGCATGATGTACTCGGCGGCCATCTTCCCGCCTCAATGCGACAACCTGGAGCAAGCACAGCAACACAAGCTGGAGCGCATTTGCCGCAAACTGGAACTTAAGCCCGAAGATCACTTGCTGGAAATTGGCACCGGTTGGGGCAGCATGGCTATTTATGCCGCCCAACATTACGGCTGTCGGGTAACCACTACGACCCTGTCGGAAGAACAGTTTGCCTACGCCAAAGACAAGGTCGCAGAGCTCGGCTTGCAGGACCGTATCACCCTGCTACTCAAGGACTACCGTGAGCTGACCGGTGAGTACGACAAACTGGTCTCGATTGAAATGGTTGAAGCCGTCGGTCATAACTATTTTCGTACCTACTTCGAGCACTGTGCCAAACGCCTGAAACCCGATGGTTTGATGCTGCTGCAAGCCATTACCATTCGTGATCAACGTTATGATCAGGCACGTAAAAGTGTGGATTTCATCCAGCGCTACGTGTTCCCGGGTGGCTCTCTGCCATCAGTCAGCCTGATTGGCGAACTGACGCGCAAGCATACCGATCTTGCCATGCTGCACCTGGAAGATATCGGCCTGCACTACGCAGAAACCCTGCGTCACTGGTATCGCAACCTGAAGAACGCACGCAGCCATCTGCAGCAACTCGGGTATGATGACTACTTTTTCCGGCTGTGGGAGTTCTACCTGTGTTACTGCGAAGGCGGCTTTGAGGAGCGCTCGATCGGTACCGCGCAGATCCTCTTCAGCAAACCAGAAGCCCGACCGAACTTGCATTTACATACCTTGGGAGCCTGACATGCCGACCAAACTGATTGCCAACGCTGTTTTGTTCCAGCTCGGCTGGTTCGCAGCAGTACTCGGTGGCAGTTCGTTCTGGTTATTGATTCCGCTTGCCGTGCTAGTCGTGCACTTTACTTGGACCAGCAGTTGGGCGGCTGAAGGCAAACTGGTGATGACGGTATTTTTTGCCGGTGCCGCGCTGGACTCTTTTCTCATGCATCTCGGGGTGTTCGCCTTCCCTGGTGAATCCGACCTGATACCGCTTTGGCTGGCACTACTCTGGGCCTTGCTGGCTACCACCCTTAACCACTGCCTGGCCTGGAGCCGACGCTGGTGGGTGGCCGCAGCGGTGGGTGCCATTGCAGCGCCCGGCTCTTACGTTGCTGGCGCCGCCTTAGCCGATGTTGAACTACCACTTGGCCTGCTACCCAGCATCCTGATACTCGCTGCTACCTGGGCTGTCGTCTTGCCGGTACTGCATGGCTTTGCACACCTGTATCGTGAGCAATACCGCCAACGCCTGGTGGCCGCGCAGCAAAAAACAGCGATCACCATGGACCCGGACGAGTAAGTTCTCGGCTCAGGTTGACATAGTTGGCTTACTGGCATTTAATGTAAATGATTACCATTTGCATATAAGGCCTGTTCATGCACCGCAACCCAATGGTCCGCAATCAACCGCCAGCCCGCAGCGCTGAAAGTGGTACCCCGCAGGATGCTGTACCTGCCAGCAACATACTGCTAAGCAGCACCCTTTTACAGGGTAATAACAGCATCATTATTGACCACCAGGGCGCGCTATATACCCTGCGAGTAACCCGTAGCGGAAAGCTCATACTGACCAAATAAGCTGTAACCAACCCTCGCCTAATCAAGGCAAAATATTGTAATACGAATTATTATCATTTAGTATACGCACCGATAAGTTAGCCACCTGCGGAAAGGGCCACCTGCCCAGCCTCCTGTCAGCCAGCCAGCCAAAAACCAACGCTACTGACCAGGAGCTTTACCCAATGCCCGCCTATTCTCGCAGGCTCTTGCCCATATTCCGTCGTCATCCTCTAGCTACTGCAGCAGCGATCGCCTGCTGCTCACTGGCCCAGCCGGTCATCGCCGAACCGGGTATCCGGCTGGATGATACCGTGGTTACCGCCACCGGCTTCGAGCAGAAGATCACCGATGCGCCAGCCAGCATCACCATTGTTACCCAGGAAGATCTTGCGCGCCGCCCCTACACCACGCTGATTGATGCGGTACGTGATATTGAAGGGGTTGATGTCGGCGAAACCTCGGACAAGACCGGGCAGCGAACCATCAGCATCCGCGGCATGGGGGCGGATTACACGCTGGTTCTGATCGACGGGCGCCGGCAGAGCAACCACGGCGATATCTATCCCAACTCCTTTGGCGGCAACCAGTTCAACCATATACCTCCGCTGGATGCCATCGAACGTATTGAGGTCATCCGCGGCCCGGCATCCACCTTGTACGGCGCTGATGCCATTGGCGGCGTTATCAATATCATCACCAAGCGCGACATCACCCACTGGAGTGGCTCCGTCACCCACAGCCGCACCCTGCAAACGGATGATGCCTTCGGCGATGACATTACTACTGATTTCAGTGTCCGCGGCCCGCTTATTCCGGGCATGCTGGGGCTTACCCTGCGCGGCAGCGTCTATGACCGGCTAGCCTCAACGCCTGAATTCAAGTCAGTTACCAACCCGGCTGGCGGTGTGCACACGCGCTCACTGGGTTTTGGCGGTGGCGGAAAAACAGTCGACAACACCAACAAGGCCTACGGCTTCAGTCTGATTTTCACCCCGGGTGAACGCCAGCGCATCAGCTTCGACTATGACAGATCCGTTCAGGATTATGACAACAAACCAGTCACAGACCCGATTACCGGTACTACCAGTTTCCCGCTAGGCACCGTGGACAGTATCGACACCATCTGGGCCGCCGGTAATGTCTGCATGGGTGCCACGGGCAACAATGCCGGCACTTGCGCCGATAACGGGGGTAACTGGAGCCGCCGCGCCAACCCGCGCGTCGGCTATTTCTCCGACCAGGAATTTACCCGCTCCAGTTGGTCCCTGTCCCATGAAGGGCGCTGGGATTTTGCCACTAGCGTGGTATCGCTCGCTTATGTCGAAACCGACAATAACGGCCGTACCCTGCCCTTTACGGTGTCAGAGCGGCAGCAGCTACTAGAGATGTTTGATGCCACCGGCCCCTATGCCGGTTTGAGCGAAGAGGAACGCCGCGCGATTGCTGAGCAAACCTTCCTGCCACGCGCCAAGCGCACTATGCAAAGCAACCAGTACACCTTTGATGGCCGTCTCGATATCCCAGTGCATGATGTCGTTGGCGACCATCACTTGGTTCTGGGTAGCCAGGTTATCAACGGTGAATTGAAAGACGGCATATTCGGCATGGAGTCCGGCGACCCCGGCAAAACCCAGGACAACCGAATGTGGTCGCTGTTCATCGAAGACAACTGGATGATGACCGACAACTTCACCTTGACTGCCGGTGTGCGCTACGACGACCACAAATCGTTCGGCAGCAATGTGTCACCGCGCCTGTACGGGGTATACAGCCTGGCGCCAAACTGGACGCTCAAAGGCGGGGTCAGTACCGGCTTCAAGACGCCAAAAACCACCGACCTTTACGATGGCATTCGGGGCTTCGGCGGCCAAGGCACCAGTCCCATGTTCGGCAACCCCGACCTTGAGCCCGAAACCAGCCGCAATACCGAGCTGGCCCTGTACTGGAACCATCCCAACCGCCACAGCTTCAATGCCACCCTGTTCCACAATGAGTTCAAGGACAAGATCGCTAACCAGCCCTGCGGCGGTGATACCGGGCTGGCCTGCTCAAGCACCGGTGAATACGCCGACCTTGGCTACAGCACCTCAAGTCGCGCCAGCAACATCGACAAGGCTGTGATTCAGGGGCTGGAAGTGGCCGGTCGCTGGCAAATGCTTGACCGCTTCGCCCTGCGCGGTAACTACACCCATACCGACAGCGAGCAAAAGAGCGGCAGCAACAAGGGTCGGCCACTGACCAATTCGGCCCGCCACATGCTCAACGCCACCCTCGATTGGGATGCCACACCTGACCTGGTGATTTTCCTCACCATGCAAGCAGAAGCCGACCGTTTCTGGCGCTACAACACTGCTCTGGAGAAAGACCAGTACCGCAAGGATTTCGACATTTTCCACCTCGGCGCCAGCTACCGGGTCAGTGACAGCATCACCATCAATGGTCGCGTCAACAATCTGCTGAACAAGGACTTCACCACCTATGACGTTGACTTCACTGAATGCACGTCCGGCAACAACTGTATCGACGGCTGGCAGCCGACGTATGCCGACCATTACAACAACAAGGACAAGAAACGCAATGTTTGGGTCAGCGTAAACGCACGCTTCTAGTCGCAGCCCTGGCTCTGGTCCGCTCGCCAGCAGACCAGAGCCGCGTGCTTGCTTTTACTTTTCAGAGTCAGGATCCATGTCACCTCATTCAACTACGCCGACAACGACCTCGTCCCAACCAGCCAACTCACCGGCTGATGGTCGCGCACGCAGCCACCTCAGACGCAGCTGGTGGCTACGACAGTTGATGCAATGGCACTGGGTCAGTTCGGCCGTCTGCCTGATCGGCATGCTGCTGTTTGCGCTAACCGGGATCACCCTTAATCACCCCAATGCGCTTCCCGCCAGCACGGTGACCAAGACCCAGTCTTTGACGCTAGCTGCCGCTCAGCAGAACGCCTTGGCCTCCTTGGCTCAAACGGCCGATCCGCTGCAACCCCTGCCTCGAGACCTGCGCCGCTGGTTGGGTCGGAACATCGGCCAGCCCATATCCAGAGCAGATGCCGAGTGGGAGCACGGCGAAGTCTATCTGGCTATGCCGCGACCCGGTGGCGATGCCTGGCTCGTCATCGATATTGATACCGGCGCAGTAGAGTTTGAGCACACCCACCGTGGCAGCGTGGCCTGGCTCAATGACCTGCACAAAGGCCGTAACACCGGCCCCGTCTGGAGCCTGTTTATCGATGTCTTCGCCGTCGCTTGCGTCATTTTTACCCTCAGCGGGCTTTTCATCCTTTGGCTGCACGCCCGGCAGCGCCCAATGGTCTGGCCGTTGGTCGCTGCCGGGGCGCTAATCCCACTACTCATCATCCTGCTCTTCATGCACTAAGAGGTCACCCATGATCAGATCCAAACTTACCCTGGCCACACTCTGCACTCTCGTCATGCAGCCCGTGCTGGCAGCCGACCTGACAGTTGATATCGAAGTACCAGCTTTTGATGCTTCCGACTATCGCCGGCCTTATGTCGCCGTTTGGCTGGAACGCCCAGATAACAGTGTCGCGGCCAATCTCGCCGTCTGGTACGACATTGACATGCGCGATGCCAAGGGCACCGAGTGGCTCAAGGATATGCGCCTGTGGTGGCGCCGCACCGGACGCGACCTTGAGGTCCCCGTCGACGGGCTCACCAGCGCTACCCGCCCACCGGGTATGCATACCCTCACCTTCAGCACTAAACAAGCGCCACTCAGCGAGCTGGATGACGGCGAGTACCGGCTAATCATCGAAGCATCCCGCGAGCATGGCGGGCGTGAAGTCGTCAGCCTGCCGGTGCAATGGCCTCTGGTTGCCGACGACACCCACAGAGCCAAAGGCGAACACGAGCTGGGCCAGATCATTGTCCGGCTTGCCCCCTGATTACCCACACCCCAATCACCATGGAGCACCTATGAAAATCACCCGCACTATTCTGATGACGCCACTCCTGGCCCTGAGCCTGGTTCCGGTCGCACAGGCGCATGATGTCTGGCTGCTACCCTCGTCTACCGTGCTATCGCGCGAGGGCCCGGTGACTGTGGATGGCGCCGTATCCAACGACACCTTCCACTTCACTTATCGCCCCCTGCGCATTCAGGACAACCTGCACATTACCGGCCCACAGGGCATCAGTGTCGAACCGGAAAATGTCATGCAGGGTAATCTGCGCACTGTGTTCGATGCCAATTTGCCGGAAAGCGGCTCCTACCGTCTGGCCCTGGTCAATGCCAGCGTCATGGCCAGTTGGAAAGAGGGTGACGAGACCCGCCGCTGGCGCGGGCGTCATGATGACATGGCGGAAAACGTCCCCGCTGAAGCAGAGGAACTGAGCCTGCGTGAATCCATCTCGCGGATTGAAACCTTCGTTACCGTCCGCAGCCCCTCAGACATCCCGGCTACCGATCAGGGCCTGGAACTGGTTCCGGTGACGCATCCTAACGACCTCTACCACGGCGAAGCCGCCACCTTTGCCTTTATGCTCAATGGCGAGCCCGCCGCCGAGGTAGAGGTCAACATCATGGCCGGTGGTACCCGCTACCGCGACCAGTTGGAGCGAGTCACCCTGACCACCGACGCCGAAGGCCGCATCAGTTATACCTGGCCAGCACCGGGCATGTATTGGGTGAGTGCTTCGTCGCATGACGAAAACGCCACCCTCGCCAATGCCCAGCGTCGCACCTCCTACGCCGTCACCCTGGAAGTCTTGCCGCAATGAGCTTAGCCGTAACCGCCGCTATGCATAACCCACGGACGAGCGTCAGTTAACCTATGTTGATTGATGACCCCACCCGACTGGCAACGGCTGCCGGGCTGTTGCTTGCCTATGCCGGATTGTGTCGCTTCAGTTGGCGGCGCAACCACCCGGTCAGCGCCCGCAGTCGAACGGAACTGGCCACGCAAAACGCCTCAGGGCCTGACAGCCAGCAGCCGACCTTGGTGGCGTTTGCCAGCCAGACCGGCTTCGGTGAAGAGCTCGCCGAACAAGCCGCCGGGGTACTTAAGGCCAGCGGCGCTCAGGTGCGAATAGCTGCATTGGGCAGCCTGACCCTTGAGGATCTGCAGGGCTGCGCAAAACTGCTGCTGATTGCCAGCACCTGTCGTGAGGGCGACGCACCGGATAACGCTCGGCGTTTTGTTGACGAGGTCATGCGGGCTGAAGCATCACTGGCTGAGTTGCCCTATCTGCTGCTCGCCCTCGGCGACCGGCACTATGCCCACTTCTGCGCCTTTGGTCGACAGCTGGACGCCTGGTTGCAAGGCGCTGGTGCCAGTGCACTGGCACCCTGTATTGAGGTCGACGGGGCTGACCCGCTGGCCCTGTGCAACTGGCAACATCGGCTGGCCGATATTGCCCAGATCGATGGCCCCGACACCAGCAAATCGGTGAGTTGGGGCTACTGGCGATTGCAACAACGCCGCCTGCTTAACCCCGGCAGCGTCGGTGCTCCGGTGGTTGAAGTGACATTCGAGCCGGTCACTGGCGCGGGTGACAGTAGCCATCGTCTCGCGCTGCCCGAATGGCAGGCTGGCGACTTGCTGCAATTGCGCGCCGAAGGTGCGGATAGCCGACCACGCACTTACTCAATCGCCTCATTGCCCGGCAGCGGCGCAATGCAGCTACTGGTGCGACTGCACTATACCGACGCTGATAGTACCGGGCTGATGTCGGGGCTGCTCTGCACTGAAGCGCCCATTGGCAGCCTGTTGCAAGGCCGGATTCGCCGTAACCGCAACTTCCAACTGGGTGACAATGCCGACCGGCCGCTGATTCTGATTGGCAATGGCACCGGCCTCGCTGGATTGATGGCCCACCTGCGCCAACGCGCCCAAGGGGATGACGGTCGCAACTGGCTGATCTTTGGTGAGCGCCATGCGGCCTGTGATGATTTCTATCACAGCGAGCTGAACGACCTCGAAGCCCGCGACCTGCTGGCCCGCTGTGATCGCGTTTTTTCCCGCGACCCGCCGGGCGGCGAATATGTGCAGCACCGCCTGAACCGCGCGCAAGCGACATTACGCGATTGGGTGGCGGACGGAGCAGCCATCTACCTATGCGGTAACGCCGTGGGCATGGCCCCTGGTGTTGAGCAAGTACTCGAAGACGTGCTTGGCACTGTCACGCTCAAGCAACTGGAAGCTGAGGGCCGACTACGCCGCGATGTTTATTGAAACCGGCGCTCCGGCGCCACACCTCAAACCCGTGTATCAACGACGAGAGCCCTATGAAACACCTCATACTTGCCACCACTGTCGCCGCTCTGGCCAGCCTGTCATTACCGACCTTTGCCACTGGCGACAATGACCGCGCCGCCCACTATCAGGCTGAGCGATCTGACTCTACCGAACAGGCGGTCAGTAACCTGCGCAGCAGTAACCAGCAACTCGCCGCCCTGATCGGAGGGGAGCTTAGCGACAATGATATGCATGACATCCACAAGCTCTCGTACACCCTTGAGGACACCTTGCAGCGCTTGATCGATGACCTGCAGCTGCTGCATGACACCGTGGCTGACATGCACTGGGCGACGGAAAGCATGCAAGCGGATGCGGTCACCGATTACGGCGCCGCCTATCTGGAGGGTATTGGCAAGATCATCGAATAAACCTGATCTCCGGCCCGGCTGACAGGGTAACCACTGCCGCCGGGCCTGCTTCAGCAGCTTCCGCTGCGGCAGCGCATAGTCGTTATAGATTGAAGCGATAATGCAATGCCAGGGTTTCTACTCCACTATTGCGGCGATTGAAGCCGGCATTGGAGTAATGGAAGAAGCGCAAGCCAACATCATTACCATTGGCCAGGCGCAGGCCCAAGCCGATACGGTCGGCAAACTGCAGACTGGAGCCCAGGTTGGTGCCCGGCGCCAGACGTGAGCGGCTGAACCAGGCAATACCAATACCCGCCTCAAAGTAAGCTTGCGCCCCTTGATCGCCGGCAGCAAAGTTGAGTCGAAAAACCGGCGACGCGTCGATGCTGGCAGTATCCAGGCTACCCCAATGGGTGGCTGCCAGATCCCAATAGCCATCCAAGGCCAGGTCGCCCCCCTGACTGCGCCATAGAGTCTGGCCAAAATCCCACTGAGCACCAAGACGCAGCGTCGTAGTTGACTCCGAGCTATGACCAAGGTCCACACTCAGGCCATCCAGCGCTGCACTAACCGGAGACAGCAGCATGGCTGCCAAGGCCGCACTCCCAATGACAACGGCTTTGTTTTTCATTGCGGTCTTCCTTACTTGATATCCAATCACAGATTCAGGAGCAGTACATCAGCAGCCTGCCCCCACAAAATAGGCAGGCTGTGCTGCATGCGTTCAAGCTCGCCAGTCGTCCAGAAAGTCGTCGTCGCGGTGCTACCAGCCGTGGCCGGTAAACCAGCAGCTTGCAGGCGATCATCCAATTGACGCGCCACCGCAGCCCCAGTATCAATCAAGCGAATATCTGCCGGCAGCATGCTCTGCAACAGCGGTCGCAATAACGGATAGTGGGTACAACCCAGTATAAGCGTGTCGCATCCCGCTGCCAGTAGGGGCTGCAGATAGCTGTGCAGCAAGGCGCGAGTGGTCGGGCTTTCCAGTTCACCACGCTCGACACACTCGACCAGCCCCGGACAGGGCTGGGTAATCACCTCGACATTGCCGGCAAAACGATCCAACAAGGCAGCAAATTTGGCACTTTGCAGGGTACCTGTGGTGGCCAGCACACCGACCACGCCACTGCGCGTTGCCTGGGTGGCGGGCTTGACCGCTGGCTCCATACCGATAATGGGCAGGTCATAACAGCTGCGCAAATCGTTGATCGCCGCAGCAGTAGCCGTATTGCAGGCGACCACCAGCGCTTTGGCACCTTGCGCCAGCAAAAAGTCGGCAATCTGACGGCTGCGCTGGCGGATCAATTCGGGTGGTTTGTCACCGTAGGGCACATAGGCACAATCGGCTACATAGAGCAGGCTTTCCTGCGGTAACCGGTGACGGATTTCATGCAGCACCGACAGGCCGCCCAGGCCGGAGTCGAATACACCAACGGGTGCACTGCTCATGCGTCTGGCCTCGTGCCACAGCAGGGGCAAGCCGGGTCACGGGGCACACGTAGCTCCCGGAAACGGCCTTCGAGCGCATCCAGCAATAGCAACCGGCCAACCAGCGGGGTACCAAAGCCGGCTAGCAGCTTGATCGCTTCGAGCGCCTGCAGGCTGCCAATAGTGCCGACCAACGGGCCAAGCACGCCAGCCTCACTGCAACTCAGCGTGGTTTCCTCACCGTCGCCATACAGGCATTGATAGCACGGACTGTCAGCCCGTCGTGGATCAAACACACTGAGCTGACCTTCCAGCCGAATCGCCGCGCCGGATACCAGAGGCTTGACTGCCGCAACACAGGCGCGATTAACCGCCTGCCGGGTCGCAAAATTGTCGCTGCAGTCCAGCACGAGATCTACCGCGTCTACTGCAGCCTGCAGGGCTGCGCCAAACAAGGCCTGAGGCAAAGTATGCACCTGCACCCCGGGGTTGATCCCACACAGCCGGTCTACCGCCGAGGCCACCTTGTCACGCCCGATATCAGCCTGATGGTGGATGACCTGGCGCTGCAGGTTACTCAGGTCAACCTGGTCCGGATCTGCCAGCGTTATCTGACCAACCCCGGCAGCGGCCAGATACAGCGCAACCGGCGCACCCAGACCACCGACCCCGACGATCAGCACATGGCTGTCGAGCAGGCGCTGCTGACCGTCTATATCGACCTGCGCCAGCAGAATTTGTCGGCTGTAGCGCAACAGCTGCTGGTCATCCATGCCACTGCCCTCCGCTTACCCGTGTCTGACCGGCCAGGTCCTGCCAGGAGGCCACCGCCTGATAGCCGTGTTCGCGCAACAGCGCCTGCACAGGCTCAGCCTGCTGCCAGCCATGTTCCAATAGTAGCCAACCACGCAAATGATCACGGGATTGGCTAATGATCTGGCGAGTATCCCGCAAGCCATCGGTGCCACTGACCAGGGCACTGCTCGGTTCAAAACGCAGGTCGCCCTGAGTCAGGTGCGGGTCATCCTCGGCAATATAGGGCGGGTTACTGACGATCAGGTCAAACCGCTGGCCGCCGAGTCCAGCAAACCAATCGCTGTGCTGAAAGGTCGCATTGCCCAACCCCAGTTCAACCGCATTGCGAGTTGCCAGCGCCACTGCCTCGGGCACCCGGTCTACGCCAGTAAGTTGCCACTGCGGCTGTTCGCTGGCCAGTGCCAGTGCAATCGCGCCACTGCCAGTGCCTAGATCCAGCACCTGCGCAGCACCTGACGGGCCCAGCTCCAGTGCCAATTCAACCAAGCGCTCGGTATCCGGTCGTGGGATCAGGGTGCTTGGCGCCACGGCCAAGTCTAGCGACCAGAAACCCTGACGACCCAACAGATAGGCTATCGGCTCGCCAGCGCGGCGGCGGGCCAACAAGGTCTGGTAAGCACTCAATTGGTCCGCGGTCAGTTCGTATTCCGGCCAGGTACGCAGGTAGCTGCGCGGCTTGCCGAGCACAGTCACCAGCAGCAGCTCGGCATCCAGCCGCGGGCTGGTCGAGCCCGGTAAATCAACTGTGGCCAGCACCTGATCAATGCGCATCCAGGGCAGCCATCTGATCGGCCTGATATTCACGCCGCAAGGGTTCAATCACCGCGTCCAGGCTGCCCTGTATCACTTCATCCAGACTGTACAACGTCAGATTGATACGGTGATCGGTCACCCGCCCTTGGGGGAAGTTGTAAGTACGGATGCGTTCGGAGCGGTCACCCGATCCCACCAGCAAACGGCGGGTATCCGACAACTGCTTTTCCTGCGCTTCGCGCTGCTGGTTAGCCAGACGCGACTGCAACAGGCTCATGGCCTTGGCGCGGTTCTTGTGCTGCGAGCGCTCTTCCTGACATTCAACCACCATGCCGCTGGGCAGGTGAGTAAGCCGAATGGCGGAATCGGTCTTGTTGATATGTTGACCGCCGGCGCCGGATGCGCGGAAGGTATCAACGCGCAAATCAGCCGGATTGATGTCGATGGCAGCCTGCTCGTCCATTTCCGGCAATACCGCCACGGTGCAGGCCGAGGTATGGATGCGGCCCTGGGATTCAGTTTCCGGCACCCGCTGCACCCGGTGGGCACCCGATTCAAATTTCAGCCGCGCATAGACACTGGCGCCATCAACCCGGGCGATGACTTCTTTGAAGCCGCCATGCTCGCCCTCATTTTCTGACAAGACTTCCAGACGCCAACCCTGCTGCTCCGCATAACGGGAATACATGCGGAACAAGTCACCGGCAAACAGCGCGGCCTCATCACCACCGGTACCGGCACGGATTTCCAGAAATACATTGCGCTCATCATCCGGGTCTTTCGGCAGCAACAACTGATTGAGCTGTACTTCCAACTGCTGCAACTGCTCGCTGCCCGCAGCCAGATCTTCCTCGGCCATGGCGCGCATATCGGCATCGCTATCCTTGAGCAAGGTACGTGCTTCTTCCAGATCAGCCTGCACACTGCGCCATTGCTGGTAGCACTCCATAGTGTTTTCCAGCTCGGCATATTCTTTCGAATACTCGCGAAAACGTGACTGATCGCTAATGACGTCGGCATCGCTGAGTAAGGCTGACAGCTCTTCAAAACGGTCTTGCAGGGTATCCAGGCGGTTGAGCAATGATGCCTTCATGGTTTGCCTTGTGGTGGTGTGAGGGTCGGGGCCTGATCCGGCTCCAGCGCAAACAGCTCCTGCGCCAGCGCCAGGGCATCGGCACGCCCTTCGGCGGTCATCTGTTTGAGCTGCACACTGGGGTCATGCAGCAACTTGTTAGTCAGTGCGCGCGCCATTTCGCTCATGACCGCTGACGGGTCGCCGCCGCGCTGCAGCCGACTCAGCGCGCGGGTCAGCTCCTGGTCGCGCAGTGCTTCGGCCTTTTGCCGGTAGCGACGCAACACATCGACCGCGGCCAGTGCACGCAAGCGCTGCATGAACTCATCGGTACCCAGGTCAATCAGACGCTCGGCAGCATCGGCGGCGCCCTGACGCGAGCGCATGTTTTCCTCGATCACTTCATGCAGGTCGTCGACGGTGTACAAATACACATCGGCCAGGCGACCCACCTCGGGTTCGATATCACGCGGCACGGCGATATCCACCATAAACATGGGCTTGTGGCGACGCTGGCGCAGCGCACGTTCCACCGCCCCCTTGCCCAAAATCGGCAGGGGGCTGGCGGTAGAACTGATGACAATATCGCACTCGGCCAGCACATCCGGAATCTGGTTAAGCACGATCGCCCGCCCACCCAGCTCATCACTCAGTTGCTGCGCGCGCTCCAGAGTACGGTTGGCAACAATAATCTTGCTAACGCCCTGCTGATAGAGGTGGCGGGCGACCAAGGTGATGGTTTCCCCGGCGCCAATCAGCAAGGCCGTGCTGCGACGCAAGTCGGAAAAGATCTGTCGCGACAGGCTCACGGCGGCAAAGGCCACGGATACCGGATTCTCGCCAATCGCGGTATCGGTACGCACCTGTTTGACCGTATTGAAAGTACTCTGAAACAGACGGTCCAACTGCGGACCCAAGGTGCCAGCGGTGCGCGCAGCCTGCCAGGCATCTTTCATCTGCCCCAGAATCTGTGGCTCGCCCAGCACCATGGAATCAAGGCCCGCGGCTACACGCATCATATGGCGCACCGCAGCCGATTCCTGATATTGATAGCTACTACCGGTCAACTGCTCGGCCGGCAAGCCGTGATAATCGGCCAGCCAGCGCAATACCCGCTCGGCATCCGGTGCATCCTGACTGCAGTAGATTTCAGTGCGATTGCAGGTAGACAGGATCGCCACCTCCTGCGTCGCGGTATCGACACGCATACGCTGCAGGGCTTCGGCCAGCTGCTCAGGCGAAAATGCCACCCGCTCGCGGACGTCGACGGCTGCCGTCTTGTGATTGATGCCGATTGCCAGAAAACCCATGATGCCTCTTTATGCGAGGGACTGCGGAATGATTCAAACCCCTAATTGTCCTATGTATATCAATGCCAATCAATTCCTCAGGCTGGGCCGGTGTGTTTACCTGAGATCCTGTGGCATCATCATCCTTATCTGAACGCTGCTGCGGAACGCCATGACATCTACCTTTCAACGCACTTTTCTGGTCATTAGCCTGAGCCTGTTGGTCACGGCCTGTGCCAACCGGTCGCAGGTCGACAGCCCCCCAGTCGCAGCGGTTGAGCCCGTGCCCGAGCTTAGCCTGACTCTGCCGGATGTGCCGCCACGGCCTTTCCCCAAGGATACCCTGTTCGAGCTGCTGGCAGCGGAAATGGCTGGCCAGCGCAACCGGTTTGACCTGGCGTTAGGCAACTACCTGCGTCAAGCCGAACAGACCCGCGACCCGGGAGTGGTCGAACGTGCGCTGCGAGTTGCTGAATTTCTCGGTGCCGAAGAACCCGCGCTGGAGATGGCTACCCTCTGGACCCAAGTCGCGCCGAACGATGTAGAAGCGCACCGGGCAGCCGCCTTGCAACAAGCCCGTGCTGGCCAGATAGAGCCCGCCACGGCAAGTATGCGCAAGGTCTTGGAGATGAGTGGCGAAGCGCATTTTGACTTCCTCGCCGTCGCCGCCAGCCAGAGTGACGCAACAACCCGCAACACTCTGCTTGGCACGCTCCAGCAACTACAGGACGAGTATCCCGACAATCGCCAACTGGCCTTTGCCCGCGCCTTGATAGTGCACGAAAGTGAGCCGCAACAAGCGCTGGACATCCTGCAGCAGCAGCCATTGGATCAGCAGCAAGCCGGTGCCCTGCTACTGCAAGCCAACCTGCTGGACCAGCTCGATCAGCCGCAAGCAGCCATTGACCTGCTGCATGCCAGCCTGCAGCAATACCCGGATGACAGTCGCTTGCGCCTGCAACTGGCACGTTTGCTGCTCGCCAGCGAAGAGCTGGACACTGCCGCCAGTCAATTTGGCCGCCTGCTGGAACAGAACCCCGAAGATCACGACCTGATTTTGACCCTCGGCCTGATCAGCCTGGAGAACCAGCAGCCCGATCTGGCCGCTTACTACCTTGAGCAAGCCTTGGAGCAAGAGCCGGATAACAGCACCACGCTGTATCATTTGGGGCTGGCCCTTGAAGAACAGGGCCAGGCCGATGAAGCCATACAAGCCTGGCTGGCCGTGCGCGACGGCAATGAATATCTGCCGGCACGATTGCGCATTACTCAGGCGCTAATGGCTGACGATCGCCTGGACCTGTTGGCGCAAATAATGGCCGAATCGCGCAGCGAACGTCCGCAAGCACGCATGCAGCTCTATCTGATTGAAATCGAGACCCTGCTTGATCGTCACCCGGAGCGCGCCATGCAGCGCACCGAGGAAGCGCTTAATGAGTTCAGCGACGACAGTAACTTGCTCTACGTCCGCGCTCTGCTGCATGACCAACTCGGGCAGCCTGAGCAAAGTGAACAAGACCTGCGACACATCCTGGCGCGCGAGCCGGACAATGCCATGGCCATGAATGCCCTGGGATATACGCTGGCCGACCGTAATGAACGCCTCGAGGAAGCACTCGAACTAATCGAGCAGGCCCACACACTCGAGCCCGATGACCCCGCGATCATCGACAGCCTGGGCTGGGTACATTACCGGCTGGGCAACCTGGAACTGGCTTTGGAATATCTACAGCAAGCCTGGGAAGCCTTCCCCGACCAGGAAGTAGCCGCCCACCTGGGTGAGGTACTCTGGCAACTGGGCCGTCACGACGAAGCCCGAGCGGTCTGGGAGGAGTCACTCGATAACGACCCCGATAGCCCGCTGGTGCGGGAAACCCGACAACGCCTGGAACATGAGTAACGCATGCACCTGATTCGCCTTCCCCTGCTGCTATTGCTGTCCCTGACGCTGGCCGCCTGTAGCAACCTGCATCAACGTGAAAGTCTGGATATCGGCGGTGACCCGCAAGCCTGGCGGGCACACAAAGCCAATGTGTCATCTCTCGACAACTGGATACTGCAAGGCAAGATCGGCCTGCGCGCGCCCGAAGAATCCGGTAGCGGCACCCTGTTCTGGCTGCAGCAACAGGACTACTACGACATCCGCCTGTCTGGCCCGCTAGGCAGAGGTGCCACCCAAATACAGGGTGACCGCGACGGCGTGACCCTGGAGATTGCCGGCCAACCCACCCGCCAGGCCGCCGACGCGGAAGAACTGCTGGCACAAAGCATCGGCTGGCGCCTGCCCGTTGATAACTTGCTGTGGTGGGTGCGCGGGCTGCCGGCACCCGACAGCCCCAGCCAGTTGCAACTGGATACTGATAGCCGCCTGGCGCGGCTGCAACAGGATGGCTGGACCGTTGAATACAGCCGCTACCAGGAAGTCGGGGAACGGCAATTGCCGCAACGTTTGCAAATCAGTGGTTACGACATGCTGATCACCCTGGTAGTGACCCATTGGGAACCACGCAATTGATCGACAGCCAAATGCTCAGCCTGCCAGCCCCGGCGAAACTCAACCTGTTTCTGCATATTACCGGGCGCCGCACCGATGGTTATCACACCCTGCAGACCCTGTTCCAGTTTCTCGATTACGGCGACACCCTGCATTTCCAGCCGCGCAGAGACGGCCAGATACAGCTGCACACTGAACTGGAAGGGGTAGATCCGGCAGACAATCTGATCCTGCGTGCCGCCAAACTATTGCAACCCCATTGCGCGCAACATGGTGGCGCCGATATCCGCCTCGACAAGCGTTTACCCATGGGTGGTGGCCTCGGTGGTGGTAGCTCGGATGCAGCAACCACCCTGCTCGGCCTCAATCAGTTGTGGCAGTGCGGCTTGACGCTCGACCAATTGGCCGAGCTCGGCCTGCAACTGGGCGCGGATGTGCCGGTGTTCGTGCGCGGCCACGCCGCCTGGGCTGAAGGCGTTGGCGAGCAACTGACCCCGGTGGATATCGAAGAACCCTGGTACCTGGTGGCAATCCCTGATTGCAACGTCAGTACCGCAGAAGTTTTTTCCGATCAAAGGTTGACGCGCGACACCCCGCCCATTACATTAGCGGCCTTCCGTGAGCACGGTGGTCGGAATGACT
>REBY01000086.1 GCA_007692485.1 Pseudomonadaceae bacterium | reverse complement strand
GATATCCACCTCGGCGGGCTGGGCAATCGCCCAAGCAATACTTTCGGCAACCCGCTCAGGTGGTAATGCCTGCGAATACCCCGCTTTAACCGCCGCCACCGTCTTCGCATCGGCACTACCCAGCGGCAGCTCGGTATCTATCGCGCCGGGTGAAATCAAGGTTGTGCGTATCGCCCCCGCTTCCTGCCGCAACCCTTCACTCAAGGCTCTGACCGCAAACTTGGTCGCACTATAGACAGCCCCGCCTGGCGCCACCTTGTGCCCGGCAATAGAGCCAACATTGATGAAATGCCCTTGTTCCTGCTGCTGAAAAACCGGTAGCGCAGCAGCAATGCCATGCAACACACCCTTGATATTGATATCGACCATGCGGTCCCAATCTTCAACCAAGATTTTGTGCACACTCCCCAACGCCATCAGGCCGGCGTTATTGATCATTACATCAACACCACCAAAGCGCTCACAGGCCAAGGCTACCAACGCTTGCAGATCGGCCAGACGGGTCACGTCAGTCACCCGATAGGCTGCATGGCCACCTGCCGCCTCAATCTCGCTGACCAGTGACTGCAAGCGCTCTTCCCTGCGCGCGCCGAGCACCACTGACATACCGGCAGCTGCCAAGTGACGCGCAGTGGCAGCGCCAATCCCGCTGCTGGCACCGGTAATAACGACCACCTTATTGTCTTGCATAAATCTGCTCCTTGTTGGGCTATGCTTAACACGCTAGGGCCCAGCCAAACAAAATGGAACAAACATTCACTTTTCTGATGGTGCCGGATCAGCGCCAAGGGCTTCCAGTCCCTCGTCATGCAAGCTGACCAGCATGGCATGCCCATTGGCAGCTACGCGAAAACCACCCCAGCGGGCCGGCTCATAGCGCTCAGCCGTACCTTCCTGGAAAAAATAGCCATTGGGCCCCACGCTATACTGCCCACCTTGGCGACGCAAACGCAGGGTCAGCACGTTGGGCTCTTGGGCTGGCCAGTCCGCGACCTGCAGAAAACGCCCGCGGCGCTGGTCGTCGACAACAATGTGCACATAGGGCGGCAAGGCTCTGGTTTCACGCCGTTGCTGCTGATTAGTCAATTGCCGATCAATGGCAAAGCCCAGCTGCATATAATCGCCCTGCAGCAATGAACGCGGATCGACCGGCGTCAGCTCGAGGAGCACAAACTCACCCTCACGCAGCGTGCGCTCATGGCCAACAATGGCATAGCCAGCCACCAGTATCACCAGCAGCCACCCGAACATCAGTACGCCTGGATGTCGACGTATCATACTGCCGCCCTCCCCCGGCGCTGCCAAAGCCAGTAACAGGCCAGCAGTAGCATGCCGGCCAGCATCAGTAACCAGGACTTGTGCAGCAGGCTCAGCTGCAGGTTGTAATACCACTCAGCCAGTGCCACCAGCACAACCAGCGGGGAAAGCAGACTCCACAGCCAGCTGCGGGCATGAAACACCAGCAACCCCAGCGTGGACGCCAGTAACAAGGCCGGTGCCTGGAATAGTAAAAGAACCAATACCAGCGCTATCAACGGCGCTGCCCAACGCCAATGCGCGAGCTCAATACGGAACAACCAGATGACAGCCAGCACCGTCAGCATGGCAATGCTCAGGCGATAACCTTGAAACCACAGAATATCCGCTTCCTGCTGCGGCAGGCTGAGCCATATTCCTTGCTGGGCAGACAACGCCAGCAACAGGGCAAATAACGTCACCCCATCCAGCGCTGGCCTGAAATATCGGGCAGCTGCCAGCTTGGCCCAGCGCCGACGCGTCGACCAACCCAGCACAGCCACCCCGGCCAGCAGCCCAGCGTATACCAGCAGCAAAGGGCCGGATTCCAGCAGCATCGAGGCATAGAGCAGAGCGAACAGAACACAAAGCTGTCTATGTCGCTGGCTATCGAGTAGCCAGAACATGGCCAAGGCCAAGGGCAACCCGACGACGGCAATTGATTGCGACCAGTCCAGCAGCGGCCGCAACTCACTGGACCAGACGAAAACCAATACACCTTGACCACTGAGCGACAGGGCCAACGCCAGTTGTTCAACAAAGAGCCCTTGATTGCGTTGCAGTTGCCAGGCGGCCCAGAGCAGAATCAGTGCATACAGGCTTCGCCCCAGGGCATTGTCTACCAATAGGACCCAGGGCCCCATGGTCGCACTGATCATCAACAAGGCCGAAAACCAGGCAGCCAAGCCCAACAACAGGTTCAGCCACCATCGCCCAGGGTCTTTCGCCTGCAATGCCTGCGCTGTAGGCGCATCAATGATGCCCGCCAGCTGCCAGTCGGCAATCAACGCCATCTGTCCGGCGCGCTTCATAACCCCTCCTTGTGCAAGCGATGCAGCCAGATCGACACCAGCGCACTGGTGCCAATCACAAAGAGCCCGAGGCTATTGAGCAGAATGTAAGCTTGGGTCTTTTCCAGCAACCAGGCCAGGCAAGAGGTCGCAACAGCAATCAGGGTGAAGCTTTGCACCGCGAGAATCGACAAATCAGGCCGTATCCAGCGATAGAATGGCATGCCCAGCAGCAATACGAGCGCGAGCAGCACGGTCAATAATACAAAGCCGCTATCCCACCAGACCAG
Source organism: Pseudomonadaceae bacterium (assembly GCA_007692485.1). Taxonomy (GTDB): domain Bacteria; phylum Pseudomonadota; class Gammaproteobacteria; order Pseudomonadales; family Pseudomonadaceae; genus Halopseudomonas. Next base: position 9,849 of record REBY01000086.1, on the reverse strand, counting down.
AATGCCGCCCGCGCCCAAGCAACCCAAAAGTACCAGCGCACTCAGACGCTGCATCAGGCGCGACTCCAGAGCAAACCAGCGCAGCCCTCGACCTTCAAACAACAGCAGGACGGCAAGGTTGCTCAACGCAATCCAGAGCATGGCATCCTGCGGCTCCCAACGATTGAACAGGCGCCAGACAATGCTGTGGCTGAAGTAGCGCCATAGCGCCAGGTTGATCAATACCCAGACCAGTAGCCAACAGGCGCGAGAAGCCGAATGCCAGGCCCAAGGCAAAATCAATAGAGCCCATACGGCAAAGAGCTGCCAGATGTCAGCACCCGACTGGTACGTCTGCCCGATCAGGGCCAGCAAGGCGCCGGTCATCAAGCAGGCGCCCAACAGCATCGACTGTTGCACCAACGCTCGCCCGGCAGTGACCCTGGCACTGAACACGAAAGCACTCAGCACACCCAGCGCCAATGCCAGCTTGTAACCCCGAGCCATGCTCGCCCAATTCCAGGCAAAAAAGAAAATCACTCCACTGACCAGCAGCAGCACACCCGCCAGCAGCAGGATCTGTCCCAGCAGCCGCTCCCAGTCAGACACCTGGGCGCGCAAAGGCTGATGCGACTCGATGCGCTGCAACGCATCCGCAGGCAACACCCCTTGCTCAGCCCAATGCAAGCAAGTATCGGCTTGCTGCAAGCGTCCCCGGCTCATCTTACCTCCCTGCGTAATGCGCTTGGCCAAACGTGAAACATAAGCTGTATTCCGACACTCAATACCGGCCGAAGCCGCTTTATAATTCAGAACGCAGGATAGTCGACCCAGGGCACAATCAGGGATCAATAACGACAAGGGACCGCATAAGCGGCCCCTTGGGTCATGCTCCACACCCAAGTATCAGGGCTGTTGCGGCTCCAACTGCAAGCGCACATTGCGCCGCATGATCCAGCGATGGATCTTGTCATGCCGCTCAGAGGTCAGCGGGTACTTCCAGGCGATGGCAAAGGCCAGCATGTACAGCGCTACCGGACCCAGAATGTACATCACCCGCAACGTCATCAACTGGCTCGCCTCATGCTCACTGGCCTGAGCATCGAAGCCAAACATCCACAGCAAGCCCAGCGACAGACCCAGACCCAGCGCCATGGCCATTTTCTGCGCCATGCCTGACATGGCAAAGAACAGGCCCGTACGGTGCTCCTTGCTGCGAGCGGTATCCAGGTCGACGATATCCGCCAGCATCGCCAGCGGCAGGAACTGGAAGGCAGCAAAGCAGAAACCCTTGAGGGCAAACATGATGGCAAAGGGCACCACCTGTCCGGCCTGCAGGAAGAACATACCCAGAATACTGATACTGGACACCCCCACGGCCACACAGAAGGCCTTGTGTTTGCCAATCTTCTTGCCAAGGATCAACCAGAAGGGAATACCGAGAATACCGATACCGAAGTAGATCAGGTACATAAGACCGATGTAGGACTGTATCTGTAGTACATGCTGCATGAAGAATACGGACAGGGCATTACGGAAGGACTCCCCCGTCACCACAATCAGCAGCATCAGCATCATGCGTTTGAACGGGCCGTTGTACTTTAGGACTTTCAGTCCTTTTTTCCAATCGGTTGTCTCGACGGTTTTCGGCGCTGCTTCCTTCACAAACGCCAGCGCCAGAAATACCGTAATCGGCAAGGTGAGGATAAACAGCCAGGCCATACCGGCCAGAATCGGGCCATACCCCATACTCAATTCACCATCGGTGCCCAGTAACCAGATGATAAATTGCATGAAGAAGCCGTCTGTGTGCCCGGCGGCGTAACGTGCAATCATGGCCTGTACGATCGCTGGAGCCAACGCCGCCAGAAACAAGCCAATCAACACATAGCCCTCACGCGATGCAGTAACCCGGCTGCGCTGGTGGTAAACCGGCGACAGTTCTGCACCCCAGGCGCCATAAGGCAAGGTCACCATGGTCCAGCCCAGGTACATCAGCACGGTCCACAGCAACAGGTGACTGACGCCAACATCATCCGGCGGCATGAACAGCATCACAGTCCCCAACAACACCAGCGGCGTCCCAAAGAAAATCCATGGCTTACGACGCCCAAAGCGGGTCGACTTACGGTCACTGATAGTGCCAATCAAGGGGTCAGTAATGACATCGGAAAAACGTGCCAGCACCAGTACCAGGGCAACCAGGCCCATATTGATGCCCAGCTCACCAGCATAGAACGGAGGCAGATAGACCACCAGAGGGTAGCCAATAACAGCGAGTGGCATACCAATTGACCCGTGAATCAACAGGGTCGAGCGCTTCAGGATCCCGCTTTGACTCATACATCACTCCCGCAAGAGAACCGCGCAAGCTCCCGCAGGGCTTGCCTTGTTATGGTTATGCGACTCTTCGACTATGGAGAACATTCGCGCTATACGGCAAATACTCACCAACATCAGTACATGGGTTTATAGTGCTGCCCTTACGCTTGGCAACGCGTTGATTCTTATGCATGTGTACCGGCAAAGCAACAGCGAACGAATGACCAGCAAGGGCACTGCGCCGCCCAACAGTGACAAAAGCCTAGCCCGTCATACCACTATGGCCAGCAACCCCTTGCCAGGCGGTCCTTCGTGGCAATATCAAGCCTCAGCCATTAACACTATTCATCTGGCTTATGACAAACACCAGTCAGTCAGCTTCTGACTTTAGCACCGCTCACTGCCAGGGGAACCAAGCAACAGATAACGGATCAAAATTAACACTCCATACAAGGTAGATCACCATGCGCACATCAAACTCCCGACCCTGGTTAATACTTGGCAGCCTGCTCCTCAGCGCCAGCCTGGTCGCCCCCCTGACCCATGCACAGCCACCTCATGCACGCGGCCAGGCAGCGGAGCGGAGCACCGAACGCACTGACAGCTACCGTCAGGGAAGCGATACCTACCGGCGTAGTGAACGCATCGACTTGGATGAAGCACTTATCCGCAGTGTATTTCGCGAACACCGCGAGTACCTGCAACCCGATCAGCGTCTGCCACCGGGTATTCAGCGTAATCTGGCGCGTGGTAAACCCCTGCCCCCAGGTATCGCCAAGCGATTTGACGGCCGCGTACAGCAGCAACTACCCCGTTACGAAGGTTATGAATGGCGCCAGGTCGGTCGCGATGCCGTTCTGGTAGCGGCAACTACCGGCATCGTCGAAGCCATCCTGGAAAACATCCTGGACTGAACCCGCTAGCAAGTTACTGCAAAGAGCATCACCAAGCCGGGCATGAGCCCGGCTTGCATCCGATGCGAAATGATACATTTTAACGCAGCAAGACAATGTCAATTTCCCTTAGTCTGGCGATTTGTCTTGAGGTTACAAGATGCAAGTTGCACGTCATATACTGCGTCCGCTCATTGTCTGCTTCTGCATGCTGACACTGATCGTTGGCTGCAGCGCTACCCGCCTTGGCTATGACAACCTACCCTGGCTGATCAGTTGGAAAAGTCGCGACTATGTACCCCTGGACCGTGAGCAACGCCGCTGGCTGCGTGAGCGCGTCGCCGAACAGCGTGACTGGCATTGCCAGCAGGAGCTGCCCTACTACGCCGATCTGCTAGACCAGTTGGCGGCCCCTCTGCTAGCCACGCCGCCAGATAGCACCCAATTACTCGCTGGGCGCTCCAAGCTGGAGCCAGCACTGGACCGGTTACTGGGCGCGCTGGCGCCCAGCCTGGCGGAGCTGCTGCAGCAACTTGACGAGCAACAGATCTCGGCCTTGTTGGATAACCTCGAGCAACAGCAAAGCGAACTCCATGACACCTATGTCGCGCCTGACGCCGCCACACAGGCCGACGAACGCCAGGAGCGTTTGGAGCAGCGCCTGCGCCCCTGGCTGGGCCGGTTACAGACCGAGCAACAGGCGCGCATTAGCGAATGGACAGCACAACTTGAAGGCCAGAATGCCATCTGGCTGGAAAATCGCCAGCACTGGTTAGACCTGTTTACTGCCTCGCTTGCAGAGCGGGAACAAGCTGACTTCCCCGACCGCCTTGAGCGCTTGCTGACGGATCGTGAAAGCTACTGGACTGATGCCTTCCGCCAACGCACCGAGATCAACAGCCGCTTGGCAGCAGACATGCTGGCCGACGTCGTCGCCCTCAACTCAAGCCGGCAGGATAACCGGATGCGTCAGCGCCTGGACCGACTGAAAACGGACATAGCACGTATTGATTGCAGTGCAGAGACTTGATACATATCAATTGCATGGCGGGCGACAGGGTCTAGAGTAAAGGAGTCCATAACGCATTCACGGATCACCCAGGAGCCATGTCATGAGCACGATGAAAGCCGCCGTCTTTGTCGAACCCGGGCGCATCGAAATCCAGCAGCGCCCGATACCTGAGATCGGCCCCACTGATGCCTTGCTGAAGGTCACCACTACCACGATCTGCGGCACTGACGTGCACATCCTCAAGGGTGAATATCCGGTCAAACCCGGCCTGATTATCGGCCATGAGCCGGTTGGTGTTATCGCCAAACTGGGCGAAGCGGTAACCGGCTATCAAGTCGGTCAACGCGTGATTGCCGGCGCCATCACTCCCTGTGGCCAATGCCACCCCTGCCTGGATGGTGTGTCCAGCCAGTGCGGCGGCAAAGCCATGGGTGGCTGGCAGTTTGGCAACACCATTGATGGCTGCCAGGCCGAATATGTGCGCATCCCCAATGCCCAGGCCAACCTGACCCCGGTGCCGGATGGCTTGACCGATGAGCAAGTACTGATGTGCCCGGACATTATGAGCACCGGCTTTGGTGGTGCTGAGAATGGCCATATCCGCATTGGCGACACCGTGGTGATCTATGCCCAAGGTCCTATCGGTTTATGCGCTACAGCCGGCGCGAAACTGATGGGAGCCACGCAAATTATTGTGGTGGATGGCGTCAAGGAACGCCTCGAAGTTGCCAAGCGCCTCGGTGCCGACGTGACCATCAACTACAAGGAAGAAGACCCACTGACCAAGATCAAGCAGCTAACCGGCGGGCAAGGCGTAGACGTCGCCATAGAAGCACTAGGCACCCAAGAAACCTTCGAAGCCTGCCTGCGTGCGCTCAAGCCAGGCGGCACATTGTCCAGCCTGGGCGTGTACTCCGGCAAACTCTCATTACCGCTAGACGCCATGGCAGCAGGCTTGGGCGACCATAAGATAGTCACGACTCTGTGTCCAGGTGGCAAAGAGCGCATGCGCCGCCTGATGGAAGTTGTGGCTTCCGGACGCATAGATCTGACACCCATGGTCACCCACCGCTTCAAGCTGGATGACATCGTTGCTGCCTATGACCTGTTCAGTCATCAACGTGACGGCGTGCTCAAAATCGCTATCACGCCGTGACCAGACGAACCGACTCAGCCCAGCGTGGCCAGGATGGCACTCAGGGCTGAAGCTGGTTGCTCGGCGCGAGTAATCGGGCGACCAATCACCAGATAACTGCTGCCGTTCTCCAGTGCTTGCGCAGGGCTGACGATGCGTTTTTGATCATCGGCACTGGCATCATCCGGGCGAATCCCTGGTGTAACCAGCAAAAAGTCGTTGTTAAGCGCCCCGCGCAATGCTTTCGCCTCACGCGCAGAGCAAACCACACCATCCAACCCACAGTCCTGGGTCAGCCGGGCGAGACGTTGAACCTGAACCATCGGCTCGATATCAACGCCCACTTCGAGCAAATCTTCCTGCTCCAGGCTGGTCAGTACTGTGACTGCCGTCAGTAGCGGCCGGCTACCATTACGCTGATCCAGCACTTCACGGCAGGCATCAAGCATACGTCGGCCACCGCTGGCATGCACATTGACCATCCAGACGCCAAGGTCGGCAGCCGCGCGCACGGCAGCGGCGGCCGTATTGGGAATATCGTGAAACTTGAGATCAAGGAAGACTTCAAAGCCCAATGTCTGTAGCTGCTCTACTACCTGCGGCCCGCTGGCAGTAAACAATTCCTTGCCCACCTTGAGACGGCACAGTTGCGGATTAAGCTGGCCGGCCAGAGTCAAGGCAGTGGCGGCATCGGGGAAGTCCAGGGCAACAATTACGGGTGTCGTGCAGGTCATGCATACTTCCTGTTAGTGAAAACGCGTCTTGCGGTGTGGATGATCGCCTGACAGGGTCTTGTTCGCTGGGCGCCCCGTTTTCAGTTCCCTTGACTGGATAATGCAGTATCCGGCAGATGCTTATCAGGCATAGGGCGCAAGCCTGACCATTGATGGCACGTCGGACACTGCCAATGCAATTCACGCGCGGCGAAACCGCAGGAATGGCAACGATAGGCGTGCCCACTCTCCACCAGATCAGCTACAACCTGATGCTCCAGCTCTCTTGCTTCGCTATCCACGACCGGCAAAGTCATCAGATAACGCAACAAAACCAATGATGGCTGGCGGCGCGCAAAGCTTTGCACAAAGTGCAATGCCGCATTCTCGTCTTGCCGCCGCAACTCTCTTGCCTTGGCCAGTACCACTGCCACCGGAGGCTGAGGGGCCACTGCCAGCACACGATCCAGATAACTCATTAAATCCAAGGAGCCATTATCCTTGCACCAATAGGCCAAGGACAAGACTTGCGGGACGAAATCGGCGCCTTCGGCGACCAAACGCTGTAGCCACTTGGCACATTCGACCGGCCGTTCAGCCTGATGCTCCAACTCTGCCAGCAGCAAGATGGCCCGTATACATTGACGGTCAATCTTCAGCGCCTGCAGCAATAGCCGCCGCGCCAATGGCCACTCCGCTCGCTGCAAGGGTACGCGCGCCTGCTCACAGTGGTAATGCGCCAGAGGAATGGCAAAGTCTGGCTGCTCCCGCACCAGCAACTGACCAACAGTAATAGCCTCTGCCCAGTCATGGCCGCGCTCGTGCACCTTGACCAGCTCAGTCATGGCAGCGGCGCGCAAAGGCGATCGCGCCGTGATCAACTCCTGCAGCAATCGCTCGGCACGCTGATCCAAACCGACAACCAAATAGTCGCGTGCCAGCTCCAGCTGCACACTATCCGCCTGCTGGCGTGTCAGATTGGGTCTTGCCAACAGGTTTTGATGCACCTTGATTGCCCGCTCTACATCACCGCGCTGGCAAAAGAGCTTCCCAATGGCAATATGGGTTTCTACGGTTTCAGGGTTAACTTCAAGCGCCCGAATAAAGGTCTCAATCGCCTCGTCGGGTTGCTCGTTAAGCAGGTAGTTCAAACCAATAAAGTATTGTTTGTCGACCGCACTGCCGTGCGGCTGCAGCATGACGCCAACCTTGATCGCTTCGCGGCGCCCCAAATACCAACCGATCATCAACGCCAGCAGAAAGAGCCCAAGAAACAGCAGATGCTGCATTGCCATCAACCCTTGATAGCCTGGGTACGCAGCTTATCGATTTCTTTACGATGACGGTTGAGCTCATTACTTTGCAGCATTAACTGCAACCGCAGCCGTGCGGTGATCATCCAGCCGAGAAAAACGCCCAGCAGGCCACCTAGCACAAAGGCAACGACGATGAAGAGTGACAGCGGTAAGGCAGGTGATTGCAGTTCAAGAAACTGCAAGGTGACGTTTTGCCGATTTTCCAGCATAAAGTCGAGGGTGGCCAGGGCGACCAGCAACAGGACAATTATCAGCAAGGCACGCTTGAGCCATTGCATGGCAGACACTCCATTCCATTCGCACAGCCCGGAGTATAGCGCAGGGGTGGGTGCGGCAGATACCGCCTAGGCCATTTCCAGCGATTCGTTGACCCGATCGCGCAACTCCTTGCCCGGCTTGAAGTGCGGTACAAACTTGCCATCCAGCTCAACGGCATCCCCGGTCTTGGGGTTACGGCCAACCCGTGGCGCACGATAATGCAGCGAAAAACTGCCAAACCCCCGGATTTCAATACGTTCTCCGGTGGATAAGGCCTGCGACATGTGCTCCAGCATGGTCTTGATGGCTAGCTCTACATCCTTGGCCGAGAGTTGCCCCTGCTTCTCGACAATGCGTTCTATCAGCTCCGACTTGGTCATGGATTTTCCTTTTTTTTCAAGCGGCTGCAACGGTTGTACCATGCTCTAGCGTCAGCTACAAGCGGCAAAATGCAAGCAGAAAAAGGATCGGGCACAAAAAAGGGCGACCGAAGTCGCCCTTTTTTACAGCTGGAAAACTGAACTCAGTTCTTACCTTCCATCTGCTGCTTGATCAGATCACCAATGGTGGTCGGACCAGCGGCCAGCATTTCCTGCTTGCGCAGGTCTTGCATGGCGTCTTTATCGTCAGCAACGTCTTTCGCTTTGATCGACAGGCTGATGACCCGGCTCTTGCGGTCAACACTGATGATCTTGGCTTCGACTTCATCGCCTTCTTTCAACACGTTGCGCGCATCTTCAACACGATCACGGCTGATTTCAGACGCCTTCAAGGTGCCTTCAACTTCTTCAGACAGCAGGATGACGGCGCCTTTGGCGTCGACTTCCTTGACGGTACCGTTAACGATGGTGCCTTTCTCGTTCAGCGAAACGAAGCTGGAGAAGGGATCATCTTCCAGTTGCTTGACGCCCAGCGAGATACGCTCACGCTCAGGGTCAACCGACAGGATAACAGTCTCGATCTCGTCACCTTTCTTGAAACGGCGCACAGCTTCTTCGCCGGTTTCGTTCCAGGAGATATCGGACAGGTGAACCAGACCGTCGATGCCGCCTTCCAGACCAATGAAGATACCGAAATCGGTGATCGACTTGATGGAGCCAGAGATCTTGTCGCCTTTGTTGAACTTGCTGGAGAACTCTTCCCACGGGTTCATCTTGCACTGCTTGATGCCCAAGGAGATACGACGACGGTCTTCGTCGATATCCAGAACCATAACTTCCACATCGTCGCCCACCTGGACAACCTTGGAAGGATGGATGTTCTTGTTGGTCCAATCCATTTCGGATACGTGAACCAGGCCTTCAACGCCCTCTTCCAGCTCAGCAAAGCAACCGTAATCGGTCAGGTTGGTGACCTTGGCATTGACGCGAGTACCTTCCGGATAACGGCCGGTGATGGCAACCCACGGATCTTCGCCCAGCTGCTTCAGACCCAGAGAAACGCGGTTGCGCTCGCGGTCGAACTTCAGCACTTTAACGTCGATCTCATCGCCAACATTGACGATTTCAGACGGATGCTTGATACGCTTCCAGGCCATGTCGGTGATGTGCAGCAGGCCGTCTACGCCGCCCAGATCGACAAATGCGCCGTAATCTGTGAGGTTCTTGACGATACCTTTGACCACTTGGCCTTCCTGCAGGGTTTCCAGCAGCGCTTCGCGCTCGGCACTGTTTTCCGCTTCCAGGACGGCACGACGGGAAACCACAACGTTGTTGCGTTTCTGGTCGAGCTTGATGACCTTGAATTCGAGTTCTTTGTTTTCCAGGTGCGTAGTGTCACGTACCGGACGAACATCAACCAGGGAACCCGGCAAGAAGGCACGAATGGTATTGACGTCAACGGTGAAACCACCCTTGACCTTACCATTGATGATGCCCTTGACGATTTCTTCGGCGGCGAAAGCTGCCTCGAGAACTTTCCAGGATTCGGCACGCTTGGCCTTCTCACGGGAAAGTTTGGTTTCACCGAAGCCGTCTTCTACGGCGTCCAGTGCAACGTGCACCTCATCACCCACAGCGATGGTCAGCTCACCCTGGTCATCCAGGAACTGCTCACGCGGGATAACACCCTCGGATTTCAGCCCGGCGTGGACGGTGACCCAATCAGAGTCAATATCAACCACGATACCGGTGATGATGGAGCCCGGCTCCATATCGAGAGTTTTTAGGCTTTCTTCAAAAAGTTCGGCAAAGCTTTCGCTCATTTGGATTCCTGTAAATGT
>REBY01000001.1 GCA_007692485.1 Pseudomonadaceae bacterium | reverse complement strand
GCGAGGATGCCAGCTATGTCACCGGCCAGGCACTCGCCGTGGATGGCGGCAATACCGCCTCATTGAACTTGCCAGGGATGAAAGTCTGAGCGCGGCAATATTGAATGCGGCGTGCACCTGAAAGACTGTGTGCCCTGCAAAGCCCCACGGGCACGGCATGCCGTGTCCGAGCGGTGATGCCTTCAGCAAGCACCCTGCCACCTCGCAAAACCTTGCGAACACCCGCAAAGCCTCGCACACTGGTTACGTCATTCGTTGCCAGGACAATCATCATGAATACCTCGCCAAGCATCCAATACTTGTGCACTACGTCGCCGGTTGGCGCCCTGTTGATGGCAGCCGATAACAATGGCCTGTGCGCGATTCTGCTGGCCGATTCAAGCACCGACGCCCACGCCCTACTTCAGGAACGTTTTCCCCAAACAGGGTTACAAGAATCGACAGATAACCGCCTGCAAGCGGATATGTCGCGGCTCCAGGCCTGGCTGAAAGATCCCGGCCAACCGCTTGAACTCGGCCTGCCGCTGACGCCGCGCGGCTCAGCCTTTCAACAACAAGTCTGGCTTGCCCTGCGCCAAACCCAACCGGGGCAAATGTTGAGCTACCGCCAACTGGCTGAACAACTGGGCAAACCCGGAGCCAGCCGAGCAGTAGCCAGTGCTTGCGCCGCCAACCCATTGGCCCTGGTCATACCCTGTCACAGGATTGTACGCAGTGATGGCAGCCTGTCCGGTTATCGTTGGGGGATTGCACGCAAGCAGCAGTTGTTGCGAATGGAGCAAGAAGCCATGCTCGCCCAAGCGAGTTGAGTAAAAAAATCGTGTCTGTCTCTATTTTTATATGAGCTGTCCTATGCAGGATTTGTTTGCCGACGAAGCGCGCAAACCGGTTGTAATGGCAACTGGTGCCTGGCTATTGAAAGGCTTCGCCTTGATGCAGGACAGGCAACTATTAACGCAAATTGAAGACATTGCCAAAAGGTCGCCTTTTCGCCAGCAAGTTACCCCTGGCGGGCATACCATGTCGGCGGCCATGACTGGCTGCGGGGTCGCCAGCTGGGTAACCGACCGCCGCGGCTATCGTTATGACCGTCTGGATCCTGAAACCGGAGCACCCTGGCCAGAGATGCCTGATACATTCAGGCATCTGGCCCAAGATGCGGCCGCCGCCGCCGGATTCAAAAGTTTCGCCCCGGACGTTTGTTTGATCAACCGCTACACCACAGGCGCACGCATGGGCTTGCACCAAGACAAAGATGAAGTGGATTTCACTGCCCCTATTGTGTCGGTTTCGCTGGGTGCTGAAATGACTTTTCTGTTTGGCGGCCCACAGCGCCGGGACAAACCCACACGTTGGCTACTGGAACATGGTGATGTGGTGGTCTGGGGCGGCCAGAGCCGGCTGAACTTCCATGGCGTAGCGCCCCTGGGCAAGCGCGCCAGCCATCCTTTGACCGGGCCAGTGCGCTATAACCTGACCTTCCGGCAGGCGTTTTAAGTACGACGGGCACGGCACACCGTGCTCCTACGCGAGGCGTAAAGTACCTGCAACTGCCCAGGCGTGAGACGGGGTCGGACTGCGAGGCCTTTTATGGACCGGCACACTCATCCCTTGACCCATGCAAGAGTTGATTACAGCTCGGCAACGACCCCTTGCGTAGGGGCACAGCATGCTGTGCCCGCACCCGAGCTAAAAAACGATCTAGCCTCAAAAACATTCAGCTGGCATATCCAGCGTGGTGCGATCCGCGTCCCGAAGAACAGCGGCCAAGGCCATCGGCTTGGGCAACTCATAACGCAGGAAGTAATCGCAGGCGTGCAGTTTGCCCTGATAGAAGGCCTTGGGCCGTTCGCCGCCATTTTGCAACGCCTTCTGCGCCGTATGTGCCTGACGCAGCCAGAGCCAACCTACCACTACATGGCCGAAACACTCCATATACAGGTAGGCATTGGCCAAAGCACGCTCGGGATCATCCTTACGCAGCGCCTGCAAGGCCTCGGTAATCTCTTCCAGGGCTGCTAGCGCACTGGTCAGACGCTGTACGCCGTCCTGCAACGCTGTCAGCTCAGCGCATTCGTGCAGGGTAGTGCGTATTCGTGAGACTAACAGCTGATAAAATTTGCCGCCCTGCATGGCCACTTTGCGGCCCAGCAAATCTTGCCCCTGAATGCCGTGCGTACCTTCATGAATCGGATTTAATCGGTTATCCCGGTAGAACTGCTCGACCGGATACTCGCGGGTATAGCCATAACCACCGTGCACCTGAATCGCCAAGCTATTAGCTTCAAGGCAAAACTGCGACGGCCATGATTTGACGATGGGGGTCAGCAAGTCATTCAGACCAGCCGCCTCTTCACGCATTGCCGGATCCTCAGCATGCTTCTTTTCATCGATCAATGTTGCGGTATACAGACATAGCGCCAAGCCACCTTCAACAAAGGCTTTCTGCGCCAGCAACATGCGACGCACATCGGCGTGTTCGATAATCGGGATCATTGGGCTGCTGGGGTCACGCTCTTTCAAAGGCCGCCCCTGGCGGCGCTCACGGGCATATTCCAG
>REBY01000002.1 GCA_007692485.1 Pseudomonadaceae bacterium | reverse complement strand
GGTTTAGGGTCCTGTGCAAGGCATTGCTCGATCAGCTCAACAACCGGCTCACCCAAGCGTAGGGTGGCCTGGTGTGCGTTGGCCAGAGCCTCATTGTGCCAAGTGACCATTAGCAGAGCTGGCGGTGACGGCGCCAACTGATTGCTCGCATCGGCTATTGCATCGGCATAGGGTACATAGGGCTTGATATCAAGGATCGGAGTACCGTCAAGCAGGTCAATACCCGACACAGTCAGACACCCCGGTCCCACCTGCTCAAGCCGCACCACAGACTGGCCCAAAGGGTTGGGGCGATGGGTGGCGCGGCTGGCAAACACGCCAATGCGTTGGTTGCCGCCAAGCCGTGGCGGTCGCACCCGGGTATGTTGCGGCCCACTGCTAGCTTGATGAAATACGAAGAGCAGCCAGACGTGGCTGACCAGCTCAAGCCCGGCAACGGCTTCAGCACTGTCATAGGGAGGCGACAGCAGAATCTGACCGCGAGCTGCCGGGGCCAGACTGGGTTGCCGTGGAATACCAAACTTCTCGACAAAGGCGCTACGAACAACCCCGATTTGCTGCAGTTCGATACTCATGCCGGCAAGGGAGGTATCGACTCTGGATGGTCCGGGATGACGAAGTGGCTGCCGTCTTTGACTTCTATTACCTGCAGGTTTTCCGCTTGCTTAGCACTTGCCAGCATAGCCTGAGGGTCGAGGACTTTGTCATTGCCAGGCACAAGAATAGCTCCACGTTTGACGTGCTGATAGACCTCGGTGCTGGTGCCAGGCATCCAGCCGGCCATATCTTTCAAGTTGGCCATCATGATGCTGCAATGTTTGGGGTTGAAGGGTAGCCCCATGATCAGTGAGCGCTTGCGTCGATCTTCCAGTGGGCCCCATATAGCCTTGTTACGCGGGGAAATAGGCTGCTGTTGCCAAAAGGGCAGCACAAAAGGCAGGAACCAGCGCACGCCGGGTGATAGTTCGGCGTAAGGTTTACCTTGTGGTAATACCGGCGCTTCAAGGATCACTTCAACCTGCTCAAACAGGTCTGGCCGCCGCCGGGCTGCTTCCAGTATGACCGCACCGCCACGGGAGTGGCCATGCACACGAACTTCCTCACCGCTGACCAGATGCTCCAGTGCTTGAATCAGTACCTCGGCATCATAGGCAATACTACCCAGGCGTTCATCAGGCGCCTTGGCCCAGCGCGGTACGCTGGGATTCAGGCGGGTAACCGGTGTGTGGTAATCGGCACTAGTGAACAGAATCAGTTCCAGCGCAGGATCTTTATAGAACTCATTGAAATACAGAAAGTTTTCAACAAAACCATGGACTGCAATCACACTTTGCCGGGGTTGCTCAGGACCGCTGCGGGCCAAGGTCGCAGCACCGATAGCAAATAGTTCACCGCTATATTCGATCGCCTGTTGTTGGGGGATATCTTTGCGCAGTAGCCATTTGCGCAGATAGAACACAACGAGTACAGCAAGGCCCAAAAAGCCTAGAATCAGTTCCAAAACTACCTCCTGTCACGATGACGACTGCGCTGGCTTCCGTGCAGCACTCCAGGTCGCCTCTAGCATGCAGCTTAGCCGAGGGCTGGCTAATTGACTCCACCCATTTGGGGGATAATGGGTATAGATTAGCGCGACTGCTATCTAATCGCCATCGTAGACACGGACGGAACTGGCTTCAATACGGTAGCTGGCATCGGCCAGCTCGTTACTGGTCTGGTCCACGTGCAAGCTGCCGGTGACCCAGAAAGGAGTGTAGATATCCTCTATCGGCAAGCCCTTGGGATAATCCACCAGTACAATCTGGTTGGGCGGCGGCGGTGGCACATGGATGCAGGCACCGGCATAGGGCACCAGGAAAAAGCTGGTGTAGTGCCCGCGCTCATTGGTTTCCAAGGGTACAGGGAAACCGGCAAGGCGCGCCTCGATACCGTCCATTTTCTCAACCACGCGGGTCGAGTACATCACCTCGGGCATGGTGGGGTCGCGCTGGCGCAGGCTTTGCTCGAAGGTACCTGATGCATCATCATCCTCGGCGTAATCGGCTTCATTATGCACGATTTCCGGCATATTAAGGATGGCCTCCAGGTCTTCTTCCGGTAGCAGATCGAGCCAGTCGATAGTTTGTGGACTCGCATGGGACAGAAGCGGCAAGAGCAGGAGAAGGCAGAGCCAATAGCGCATGGATGAAACTCACGATGGAAAGCGGATTGATGATGCTATGACCGGATTGTGGTCGGCAAGTTCGTTATAGAGACCAGGCCGCGCGGTCAGCTGATGACTGATCTGCATCATACGCCAGCTATTAGATAATAGTGCCGGTGATCTTATCATTGTTGGGTTTCTCCAATCGCACCAAGCACTGGTACCCGTCCGAGATAATGGCTTAGGGGAACAGCCGTCGCGGCAGCCAGTGCAAATACAACAGCATGCCGAACAGCTCCACCAGCGATTGCATGACAATCACCACCGCTACCAACTCCCAGCCGCTGGGCAGGCTAAGCGCCAGGGGCAACACCACGAAAGAGTTGCGCGTACCCAGGCTGAAAGCCAGCGTGCGGCCG
>REBY01000019.1 GCA_007692485.1 Pseudomonadaceae bacterium | reverse complement strand
GCGGTCTTCCTGCTGGAAGAAATTGATGGCCTGTTCAGTTTCGTATCCGACTCGGTTGACGAGATCCTGCTGACCTCGCCTGAGCTCTATCAGGTACGTCAGGCGGCCAACCAGATCTTCGTTGATTCCAGCGATGTGTTGGCCAATGTCTCTGACCTCAACGCAGGCTTTGAAGCGCGCGCCGACTCGCGCTGGATCAATACCCTGCTGGGCTACATCCTGGGTTTGATTGCACTGGCCAGCGTTCTCTTGATTGGTCTGCAGATGACCCGCGAAACCCGCGAGCGTCTGGCTGAAACTGCCGAGAAGAACGAGCGTAACCAGGCAGCGATTTTGCGACTGCTGGATGAAATTGCCGACCTTGCCGATGGTGACTTGACGGCGGAGGCCACGGTAACCGAGGACTTCACCGGGGCAATTGCCGACTCCATCAACTTCTCTATTGACCAACTGCGGGCACTGGTATCGACGATTAACGAAACCGCCCAGAAAGTGGCTGAAGCTGCCCAGGAAACGCAGGGCACGGCGATGCATCTGGCCGAGGCTTCCGAGCACCAGGCGCAAGAGATTGCCGGTGCTTCGGCGGCGGTGAACGAAATGGCGGTCTCCATTGACCAGGTATCAGCCAACGCTGCTGAATCCTCTGCGGTAGCCGAGCGCTCGGTAGCCATTGCCAACAAGGGTAATGAGGTGGTGCAAAACACCATTACCGGCATGGATACCATTCGTGAACAGATTCAAGACACCTCGAAACGGATCAAGCGCCTGGGTGAGTCCTCGCAGGAGATTGGTGACATCGTAAGCCTGATTAACGATATTGCCGACCAGACCAACATTCTGGCTTTGAACGCGGCGATCCAGGCCTCCATGGCCGGTGATGCCGGCCGGGGCTTTGCGGTGGTTGCGGACGAAGTACAGCGCCTGGCGGAACGTTCATCAGGGGCTACCAAGCAGATTGAAGCGCTGGTTAAAACCATTCAGACCGACACCAATGAAGCGGTTATCTCCATGGAGCAAACCACCTCGGAGGTTGTTCGCGGGGCCCGTCTGGCGCAAGACGCCGGTGTCGCCCTGGAAGAGATCGAGAAAGTATCAACCAGCCTTGCTGCCTTGATTCAGAACATCTCCAACGCTGCACGTCAGCAGGCGTCCTCTGCGGGTCACATTTCCAACACGATGAATGTTATTCAGGAAATCACCACGCAAACGTCAACAGGTACCACCACTACTGCACGCAGCATTGGTGATTTGGCTAAACTGGCTGAAGACATGCGGCAATCGGCAGCAGGCTTTACCCTGCCTGAGTCACGGGACTAAGCTGACTTGACCGGTTGCCAGTGGGCAGCCGGTCGGTCAACAAGGGCGAGGTAGCAGTCGTGCAGACAACACCCAACTGGTCGCTGCAACAAGTGCCGGACATGAATGCAGAGCAGTTCCGCCAGTGGCAAATGCTGCTGGAGGCGCGCACCGGTGTATGCGTCAGTGATCAGCGTCGGGTCTACTTGCAAACCAGTCTGTGCAGCCGTATGCGCACCTTGCAGATTGCCGACTATCAAAGCTACTACGATTACGTCACCAACGGCCTGACCGGTACGATTGAATGGTCAGCCTTGATTGATCACCTGACGGTGCGCGAAACCAGCTTTATGCGCCATCGGCCGTCGTTTGATTGTGTTGGCCGTCATTTGCAGCAGCGTTTGCAGCAGGCGGACCTGAGCCAACCGTTGCAACTGTGGAGTTTGGGTTGCGCCAGTGGTGAAGAAGCCTGGTCTCTGGCAATAACTCTGGAGCAGGCGATGAGCCAGGTTGGCAAGCGGCACAATTACGGTATTTGGGCCACTGATATTAGCCTCAAGGCACTGGAGCAGGGGCGCGCAGCCACTTATCCAAGTTCGCGTCTGGGCGGTTTGCAGGATGCCGAAGTGCGGCGTTGGTTGCAGACGCAGGACAACGGGCAAGTGCAGATTAGCGAGAGTCTGCGTGAACGGGTCTGCTTCAGCCGACTGAATATTCTTGAATTGGCCCGCGCGCCAATTCAGGACATGGACGTTATTTTCTGCCAGAACCTGTTGATCTACTTCCGCCGCTGGCGGCGCCGTGACTTGCTCAACATGCTGGCCCGCCGTTTGGTACCGGGCGGCATGTTGGTGATTGGACTGGGTGAGATAACAGATTGGCATAACCCCCTGCTTATTCCTGTAGCTGACGACCGGGTCCAGGCCTGGGTGCGGCGGGATGACAACGCGGATCAGGAGTGAATATGGGTGATCGGCATGATTATGTCGCCCTCGACTGGGTCAAAGGCGAAATTTCCGCAACGCTGCAGCAGGCACGGCAGGCGTTGGAGGCTTATGTAGCACAACCGGATGACTCCACCCGGCTGCGCTTTTGCCTGACCTATATCCACCAGGTGCATGGCACCCTGCAGATGGTCGAATTCTACGGTGCCGCGCTGCTCGCCGAAGAAATGGAAAAGCTTGCCCAGGCGATGATGCACGGCCAGACCAGCAATGCCGATGAGGCGCTGGAAGTGCTGATGCAGTCGATCCTGCAAATGCCGGTGTATCTGGACAAGGTACAAAGCGACCGGCGTGATCTGCCGATGCTGTTGCTGCCGTTGCTGAATGACATGCGTAGCGCGCGTGGCGAAAAGCTGTTGTCAGAAAGTGCGGTATTCCGTACCGAACGGCTGGAGCCCGAGGCGCCATCAGCCGATGGTGTGCCGGATCTTGCCAGTGCGGATAACCAGCAGCAGTTGCGCAAGTTGCGGCAGGTGTTGCAGGTAGCCCAGCTGGGCGTTATCCGTGAGCTTGATGTAAAGAACAACAGTGAACAGTTGGTCAAGGTTTTTGCGCGCCTGGAGCGGCTCTGCCAGGGCAGTGACTGGGCGGAACTCTGGCGCGTTTTCGCCGGGATTGCCGAGGGCCTGGCTACCGGCAGTATCAGCAACGGGAACTCGATTCGACAGTTGCTGCGCCAAGCTGATCGCGAAGTACGCCAGCTCAAGGATCAACCGGAGTGCATCGCTACGCCGCCAGCCAATGAGCTGCTGCGCAACCTGCTGTTCTATGTTGCCAAGAGCCCTGGTGGCAGCCCGCGTTTGGATGCTTTGAAACAGCGCTATCAGTTGCAGGAGTTGTGGCAGGCCGAGGACGAGCCGGCAACGGGTAACCGTCAGCTGGTGGGGCCGGACCGTTCGGCCATGCAGTCAGTCGCTCAGGCCTTGTCCGAGGAGTTATTGCAGATCAAGGATCAGCTTGATCTCTTTGTGCGCGGTGATCGCAGCAGTCCGGATCGACTGCATGAGCTGTTGCCGACGATCAAACAGGTGGCAGACACGCTGGCCATGCTCGGGCTGGGCCAGCCGCGACGGGTCTTGCTCGAGCAGGTTGAGCAGGTCGAGCGTATGGCCTCCGGGCAGAGCAACCTGACCGACGCCGCGCTGATGGATGTTGCCGGCGGTATTCTGTTTGTCGAGGCCAGTTTGCATGGCATCGCCGGGTTGAGTGGCAGCCAGGACAGTGCTGACAGCGATGTGCAGCGCCTGGCATCAGCACAGGATATGGCACTGGTTCAGCGCCAGGTCGTGCAGGAGGCGCGGAACGCACTGGAGCAGACGCGCGACTGTATTAACGCTTTCATTATCAACCAGTGGGACCATGCGCAGTTGGAGCCGGTTGATGACCTGCTGACCAGTGTGCGCGGTGGTTTGTCGATGCTCGGTCTGGAGCGCCCGGCCGCAGCGGTTAATGCCTGCCGTCGCTACTTGCAGGAAAGTTTGGTGCAGCCGGGTGCACGACCACAGTGGCAAGCGCTGGATAGCCTGGCTGACGTGGTTACCAGTATCGACTATTACCTCGAGCGTCTGGCCGAGGACGACCCCGAGCGCAGCGACAGTATCCTCGCTGTTGCCGAAGAGCGCTTGCAGGATCTGGGTTACCACCCGACGCAGTTACCGGCTCATATAACACCCGCTGCTGACGCGGGTGCGGAGGCTGCTAGTGCCGCCCCATCAGTCGAAGCCGCCGAGACTGACGCCGAAGCACCGGCCGAGCTTGAGCTTGAGCCGCTGGAGAGCGAGTTGCCGGATTGGTTGTCCTCCAGTAAGGAGCCTGAGCAGAACACCGCTGAGCCGCCTCCCACCGAGCCGGTTGATGCGGTAGCCAATGACGCACAGTCAGCCATCGACGACGATGACCTGGTTGACCCCGAGTTGGTGGAAATTTTTGTCGAAGAAGCGGGTGAAGTGCTGGACACCCTGACTGAGTTCACCCCGCAGTGGGAGGCCGACCATCAGGATGACAAGTCGCGCGCCGAAGTGCGCCGTGCCTTCCATACGCTCAAGGGTAGCGGCCGCATGGTACAGGCCAGTGTGCTGGCCGAGCTGGCCTGGTCGGTTGAAAATATGCTCAATCGGGTTATCGATCGCAGCATCCAGTTGACTCCGACAGTATTTGCCACGGTCAATGCCGTACGGGCGTTAATGCCGCGCCTGGTCGAAGATTTTGCCAACAGCCAGTCTCAGATGCTGCCGGAAGTCGAGCAGTTGAGCGCCCAGGCTGACGCCTTGTCGCGTGGTGAAAACCCTGTGCTGGCGCCGACCACTTCGGTTGCAGCCCAATCGCCTGAGCCGGATGCCGCAGAAGAAGACGAAACGGCCTTGCCGTTACCGGAGCTGGAAGAACTGGAAGAACTGAACGAGCTACCCGCCGTTGAGGAGCTGTCAGTACCCGGTGAGAGTGACGAGCCTGCTGAACCAGATGCCGAGCAGCCCGAGACGGCTGCTGACGCTGAGCCCTTTGCAGAGATTGAGCCTCTGGCAGAAGCACAGAGCAGCGAAGCCGCTTCGCCAGAGCCCGAACTGGTGGCGCCAGAAGTGGGCCTGGACGATCTGCAAGTCAGCACTGTGGAAGAGGGCGAGGAAGGTCTTGACCCTATCCTGTTGGATATTTTCCATAACGAAACGCAAAGCCACATTGCTCAGATAAACGCCTTTATTGAGCAGTGTGAACACGGTTTGCCGCGGCCAATCAGCGATGCCTTGCAGCGTGCCCTGCACACCCTCAAGGGTAGTGCGCATATGGCCGGTATCGCGCCGATTGCTGATCTGGCAACCCCATTGGAAAAACTGGTCAAGACGTTCAAGGCCAATCTGGTGCCGGCGGAACAGTCGCTGGTTGATCTGTTGGCCAGATCGGTAACGCTGTTTGATAGTGGTTTGCAGCAGCTTTACTCAACGCCACAGCAACCGATTGCCGGTAGCAGCGCGTTTATTGACGAGCTGGCCGCCCTTGAGCAGCAGGGTATGCAGCTGCGTGAAAGCAGCCGTAGTGTGGAACAGGGTAGCGGCCCCGGTTTGATGTCGATCTTCCTCACCGAGGGGGTGGACTTGCTGCTAGATGCGGCTGACGACATGCAGGCGGGTAATGAGCTGGATCACGGCCAGACCCGAGATAGCCTACGCGCGCTGGCAGACGTCGCTGGCGAGGTTGAGCTGCCGCCGATTGAAAGCCTGAGTGAAGCCCTGGAACAGGTGCACCACCTGTTGCAGCAAGAACGTCTCGAATTGACCAATAGCGTACGTGATGCCCTGATGGATGGGCATGAGCGACTGATCGGTATGATGGATCAGGTCGCCGCACATCAGCTTGTCGCGCCGGCCACGCACGAAATTGCCCGCCTGGATGCCTTGTTGCCACGTGCGCAGTTACCCTCGATCGACGAGCAGTCGCCGACTGCTGTTGAAGCACCGGCTGTGGCCAGCGCGGGCACCTGGCATCCGGATAGCGCGGGAACTGACGCCGAGCTGGTGGACATTTTCCTGGAGGAAGCGCAGGAGTTGATCGACAGCTCAGCGCGCAGCCTGCAGCAGTGGGGCGAAGACACCCGTAACACCCTGGCCGTTGAAGAGTTACAGCGTGACCTGCACACCCTTAAAGGGGGTGCGCGTATGGCCGAAATTACGCCGGTGGGTGACCTGGCGCATGAACTTGAATTCCTCTACGAGGATTTGTGCAATCAGCGCTACAGCGTCAACCCCGGCCTGATGCAACTGCTGCATGCTTGCCACGACAGCCTTGCCGATATGATTGACGGCATCGTGGCCGCGCAGCCGATCAGTGACGGCCGTGGTCTGATTGAGAGCATCCGCCGTTTCCGCGCCGACCCGAGTCAGCCGGTCAGTATGCCGGATATGGATGCGCAGCCTGAGGTGGCAGAGGCCGATGTTGAGCTGTCGCTGCCTGTCGGGGTAGACCCGGCAGCGGGTATGCTGGATATCTTCCTTGAGGAAGCCCAGGAGTTGTTGCAGCCCTGTGCCGACTGGATTGCCAGTGATGACGCCGAACAGCGTGCCCAGGCGAAGCATCAGATTCAGGCGGTCAAGGGCGGTGCGCGCATGGCCGGCGAGCAGGCCCTGGCTGATCACGCCCGGGCGTTGGAGCAAGCATTGGATGATGCGGCAGCTAACAGTGGCGATCTGTTAGTGCAGCTCAGTGCACTACAACAACGCATCAACGCCCTGAGTGCCGGTCAGCCAATGCCGGCTGATGAGCCTGCCAGTACGGAAACCGAGGTTCCGGAGTCGGTTCCGCCAGAGCCGGTACCTGCTTCTGCCGCGCCGGTTGCCCTGGAGCCGGCTGAAACAAGTGCCCCGCGCCCGGCGTCGCAAACCCTGGCAGAGGTCAAGTCGATTCTGCAGCAGGCGATGGAACGCACCAGTCAGGACGGACGCAGCCGCGGGGTAACACAGGAGAGCGTCAAGGTACCGGCTGATCTGCTCGAAGAGCTGGTCAACCTGGCCGGGGAGACGTCGATTTTCCGTGGCCGTATCGAGCAACAGGTCAGTGATCTGGGTTACACGCTCGGTGAAATGGAAAGCACCATCGAGCGGGTACGTGATCAGTTGCGCCGGCTGGATATGGAAACTCAGGCGCAGATTCTGTCGCGCCACCAGGAAGAAATCGAGCACAGCTACGACGATTTCGATCCGTTGGAAATGGATCGCTATTCGCAGCTGCAGCAGCTCTCGCGCTCGCTGTTCGAGTCAGCGTCTGACTTGTTTGACCTTAAGGAAACCATGGCGGCGAAATCCCGTGATGCGGAAACCTTGCTGTTGCAGCAGGCGCGGGTCAATACCGAGTTGCAGGAAGGTCTGATGCGCACGCGCATGGTGCCTTTCGAACGGCTGTTGCCGCGTTTGCGCCGCATTGTGCGTCAGGTCTCTGCGGAGCTGGGCAAGCAGGTCGAACTGGTGGTTGACCAGGCCGATGGCGAAATGGATCGTAGTGTGCTCGAACGTATGATCGGGCCGCTGGAGCATATGCTGCGCAATGCGGTCGACCATGGTATCGAGTTGCCGGAACAACGCCGCCAGGCAGGCAAGGCTGAGACCGGCCTGATCAGCATTGATCTGCATCGTGCTGGTAGTGAAATTATCTTGTCGATTCGCGATGACGGCGCTGGGATCAACCTGGAACGCATTCGTGAAAAGGCCATTGAACGTGGCTTGATGGACGCGGACTCTGATCTGACCGATCAGGAGTTGCTGGACTTTACCCTGGAAGCGGGTTTTTCGACTGCCGCCAAGGTGACTCAGGTGTCCGGGCGCGGCGTCGGCATGGATGTGGTCAATGCCGAAGTGAAACAGCTCGGCGGCGGCATTCTACTGAATACCAAGCCCGGGGAAGGCAGCCAGATCACCATTCGCCTGCCGTTTACGGTATCGGTGAACCGTGCGCTTATGGTGTATTCCGGTGATGATTTGTATGCCATCCCGCTGAACACCATCGAAGGTATCGTGCGTGTATCCGGCTACGAGCTGGAAGCCTACTACGCTGAAGACGCGCCGCCGTTTGAATACGCGGGCAAAACCTACGAGTTGAGTTATCTGGGTGATCTGCTGGCAACCGGGCAGCAGCCCAAGTTGACCGGTCACAGCTTGCCGTTGCCGGTCATTCTGGTGCGCGGCAGCGAGCACAGTGTGGCGGTGCAGGTTGATGCGCTGGCCGGTTCGCGCGAGATCGTGGTCAAGAGCCTGGGCAAGCAGTTCGCTGTGGTCTCCGGGATCTCTGGTGCGACTATTCTGGGTGACGGTCGCGTGGTAGTGATTCTGGATCTGTTGGCGATCATCCGTGCTCAGCATGCACAGTTGTCACAGCAGCGACTGGCCAGTGAGCGAGCGCAGCTGGAGCGTGCTCCGGAACAACGCGCTACTCTGGTCATGGTGGTCGATGACTCGATTACCGTGCGCAAGGTCACCACGCGCTTGCTGGAACGGCATGGTATGGAGGTCGTCACGGCCAAGGACGGGGTTGATGCGATTGCCAAGTTGCAGGATGTGAAACCCGATATCATGTTGCTGGATATTGAAATGCCCCGCATGGATGGCTTTGAAGTCGCCACTCTGGTGCGTCACGATGAGGAGCTGAAAGAGCTGCCGATCGTCATGATTACCTCGCGTACGGGTGAGAAGCACCGTGAGCGCGCACGCGGCATCGGCGTCAATGATTATCTAGGCAAGCCGTACCAGGAGAGCCAGTTGCTTGAGGCGATTGCCAAACTGGTGCCTGAGCGTGTCTGACCCGGACAGCTCCGCACCGGTTGTATTGATTGCCCGTGAACCCAAGCGGTCGGCGGTAGAGGCGGCGGTCAGTGAACTGGGCTATAGCGTGTGTTGTTTTGACCCGGACCAGGCCGATGCCCTGACGCGTCTGACGCAGCAGCGGGCAGCAGCTTGGCTGGTTGAACTGGCTGAAGAATCACCACTTACCGACTGGCTGCTCGAACATAGCGAGCTGCCGGTATTGCTGGGCGTCGGTTTGATTCCAGCGCCGGATAGCGAAGACTACCCGCGCTGCCTGCGCCGCTTGTACGCCAAATTGGCTGGGCTGGTGGGTGAGTCACCCCGCGGCAAACCTGAGCTGCATCGTCTACCCTGCCAGCAGGCAGAGGCTGGCCCGTCGGGTGTGCCCAGTGCTTCTTGCGTCTGGGTGCTGGCCGCATCATTGGGTGGGCCGGCAGCAGTGAAGACCTTTCTCGATCATTTGCCCGCCAGCTTGCCGCTGTCGCTGGTCTATGCGCAGCATATTGATCCGGGCTTTGAGCAGCAATTGCCGCAGATTATTGGCCGGCATAATGACTGGCAGATCCATACCTGTGTACCTGAGCGACCTTTGTATCATGGTGAAGTCTTGGTGGTGCCGGTGGATCAGCGCCTGCGTTTCAGTCCGGAAGGCCGCGTGCGGCTAAGTCAGGAAGCTTGGCCAGGGCCTTACCAGCCGGCCATAGCGGCGGTCATTGATGAGGTGCGGCAGTCGTTTGCTCCAACCTGCGGGGCAATTGTGTTCAGTGGTATGGGTGAAGATGGCGTGGAAGCCTGCACCCGGTTGCGCGATCAAGGTATGCCGGTGTGGACCCAGAGTGCCGAGAGTGCAGCCTGCGCGACCATGCCGGAGGCTATACGCCAGGCTGGGGTCAGCAGTCTGCAGGGGGATCCAGAGCAACTGGCTTCGGCCATGCGGCGCTGGATGGAACAGGAATCCGTGGCGGCCCTCTGAGGGCTGACACAAGCAAGAGGAGTCGGCTGATGTCCGATGCACTGGAAAGTCTCAATGGGTTGATTGTGCCGCTGGCCGACCGTGGTTTGCTATTGCCAAACGTGGCTGTCGCTGAATTGAGTGGTTATCGGCGTCATGAGGCACCGCCGGCTGGCAGCCCGGACTGGTTTCTCGGCTGGATGCGCTGGCGAGATCAGCGCGTAGCGGTGATGGACCCGGCCAGCCTGCTGGGCTTGCCCAGCTCGAACGATACCAGCCGTGACCAGGCATTGGTGATGAATGCCATTGGTGGCCGTGGCGGGGTACATTTCTTTGCCCTGCGGGTGTCCGGTATTCCGCGCTCGCGCAAGGTACTGCGCGGGGAAATCAGCGCTGAACCGGAGCAGCCGGTAATGCCGGGCGTGCTGCAGCAGGTCCAATTGGCCGATGTGGAGCAGCCTCTGCTGATCCCTGACCTGCAAGCGCTGGAGCAGCAGCTGGCTGATGCTGGAGCATTTGGCTGAACGGGCCAGAGCCCGCTCCTGGCGATGATGCTGTGACGGCTAAACCGGAAAACTTAGCCGCGCTTCGGTGCCGCCGCCGCTGCGGTTGAGCAGCTGTACCGTAGCGCCGTGGCTGTCGGCGATGCGCTTGACGATGGCCAGTCCGAGGCCGGTCCCTTTGGTGGTGCGCGCACGGTCACCACGGATAAAGGGTGTGAACAGGGTTTCACTTTCGATCGGGTCAATCCCTGGCCCACGATCCATGACGCTGATCACCAGATAGGGCTGGGCCGCCGCTCGGGTGATGTAGGTGGCCACTTCGACCTCATTGCCGCCATGGCGCAGGGCATTCTCAATCAGATTGGTCAGCACCCGTTTGATCGACAGCCGACGTAGCGGCAGGCTCGGCAGGGGTTGCAGGCACAGACGCACTTGCTCCTCACCGGTGTTCAAGGGCGCGACAACTTCGCAAATCACTTCATTGACGTCGGTCTGTTCCAGGGGTTCGGCGCTACCATCACGGATGTAGGTCATGAATTGATCCAGAATCGCATCCATGTCCTCAATGTCGCGGATCATGCCGTCCGTCAATTCAGGTTCCGCGCTGGAGAGCAATTCAGTCGATAGCCGCATGCGCGTCAGCGGTGTTCGCAAGTCGTGGGATATGCCGGCCAGCAACAAGCCACGCTCCCGGCTAGCCTGCTCAACGTCCTGCGCCATCTGGTTGAATGCATGATAGACCTGCGCGATTTCGGCCGGACCACCGGTATCTAGCAGGCGAACATTGCGACCTTGACCGATACGTTCGGCGGCACGCTCCAGCGCTTTCAGCGGTCGAATCAACTGGCGCACCAATACCCAGGCTGCGCCGATCGACAGCATGGCAATCGAGAGTAGCCAGGTGATTACCATCCAGATACGTTGGCCACGTAGGGGGTGGGCCAGTAGCGGAATTTTCAACCAGTGATCACGGTAATAGCCCGGCTGATGAATCCAGATCGCCGGGTCCTGACTGACCCGCACTTTGACTTGAGTCTGGTCACCCAGCTCATCGCGCAGTTGACGGGTAAAGATGCCACTGTAGGGCCAGTGGAACTCGCCGCGAGGCACCGCATCCGGGCTGACCATATGCACCCCGGTGATTTCCTCGATCTCGCGGCGGGTATCGGTGTCACTGCTCCAATAAGCTTTTACCAGCATGGCGGTGCCATGGCTGTATTGGCGGTCAACCAGCAGGTCTTCATTGCTTAACAGGTAGACCAAGGTAAGGAACATGGCGAACAGCACCACGACCATGAGTACCAGGATGCTACGGGCAAAGAAACTGCGCGGCAGTAAAGGGTGCCAGCCGGGACCACCCTTCACGCTGCCTTGCCGTCCGGTACAAAGACGTAGCCAACACCCCAGACAGTCTGGATGTAGCGGGGTTTCGACGGATCGGGTTCCAGCATGCGGCGCAAGCGGGAGATCTGTACGTCAATTGATCGCTCCAGAGCGTCCCATTCGCGGCCACGCGCAAGTTGCATCAGTTTGTCCCGGGTCAGCGGCTGGCGCGGATGCTGTACCAGTGCCTTGAGCACGGCAAACTCGCCGGTGGTCAGCATGTGCACTTCGTCACCCTTGCTCAGTTCGCGGGTCGCCAGGCTGAGGACGAATTCGCCAAAGCTGACCTGGTCATCCTCGGCACTGGGTGCGCCGGGTACTTGGGGTGCCTGGCGACGCAATACGGCCTTGATCCGTGCTACCAGTTCGCGCGGATTGAAGGGTTTCGGCAGGTAATCATCGGCACCCGATTCCAGACCCTGGATGCGACTGGCTTCATCGCCTTTGGCAGTGAGCATGATGATCGGGGTTTTGTCGTCCTGCTCACGCAGGCGTTTGCAGGCGCTCATGCCGTCTTCACCTGGCAACATCAGATCAAGCACCAACAGCGAGTAGAGCTCGCGCGACAGCAAGCGGTCCATTTGCTCGGTATTTTCTACCGCGCGCACGCGATACCCCTGTTCGCTGAGAAACCTTTCGAGCAAGCGTCGCAAGCGGACGTCGTCGTCAACAATCAGAATCTTTTCGCCTTCAGTGGTCGTGGTCATGGCAGCCCTACCTCATGTGTTTCGCTTATTGTCGCTGATCGCTGTCAGCTCTGGGTTGACGTAGTGTTACAACAGATTTCTTTTGTACAAGTTTTGTAGGCTTTTGGCCAGTACTCACAGAAAATATCTGATCAGAGTAGTCCACTGATAGGGAGGCGGCTATGCATTCAGTATTCCGGTGCATGCCGCGCGCATGAACGAGTCGGTTATACTGGGCGCTTTTGTTCTGCCCAGAGGAAGACCTGCATGGAATCCATCGTCTCGCGTTTGGCGACCGAACTGGCCGTTCGACCACAACAGGTCAGCGCTACCATCAGCCTGCTCGACGAAGGCGCCAGCGTTCCCTTTATAGCCCGCTACCGTAAAGAGGTGACGGGTAGTCTGGATGATACGCAGCTGCGCCAACTGGAAGAGCGTCTGCGCTACCTGCGGGAGCTGGAAGACCGTCGTAGCACCATCCTCGACAGTATCAGTGAGCAGGGCAAGTTGAG
>REBY01000045.1 GCA_007692485.1 Pseudomonadaceae bacterium | reverse complement strand
GGCAGTGTCTCGCTGTCGGCACTGGCTGATGTCTGGCGCGGGCCGGTTGAACCGCATCAGCCGCGCGCTTGGTATGACGCTGAGCAAGCGGTGATGGTCGGGCTGGTGCCACGTCGTGGCCAGCTCGATACGGTGACCTTTGGGGTCGCTGTGCGCGAGCGCTTGGCAGAGCTGCAAGAGAGCTTTGCCCCGCTGCAGATCGATGAAGTCTACTTTCAACCGGATAATGTCGAAGCGCGGTTGAATGGTCTGGAACGCAGTTTGCTCGGCAGTGTGCTGATTATTGTCGGCGTGGTCTTGCTGGGCATGGGTTGGCGCATGGGTCTGCTGGTGGCGAGTATGTTGCCGCTGGTAGTGCTGATCAGCCTGGGCATTTACAACATGGGCGGCGGCATCCTGCATCAGATTGCGATTACCGGGGTGGTGATATCCCTTGGGGTGTTGATCGATAACGCCATTGTGATGGTGGAGAACGTTCAACATCGTTTGAGTAGCGGGGAATCGCGTCTGACCGCGGCGCAATCGGCCATTGCCGAAATGGCCGGGCCGCTGGGCGCCTCTACTGCGACCACGCTGGCAGCCTTTACCCCCTTGTTGTTGGCCAAAGGGGGAACCGCTGACTTTACCCGCGGGATTCCGGTGATGATCATGCTGACCTTGTTGATCAGCTATCTGCTGGCGGTCAGTGTCAGCGCCATGCTGGCCGGGCGTTTTCTCAAGCCGGGCAAGCAGGGACAGGGGCGGGTGATGGGCCGGCTATCCTACTGGTTGGCCTTGGCCAGTCGACGCGCGCCGATACCCTTGGTCATCCTTGGTGGGGTGATGGTGGTCGTCAGCCTGGGCTTGTCGCCGTTGTTAAAAACCCAGTTTTTCCCAAATGCCGATCGACCGCTGGTGGTGGCTGAACTTTACTTGCCGATTGGTACTGATCAAGCGCATACCGCTGCTGTCGCTGAGCAGGTTGAGGGCTGGCTGCGCCAGCGTGATGACGTGGTGCAGATTGAACGCTTTGCCGGTTACGCGGGCCCGAGCTTTTTCTACAATTTAATGCGTGCTCCCGAGTCACCCCATCGCGGACGCTTGGTAGTGCATACCACGGACCTGGCGGCGACCCGCCCAGTGATGGAGGCGCTGCGAGAGTACGGTAGCCAGCACCCCGAACTGGATCTGGTACCCAGCACCCTGGGGCAGGGGCCGCCCCGCTTGGCGCCGGTCGAGCTGCGTCTGTATCACGCCGATGATGCGCAGCGCCATGCGGCGGCAGAGCAGTTGTTCACGGCGTTGCGTGAGATTCCGGGCAGTGTTGATGTGCGCCATGACATTGATCTGGGCGTGCCGGCCTTGCAGGTAATTGTCGATGATGCCCGGGCTGAGCAGTTTGGCCTTAGCCGCGCTGCAGTCGCTCAGGATTTGTTCGGGCGCAGCCTGGGTACCCGGGTGGACATGTATCGCCAGGAGCGCGAACCCATACCTTTGGTATTGCGCACCCCGGAGGGCAGCCTGCAATCGGTGCAGCAGTTGGCGTCGGGGCTGTTGATCAATCAGGCCGGTGAGAGCGTGCCGTTGAGTGCGGTGGCGCGGTTTGAACCGCTCTGGGAAGTGGCCAACGTACGCCAGCGTAATGGCGTGCGAGTAACCACAGTGACTGCCAACCTGGAACCGGGCTTTGCCTTCAGCCAGGTGCAGGACGCCTTGCAGGCGCATCTGGCCGAAAACCCCTTGCCGATCGGCACGCGGATGGAGGTCGGTGGTGACAGTGAGGGATCGGGTGATGCCAATAGCGCCATCGCGACGACGGCCCCTGTGGGTATGCTCTTGCTGTTGTTCTTTTTGCTCTGGCAGTTCAATTCGTTCCGCCGGGTCGGGATTATCCTGCTGACGGTACCCTTGGCCGCTGTCGGCGTGATTCCCGGGTTGGTTATCAGTGGCTCGCCGTTCGGTTTCCAGTCGCTGCTTGGGGTGATTGCACTGGTGGGTATCGTGGTTAATAACGCCATTGTTCTGATTGACCTAATTGACCAGCGCTTGCTGGCCGGGGCCAGTGTCGAGGATGCGGTTGCCGAGGCCGTTCAGCGCCGCACACGGCCAATTCTGCTGACGACCGCGACTACGGTGGCCGGTTTGCTGCCGTTGGCACTGTCGTCATCGACTCTCTGGCCGCCGATGGCTTGGGCGATTATTTCCGGCTTGCTGGCGTCAACGGTGCTCACTCTGTTGGTGATTCCGGCGCTCTGCCGTTTGATGTTCAAACCGTTAGCGGTGCAGGCTTGAGGGTTGCGGGCACAGCATGCTGTGACCGAAAATCCTTACGCAAGTGCTTGACTTGCCTGGGGATAGGGTTAGAATGCGCGCCAGTTCAGACGCATTGGCAGCACGCCAGACGCTTGTAACTATGCGCAGTGGTAGTTCAGTTGGTTAGAATACCGGCCTGTCACGCCGGGGGTCGCGGGTTCGAGTCCCGTCCACTGCGCCATCTACCGAAAACCCCGAGTTCGTCAGAGCTCGGGGTTTTTTTATGGCTGGGAGGTCCGCTCCGGCACGGTATGCTGTGCCCGTTTTGTCGAGCGGGAGCTCGATGAGATGGTCTCCTCCCTCTCCCCTCAACGGCGTCGA
>REBY01000003.1 GCA_007692485.1 Pseudomonadaceae bacterium | reverse complement strand
CTGGATGCGAGCAACAAGGGTATGTATGAGCCCTGCCACGGTAGTGCACCGGATATCGCCGGTCAGGGTATTGCTAATCCATTAGCCACTATCCTCTCGGTTTCCATGCTGCTGCGGTACAGCTTTAACGAAGTCGCTGCGGCTGATGCGATTGAACAAGCCGTCAGCCGGGTGTTGGATCAGGGGCTGCGCACCGGCGACATCATGGCTGAGGGTTGCCGCAAGGTCAGTACCGCTGAAATGGGTGCGGCCGTGGTAGCGGAACTGAAAAACCTGTAGTCTGTAATGCTATTTTGCTGCGCCCGACTATATGTTGGGCGTTGCTGTCTTTGAATTTGTTCACCCTATGGGGTTGTTGTCATGAAAAAAGTAGGTTTGGTTGGCTGGCGTGGCATGGTCGGTTCCGTGCTGATGCAGCGTATGCGTGAAGAAAATGACTTTGCCGCCATTGAGCCGGTATTTTTCACCACCTCCAATGTAGGCGGCAAAGGGCCGAATGTGGGCAAAGACACACCGCCGCTGCAGGATGCTTTCGATATTGAGGCACTCAAACCGCTGGACGTGATTATTACCTGCCAGGGCGGTGACTATACCCAAGCCGTTTACGGCAAGCTGCGTGAGGCCGGCTGGAAAGGCTACTGGATTGACGCTGCTTCTACCCTGCGGATGCAGGATGAAGCGCTGATCGTGCTGGATCCGGTCAATCGCCGCAATATTGACCAGTCCCTGCGTGATGGTATCAAAACCTACGTGGGTGGTAATTGCACCGTCAGCTTGATGTTGATGGGCTTGGGTGGTTTGTTCGAACAGGGCTTGGTCGAGTGGGCCAGTGCCATGACGTATCAGGCTGCCAGCGGAGCTGGCGCACAGAACATGCGCGAACTGATCAACCAGATGGGAGCTATTCAGCAGTCGGTAGCCACCGAGCTGAGCGATCCGTCCAGCGCGATTCTCGAGATTGACCGTAAGGTCGTTGAAGCCATGCGCAGTGACAGCTTCCCGGTTGATCAGTTTGGTGTGCCGCTGGCCGGCAGTCTGATTCCCTGGATTGACAAGCAATTAACGAACGGCCAGAGCCGGGAAGAGTGGAAAGCCCAGGCTGAAACCAACAAGATCATCGGTCGCAGCGGTCGTCCGATTCCGGTCGATGGCATTTGTGTTCGCATCGGGGCCATGCGCAGCCACAGCCAGGCGCTGACCATCAAGTTGAACAAGGATGTGCCGATTGCCGATATCGAGTCCATTCTGGACGAGCATAATGCCTGGTCGAAAGTCGTGCCGAACGAGAAAGAGGTGACAATGACCGATCTGACGCCCACGGCAGTGACTGGCACTCTGACGGTCCCGGTTGGCCGTTTACGCAAACTGAATATGGGCTCGCAATACCTGTCCGCTTTCACCGTAGGTGATCAGTTGTTGTGGGGCGCCGCTGAACCGCTGCGCCGCATGTTGCGTATCCTGCAGGAAAACTGAGCGGTTCCAGGGCATGCCGTTTGATGGCATGAGGCGAGGGCACCGGGGTAAGATCCGGTGCCCTTTGCGTTTCAGATGTGTTTTAGCAAGGCTGGCACCCTGATTTAAGGATGCCACTATCGCCGGCTTATACCGGCTTCGGGTAAGGATTCAACGCAATGGCAGCATCCGCAGCATTGGCAATTGTTGGCGTCACCTCAATGGTTGGCGAAAATCTGGTGGCACTGCTTGACGAGGGCACGTTCAGCTACAGTGAGCTGGCGCTGTTCGAGCCGACAGAAGAAGCCGGTGGCCGGTTGATGATAGGCGGCGACAGCCGTCGCATTGAAGCCCTGGAAAAGGCCGATTTCAGCCGTTTTGCCGTCGTCATTTTTGCGACTGAGGCGGCTGTCAGTGCCGAATGGGCGCCGCGTGCCGTGGCTGCTGGCTGTTGGGTTATCGATACCAGCGAGCAATGGCAGGATGACGCACAGGTGCCCATGCTGGTCGCCGACGTTAATGCCGCCAGCGCTTTGCCCGGTTTATCACGTGGTTTGCTGGTCAGCCCGGATAGCCAGGTGGTCCAGGCGGCATTGATACTACAGCCTATGCTGGCCAAAGGGTTGCGTGCGGCCACTATTAGTACTTACCAATCACTGTCCACCCAAGGGCGTAGCGCGCTGGAAGCCATGGCATTGCAAACCGGAAAATTGCTCAATGGGCTGCCGGTTGAGGGCGGTACGTTCGAGAAACAGGCCGCTTTTAATCTGTTGCCGCGTATCGGGGCTGCAGAGGAAGATGGCAGCAGCGCAGCGGAGCAGCGTCTGATGGCCGGCTTGCGCCGCGTGATGCCGCTGGACACTGTGCCTTTGAGCGTGACTGCCGTGCTGGTACCTGTTTTCTATGGCAGTGGTCACAGTGTTCATCTGGAGTTGGAGCAGGCAGTTGACCGCAAGGCGCTGGCCAGCTTGCTGCGCAAGGTCCCAGCGGTAAAGGTTCTCGACAAGCCAGTAGCTGGTGGCTTTCCGACCCCGGTGACTGAAGCGGCTGGCGACGACCATCTGTGGGTAGGGCGCATCCGTCAGGACGCTGTGGATCCAAAAAGGGTCAGTCTGTGGTCAGTAGCGGACAATTTACGTGTCGGAGTGGCGAGAAATACCTTGC
>REBY01000021.1 GCA_007692485.1 Pseudomonadaceae bacterium | reverse complement strand
ATGCAGCAACTGATCAGCGAGATCGACGCGCTGAGCGTGGACGATATCCGTCAGGTGCTGCAAAACCGCCTGCCCGCGGAACAGCGGCTGACCATTACCCTGGGCCAGCCTGTCGATGAGGATGATGCATGAGTGGACGAAGACCCGGCGGCCCGAACAAGCCCGAACGCAGCCAGGTGCGTATTATTGCCGGCGAATGGCGCAGCCGCCGCTTTGACTTTGTGGTGCAGCCGGGCCTGCGACCCACACCGGACCGCGTGCGTGAAACCCTGTTCAACTGGCTGAGCGGCCAGGTCGAGAACGCCCGCTGCCTGGACCTGTTTACCGGTAGCGGCGCACTGACGCTGGAAGCCCTATCACGCGGGGCGGCCGAGGTACTCGCCTGTGATCTCAGCCGAGACGTGGTCAGCACCCTGCGCGAACACCTGCAAACGCTGAACTGCACGCGCGGCGAAGTGCGCCAGCAGGATGCCCTGAGTCTGGTGGCGGTGCCACCCGCTGCGCCCTACGACCTGGTATTTCTCGACCCGCCCTTTCATCAGGGCCTGGTGCTACCGGCCTGCGAAGCCCTGGAAGCCAACGGCTGGCTGACCAGCCGCGCCTGGATCTACCTGGAAAGCGAGCAAAGCCCGGCCCAACTGGCGCTGCCCGCCAGCTGGCACCTGCACCGGGAAAAGCGTGCCGGCAAGGTCTGGTACAGCCTGTGGCAACGTCAGGCATGAGCCTGTTCCGCCCGGCAGCCTGGTTGCCTGGCGGGCACAGCCAGACCCTGTTCAGCCCCTTCTTTCGCCGTGCGCCAGCACTGCAGCGTCAGCGTGAGCGCCTGACCCTGAGCGATGGCGACTTTCTGGATCTGGATTGGTACGGCCCGGCTAACCCGGATGCCCCGCTGGTGATTCTGCTGCACGGCCTGACCGGCAGCTCGTGTTCGCTGTATATCCTTGGCCAACAACGGGCACTGGCGGCCCAGGGCTGGCCCAGTGTGGCGGTGAACTGGCGCGGCTGCTCCGGCGAGCCCAACCAGCGCGCGCGCAGCTACCATTCCGGCGCCAGCGAAGATCTGGCTGACGTGGTGGATTACCTCAGCCAGCAACAGCCTGAGCGCACGCTGGCAGCTATCGGCTACTCGCTGGGCGGCAACGTCTTGCTCAAATACCTCGGTGAATGCGGTGCACAGTGCCGCCTGAGTGCTGCCGCTGCAGTGTCGGTGCCCTTTCGTCTCGACCAGTGCGCTGACCGCATCAGCCAGGGCTTCTCCCGCGTGTATCAGGCGCGCTTCCTGCGCGATTTGCTGGCTTACACGCGCAACAAGCAGCGACTGTTTGCCCATCAGGGCCTGCACGCAGAGCATGCCCGGCTCAGTGCCATCGGCTCGCTGGACGGTATGGACAGCTTCTGGGATTTCGATCACCGCATCACCGCGCCGCTGCATGGCTTTGCCAGTGCCGAGGACTATTACCGCCGCTGTAGCAGCCGTTACTTCCTCTCGGCGATAGAGGTGCCCACGCTGATCATCCAGGCGCTGGATGATCCCTTTGTATTCCCGCACACCGTTCCGGAACAGTCAGAGCTCGCACCCGGAACGCAGATGGAGCTCTACCCCAAGGGCGGGCATGTCGGTTTTGTTGAAGGGCCACCCTGGCGACCCGCCTATTATCTGGAACGGCGCTTGCCGGACTGGCTACAGGCCACGCTAGGCCGCTGAGCAGGAATACTTGGTAGTCAGTGCATACTGACTTTTCTATACTGAAAACTCATGTCTCAACAGGACGGGCGCATGCAGTCACCCGGACAAGCCAGCATTATCCGCTTTATCGGCATCGCGCTGCTTACCCTGGTTGCTGCCTGGTTATCCCGCTTCACCTCAGTAACTGGTGACATATCCTTGATCTGGCCAGTCACCGGTATTTCTGTGGCTGTGGCGATTTTGTGGGGTCGCCTGGCAACTCTGGCCGTCGGTCTGGGTATGGTTATCTGGGCCTGGCTGCAGGGCATGGCGCCGGAAATATGGCCGCTACTCTTTGCCGAAGCGTGCATACCGGGGCTGCTGGCCTGGTATTGGCCGGCACGCTGGACCCTGACCAGTAACCGCGCACTCAGCAACCTGGCCAATATCTACTTGCGGGGCCTGCTCCCCGGCGCGACCGGTGCCGCACTCTTCGGTAGTCTGGCGATCACGGCCAGCGGTGATTTTGCCGACTTTCACCTGCTCGACATCGCCGCCTTTTACTGGGTTGCCAGCGCCATCGGCGTATTGCTGATAACCCCCTTGTTGATCGCCGTACGCCAACAAGGTCTGCGTATTCAACGCGATGACTGGCGTTTTCTGCTGCTCTGGTTCGCCTGCCTGTTGCCGGTGCTGTTGATTGTCGCTCTGGCCAACCCGGACTACCGCTGGATTGCCAATTATTTACTGGTACCCATGCTGGTCTGGGCCGGCCTGCGCGCGCCACCCCTGCTGGTCAATCTGTTATTGCTTGGCGTCAGCCTGCTGGTGATCGCTGTGGTGCGCGGTGAAGTCAATTCCAACATCACTGACAATGCGGCTATGGCTCAGGTCATTGTGCAGTTGGTGGTTATGGCGTTGACCATCCAGGTGCTGTCAGCAGTTTCCCGCGAGCGACAGAGTATGCTGCGGGTGCTGGAACGGCAGGCGCACTACGATCAGATTAGCGGTTTGTATAACGAACTGGGCCTGGCGATCTGGCTCGACCAACACAGGGCAAAAGACGGCACACTGGTTATCTTGCGTCTGGAACAGATCGACAACCTGGTCGACCTGCTCGGGCTGGAAGCTTGCGAGGAGATTGAAAACAGCCTGGCCAACGAGTTTGCCAGCCATTTGCCAGGCCGCTATGCCCGCCTGGGCCGCGGTTTGTATGCCGCCGCGTTGAACGAACGCATGCTGCAAGTCGAGCGTCTTTTGTTCAGCTTTTACCAGCGCCTCGATGGACGTCAGGCGAGCACGGACCAACCCAACTTGCTGCTTCGCCCTAGCATGGTGCTGATGCCGCGCAGCAAGGCTGGCAGCAGTGACCTGCGGCTGGCGGTGGAAGGCCTGGCCATGGCTGCGAATATGACCGGGAACCGCTTTACCCGACTCAACAATGCGGAACACGCCAGCCACGAACGCCTGAGCCAGAAAAGCCTGCAAGAGGCCATCAAGGCGGGCCTGCGTGACCGCGAGTTTATGCTCTACGCGCAGCCCATAGTGCCGCTGCAAGACCAGCCAGGCGGGCAGCATTGTGAGCTGTTGCTGCGCTGGAAGACCGCCAAAGGCGACGTGTTGGCCCCCAACGTCTTTCTGCCTGCCGCCGAGCAAGCCGGGCTGATGGGGTCCATCGACCGGTATGTGATCGATACGCTGTTGCGTATGCTGCAACAGGAGTCTGCGCTGACGCGGCTGTTTGGCAAGTTCGCCATCAACCTGTCCGGCTCTTCCCTCGCCGACCCGCAGCTGCCCGACTGGATCTGCCGGAAGGTAAAAGCGGCGCAGATTGATCCTGCCCTGCTGTGTTTTGAAATTACCGAGTCGCAAACCATCAGCAACCGCGCGCAAGCTGCGCAGTTGGTAAACACCCTGCGCGAGCTGGGCGCCAGTGTGTCACTGGATGACTTTGGGACCGGCCTGGCCACCTTTGACTACTTGAAGCAGTTCCGTTTCGATTACCTGAAAATCGACGGCAGCTTTGTGCGCGAGCTGGATTCATCGTCCACCGATCAGGCCATTGTGCGCGCCATGGTCAGCGTAGCCGACACCCTGGCTCTGCAGACCATTGCCGAGTTCGTTGAAAACCAGCCCACTCTGGAATTGCTGGCCAGCCTGCAGGTGGATTTTGCCCAGGGCTATCACCTCGGCCGGCCAGCACCGCTGCAAGACTGGCTCAAGGTCGCGGAGACCAGCAGTAGCTGAGCGGCCGTCAATCCAGCCCTGGGAGTGGCTGGTAAAAGGCATTCATGGCTTGCTCGACCACGACGGCGGCCTCCGGGGTGAGCAAGCCGCGCTCCAGCGCCAATACCTGATGCACTCCACGGCGCAGCAAGCGTTGATCCAGCGGCTGATCAGGCTCATTGCTGACGACCGAACAGACAAAAGAGACCCAGTTGGTCAGCAGCAACCAGCTATTGATGGCCAACGCCTGTGGGTCGGTACGCTCCGCGCAGAGAATGCCGCCGTCCACCAAGCCTTGATAAATCGCCCGCCCTTGAGCAATACAGCGCTGCGCAAACGGCCGGAAGCGGGCGGCCAATGCTGGGTCACTGAGCAGCAGATGCTCCAGCTCACGGTGCAGAAAACGGTAATCCCAGATGCCCTGAAACAGGGTTTCGAGGTAATGCACCTTGTCTTCGGCAACCAGGCTACGCTCACCGGGCAGGGCCAGGCTATCGGCTATTTGCGCTTCATAGCGGCTGAACAGCTCGGCAACGATCTGTTCCTTGTTGCGAAAGTGGTAATACAGGTTGCCCGG
The DNA here is from genome assembly GCA_007692485.1 of Pseudomonadaceae bacterium. Lineage (GTDB taxonomy): Bacteria > Pseudomonadota > Gammaproteobacteria > Pseudomonadales > Pseudomonadaceae > Halopseudomonas. Next base: position 8,252 of record REBY01000021.1, on the reverse strand, counting down.
CGATATGCCCAGATGGGCCGCAATATGGTTGGTCGTAACCTGGCGTTCGCCCTGTTCATTGAACAGCGAAAGGCTGGCTTGCAGGATGCGCTCGCGGGTTTTCATCAACAAGTTCCATATCGGTTTGACGCGATAGAGTATTTACTCTAAATTATTTTCCAGCATAACAATACCGCACCTGCGTAAACGCTGAAACCCAGCGTTGCCCAAGGCTGCTACCTCCGGAGGCATTATGAACGCGGCACAGCCAACGCCTGCAACCGCAGACGCAATTGATGCCATGCAGGGCATTTTCCAGCAACAGCAGCGTGCCTTTCGTGCTGCGCCCATGCCCTCGGCTGAGCAGCGCATCAATGCGCTCAACCAATTGAAGCAGGCCTTGGTTGAGCATCAAAAGTCGCTCATTGCCGCTATCAGCAACGATTTTGGCCGCCGCAGCGCTGATGAAACCCTGCTGGCCGAATTAATGCCTTCGGTAGAAGCCATCAAATACACTACCAAGCGTATCCGCCGCTGGATGAAGCCGTCGCCTCGCCATGTCGGTATGGCGTTCCAGCCGGGCAAGGCCCGTGTGATCTATCAGCCATTGGGCGTGGTGGGCATTATCGTACCCTGGAACTACCCCCTTTATCTGGCCATAGGTCCTTTGGTGGGTGCGCTGGCGGCGGGTAACCGGGCGATGATCAAGATGAGCGAGTCCACGCCGGAAACGGCGGTGGCACTGCGGCAGATGCTGGCAGGGTGTTTTGGTGAGGACCAGGTGGCGGTCGTGACCGGTGAGGTTGAGGTTGGCCAGGCCTTTTCCAAGCTGCCTTTTGATCATTTGCTGTTTACCGGTGGCACCGAGATTGGTCGCCATGTGATGCGCGCGGCGGCGGAGAACCTGACGCCGGTCACCTTGGAGTTGGGCGGTAAGTCACCGGCGCTGATTGCGCCGGATATGCCGATTGCCGATGCCGCTGAGCGCATTGCCTTCGGTAAGGGTTTCAATGCCGGGCAGACCTGTGTGGCGCCCGATTATGTGCTCTGCCCCGAGGACAAGCTGGACAGCCTGGTGGATGCCTTGCATCACCGCTTGAGCAAGATGTATCCGACCTTGCGGGATAATCCGGATTACACCTGGATCATCAATCAGCGCCAATACCAGCGCTTGAACAATTGGCTGCAACAGGCTGAGAGCGAGGGTGCCCGGCTGATTCCGATCAATCCGGCCAATGAGGACCTCAGCCAGACGCGCATCATCCCGCCAACGCTGGTGTTAGGCGGTGATCATCAGATGACGCTGATGCAGGAGGAAATCTTTGGTCCGATCCTGCCGATCGTGCCTTACGGCAATCTGCAACAGGCGCTGGATTACATTGCTGACCGTCCGCGGCCGCTGGCGCTGTATTACTTCGGGTATGACCGCCAGGAACAACGCCGCATCAGCGAGCTGACCCATGCCGGCGGTATGTGCATCAATGACACTATTTTGCATGTGGCCCAGGACGATATGCCCTTTGGCGGCATTGGCCCCTCTGGTATGGGCCATTACCACGGGCATGAGGGCTTTCTGACGTTCAGCAAAGCCAAGGGTATTTACATCAAGCAACGCTTCAACGGTGCTCGGCCGATCTATCCGCCCTATGGTGGGAAGTTGCTGCAGTGGATTTATAAGTTGTTTATTCGCTGATAAGCGCTGATCGAAAAATCAACGCAGTTCAGTGTAAGCGCCATTGCGCCAGGGCTTTTGCGGACACGCTACAAGCCGTCCCTGGGGCTCGTCGATGTACATCCTTGTACATCGACGGTCCACAAAAGCCCTGGCGCAACAGCGCTCTATAGATATGTGCTCTCTGAGCCAACAACAGCAAGTCAGTAAAACAACAAAAAACAGTGGCCCAGCCACATTAGTGAGGTAACGATGTCCTCCATTACCCAGGCCCGGCTCAGCCGCCGGGAATTGCTCAAGTTGGGCGCCGGGGCCAGTCTGGTGCTGACCACGGCTGGTATGACCGCCACCCTGACCGGTTGCAGCAGTAGCGAACCCGCCTCGGACTATCAGGTGCTGCGTGCCAGTGACCTGCCCATTCTCGGCGCCATAATGCAGGCCCTGATCGGCCCCCATCCAGCCATGCCTGCGCAACTGCCAACCGCGCTGCGCAAGCTGGACTGGAGCCTGGCACATATGTCTGTGCAGACTCATCAGGATGTTCATGAATTGCTCGACCTGCTGAGTATGGGCATTACGCGTGGCCCGATGACTGGCATTTGGGGCCGCTTCGAGAGTGCATCGCCGGAACAGATTCTGGGGTTTCTGGCGCGTTGGCGCGATAGCCGCCTGGATATGTTGCGTCAGGGGCATACCGCGTTGACCCAATTACTGCTGATGGCCTGGTACGCCCTCCCCGCTACCTGGGACAGCATCGAATACCCCGGCCCGCCAGTCATCTGATCAGGAAATTCCCATGTCGATACCCGATATTTATACCCAGGGCATTGCCCAAGGCTGGCAGGTGACTGATGCCGCTCAGCTGGCCAATGACAGCATGTTTGAGGCCGATGTGCTGATAATTGGCACTGGCGCCGGTGGCGCAACCAGCGCGGAGATTCTGGCTCAGGCCGGTTTGCGTGTGCTGATGGTGGAAGAAGGCGGGCTGTTTACCTCGAGCAGTTTCAAGGGCGATGAGGCCAAGGCCTACGCCGAGCTGTATCAGGAAGGTGCAGCGCGGGCGACCCGTGATGGTGGCATCGGTATTCTGCAGGGCCGCAGTGTCGGTGGTACGACCACGGTGAACTGGACCAGCAGCTTTCGTACCCCGGACGCTACTTTGGCGCATTGGGCTGAGGCGCATCAGGTCAAAGGCCTGGACAGTGCCAGTATGCAGCCCTGGTTTGAGCGCGCGGAGCAGCGGTTGGGGATCAGCCCCTGGGCGGTGCCGCCCAATGCCAACAATGATGTGCTCAAGGCTGGCTGTGAGAAGCTGGACTGGCACTGGGCGGTGATTCCGCGCAATGTGCGTGGCTGCGCCAATCTGGGGTATTGCGGTACCGGCTGCCCGCTGAATGCCAAGCAGTCCATGCTGGTCACCAGCCTGCCAGCCGCGCTGGAAGCCGGGGCGCAACTGATTTACCGGCTGCGCGCCGAGCAACTGGCGTTCAGTGGTGATCAGGTAACCGGGGTGACGGCGCGGGCGATGAATGCGACCCTGACCCAAGCCGACGGGCCACGTGTCAGCCTACGCGCCAAGCATATTGTGCTGGCCGGTGGCGGCATCAACTCACCGGCCTTGCTGCTGCGCTCTGAAGCGCCCGACCCCTATGGTCGGCTGGGTAAGCGCACCTTTTTGCATCCAGTCAATTTCTCCGTTGCCCAATTTGAAAAACGTATTGATGGCTATTACGGCGCGCCGCAGTCGATCTACTCAGATCAGTTCCAATGGGACCAGGGCACTGTGGGCCCGATGGGCTTCAAGCTGGAAGTGCCGCCCATGCAGCCAAGCATCACCGCTGCGCTCTTTGGTGGCTACGGGCAACAGAATCTGGAGCGCATGCAGCGGTTGGCTTACAGCAATGTCATGATTGCGCTGATGCGCGATGGTTTCCATGAGCAAAGCCAGGGGGGCACGGTGCAACTCCGCAAGGATGGCAGCCCGACGCTGGATTACCCACTCAACGATTACCTGTGGGAGTCGGCGCGTCGCGCTTGGCTAGCCATGGGTGAAATCCAGTTTGCTGCCGGCGCCAAGGCGGTCTTGCCGGTGCATGCGCATGGTCGGCTGAGCCGCAATCTGGCTGACTACGCTGCCCAGATCGAGCAGCTCAGTTATCGCATCTACGATGTACGCCTGGCCAGTGCGCACGTTATGGGCGGGTGCGCCATGGGTGAAGATCCGCAGCAAGCGGTAACCGATAGCCGTGGCCGGCATCACCAGTTGGCCAATCTGTCGATTCTTGATGGGTCGCTATTTCCAACCAGTATCGGTGCCAATCCGCAGCTATCGATCTACGGCCTGATCGGCCGCCTGGCCACGCAGTTGCGCGATGAATTGACCGCCTGAGTCAGTTATCCAACCATAGCAGTCGGGCCTTGCGCCCGACTGAATCCTCTTCGACCGCTTGGCCCTGCTTGGACGTTGGGCTACCATCAGCAGTCCACGTCCTTGATTCTGGAATTGCCCGATGAATACCGCACTGTATCCCGGCACCTTTGACCCCATCACCAAAGGCCATACCGATCTGGCCGAACGGGCGTCCAAACTTTTTGACCGGGTCGTCGTCGCCGTTGCAGCCAGCAACAAGAAGAACCCCGCCTTTACCCTGGAGCAGCGGGTTGAGCTGGCGCGTGAAGTGCTGAGCCACCTGCCCAATGTGGAAGTGGTGGGCTTCTCCTCGCTGCTGGCGCATTTCGTCAAGGAAGTGGATGCCAATATCCTGCTGCGCGGCCTGCGTGCGGTGTCGGATTTTGAGTACGAATTCCAGCTGGCCAATATGAACCGCCAGCTTGCGCCACAGGTCGAAAGTCTGTTTTTGACCCCGTCGGAAAAGTACTCTTATATTTCATCTACCCTGGTGCGCGAAATCGCCTCACTGGGTGGCGATATCTCCCAGTTTGTCCACCCGTCAGTGCATGAAGCCCTGCTCAAACGCTATCACGACTGACACCGCCCGCTTTACCGGAGCACCTGTATGGCCCTGATCATTACCGATGACTGCATCAATTGTGATGTCTGCGAACCCGAGTGCCCGAACGGCGCTATCTCTCAGGGCGAAGAGATCTACGTGATCGACCCCAACCTGTGTACCGAGTGCGTCGGTCATTTCGACGAGCCTCAGTGCCAGCAGGTATGCCCGGTTGACTGCATTCCGCTTGATCCCGCCCATGTGGAAAGCAAGGATGAGCTGATGGACAAGTACCTGATCATTACCGGAGACGCATGATTTCCAGCCGCCCCCTGACGCCCCGCATCGTGTTGCAGGGTCTGCTGCTTAGCCTGCTACTGGGCCTCTCACTGACCCTGCAGGCCGCCCCCGAACGCCACGCCATAGCTACCGCCCACCCGATCGCCACCGCTGCCGCTGAGCAAACGCTTGAAGCTGGCGGCAATGCGATCGATGCGGCGATTGCGGCCAGCGCTACCCTCGGGGTGGTTGAGCCCTATGGCTCCGGTCTGGGAGGTGGCGGCTTCTACTTGTTGCGTCTGGTCGAGGACGACGGCAGCACCCGCCACGTGTTTGTGGATGCCCGCGAGACCGCCCCGCTCAAGGCGCACCCGGATCTTTACCGCGATGAGGACGGTGAGGTGCAACGCGCACCCAGCGTGAATGGCGCCCTGGCGGCCGGCATTCCCGGCTTGCCCGCCGCCCTGGTGCATCTGGCCGAGCATTACGGCAAGTTGCCGCTGAGCCAGAGCCTGGCCCCGGCGATTACTGCCGCCGAACACGGTTTTGCGGTCACCACCCGCTACCAGGCCCTGGGCGGTTTCCGCCTTGAGGCGATGCGCGACGATCCGGAAACGGCGCGTCTGTTCCTGCGTGACAACGAGATCCCCACTGAAGGCACCCTGATCCAGCAGCCGGAACTGGCTGAAACCCTGCGCCAGCTTGCTGCCAACGGCCGCGCCGGTTTCTATCAGGGCCCGGTTGCCGAGCAGCTACTGAGCGGCGTTCAGGCCGCTGGCGGTATCTGGCAGCAGGCCGATTTTGACCAGTACCAGATCATCGAACGCGAGCCGGTCAGTTTTATGCTTGGCGATACGCGGGTTATCAGCAGCCCCCTGCCCTCGGCCGGCGGCATCGCGCTGGCGCAGATTCTTCAAGGCCAACAGCAGTTGCCGGCGGCTGAATACGCCAGCACAGCCTGGGTGCACCAATTGACCGAACTGATGCGCCGCAGTTATCGCGATCGTGCCGTGCTGCTGGGTGATAGTGACTTTATCGAGGTGCCGGTCGAGCACTTGATCAGCGCCGACTATGCCGCACAACTGGCCGCACAGATTGACCCCAAGCAAGCGACCAGCAGCGCCAGTCTGGGCGAGCCAGAGCTGATCAGTGAAGGTGATAACACCACCCACTTTTCCTTGCTCGATGCCCAGGGCAATGGCGTCGCCGCCACGCTGAGCATCAACCTGCCCTTCGGCGCGGCCCTGACCATTCCAGGCACCGGGGTAATCCTGAACAACGAGATGGATGATTTTGCCGCTGATATTCATGGCGTCAACGAATACGGCCTGGCCGGTGGCAAGGCCAATGCTGTCGAGGCGGGTAAGCGCCCGCTCTCCAGCATGACCCCGACCATCCTCGACGGCCCGGATCAGTTGATGCTGATTGGTACGCCTGGCGGCAGCCGGATCATCACTATGGTGTTGCTGGGTATTGAAGCGGCCCGCCAGGGCGACAGCGCCGAACAGATCGTCAGCCGGCCACGCTTTCATCACCAGTACCTGCCCGACCGCATCCAGCATGAGGCCGGCACCTTTGACGCGGATGAGCGCAAGGCCCTGGAACAGCTTGGCCACGAGCTGTATGAAGTCGGCCGTGACTACGGCGATATGCAACTGGTGATCTGGCACAAGGGCAGTAACCAGCTAGAGGCCGCCAGCGACCCTCGCGGGGTCGGCAAGAGTCGCGTTCAGGCGGCGCCCTGATCAGCTTGCCGCCTGCGCAGGCAACTCCCCTCTGGGGCGGTCAAAACCCCGGATAATGAAAAAATGCTCGCCGGTTAAGGATTTCATGCTGCGCTGGGTAGTGCTGAGCACCTGCTGGTCATGCACAAAAAAACCAAAGAGCTCGGCGACTTCATCCGGTAAGGGTTGCGGGTGCTCCCATTCGTGCAAGAGTATCTCCCAGACCCGTTTTTGCGCGGCATTACCGGCAGCAGCATCGCCAAGGTGCGTGAGCCGCCGCCGGATACTCTCTGCCTCTTTATTGACCTGTTCCAGCCAGGCCATATCTGCCTGCAAGGCCGCGCGCTGCTCGCGCACAAGGTCACGCTGCTGCTCACGCTGTTGGCGTTCCTGGCGCTGCGTCGCCGACTCAGAGACGACGCCAAAAATACCTGAGCGCAGGGCAGGCAACTCACCCTCATACAAGCGACGCTCTTCTGCGCGCAAGGCAGCAAGCTCGCCCTGATAGCCGGCCCACAGGTGGGCCAGCCAACGAATATAGCAACGCATATGCAGGGTAAAGGCGTCGGCACTGGGGGCTTCGCGACCAACAAACCGCTGGTAATGCCTGGCAAGCCCATGCGCATTGCGCTGGCTGGGGGTACGGTCGTTGTATGTAAACAGAGCAGATATAACTCGGCCTCGAGCAGGCAAGTCTGCCATCGCAGGTAGAGAACTGCCCGCAGCAAATGCCGCCCTATACATTCGATGCAAACTAACCAGCGCCAACTCATTACTGGGCTTCTGTTCACCGGGTGCCATACCACCGCCGATATTTTCACTGACGCCAGGCAAGAGTTCCTCCCGCCATTCCGGGTGGCTATCACCCAACAGGCGCGCCCGGCGGTAAAAGCGTCGCTCATGGGCGGCCACCAGGTGCAGCACCGCCTTGACCTCCGGGCTGATCAGGCCACCGTCATCGACCCGGTTACTGGTCGGCAGAAAGAATTCCAGCGGCGGCACCTCTGCCGAGGTACGGTCTACCGCATCAAACAGACCGGCAAACATCAACTCCAGCCGGGCATCCCGATAGTAATAGTGTTGCCCGCGCTGCTCACTGCGCTGCAGCAGCTCATGCACAAAGGCCCGCGCCAGCGTAGCGCCAAAGTCAAAACCGAAAACGGAGAGCTTGATGGTCCTGACAGCCGGGTCACTGGTATTCAGCGCGTTCAGTTCACGCTGAATACGCTCCAAGGCTCCCTGCAAACGCGTATCCACACCCGTTTTCATATGATGTGCTGCCCAGCGTGAATCACGAATGGGCGCCAGGGCTTCGGCGGTGCTGTTGATCAGGGTATTTTTCAGAACCTTGAAGGCGTGATAAGGCTTGTCCCGCAGGGTGCCCAGGTCACGTTGCAGCCGCTGCCACCAACTGCGGCCACTCCAACTGTCTCGCGCCGCCTGAACCGCCTGCCCGCCAGCAACACTACCCGGCACCTTATTGGCTTCGGTATCCGCACGGGCCATTGTGCCGGCTGCCTGAGCGCCAAGAGAGGTATCGAAACTGGCACCCAAACCACTGAAGTAAACTTTACGGTAATGGGTAAATGCTTCAGGGTCATCCTGTGCTTCCGAATGATGTGCCAAAAATAACCGACCAATATTGCT
>REBY01000004.1 GCA_007692485.1 Pseudomonadaceae bacterium | reverse complement strand
CCTGATTATCGCATAGCTCTCGCTTGCTGCGCAGGTTGCCTGTTGGTTTCTGTGTGTTGCCGAATACCACCCAATCAGGTGATAAAAAAGCCGGCGTGGCCGCTTGCAGGATTTAACTCTGTCGCATAGAGTGCTTTGCAACAAAAATAAAGGAAGTGCCATGACAGACCATGCTGAAGATGCAGCTAGAGCCCTGCGTGAAATTGCGTTGATCAAGGAGCGTGCCGCAGGCTTTCAGGATTATCAGGCAGAGTCGCATCAGCTGGTGCTATGGGGTTTCGTCCATATTGCTGGCTATGGGCTGTCTGCGTTACTACCTGATTTCTTGCTGCTGGTCTGGTTTGTCGTTATTACCGCCGGCTTGCTGGCTGGTGCCTGCCTTGCACAACGCAGTAATGACATCATCCCCGGCATCATCTGGCGTTATTCGCTGGTCATCGGCAGTATTCTTCTCTTCGTTATCCTCATCCATGTTCTCTATCACCCCTTGCCTGCAACTCAAGCCGCACTGGCCGGGCCTCTGTTTGTAGGCTGCCTGTACCTGATTCGCGGCGCACATTTCCGACCCCGCTACATCTTTCTTGGTGTCACCCTGATCCTCGTCTGCCTGATTGCACACCTGTTACCGCAAGCTTGGTTCTGGTGGTGGATGTCGCTGGCTTTCGGCGGCAGCTTGGTGTTGTTTGGTCTCTGGTTGCGACGCTACTGATATGCAGACGCCTAACGAGATTATTCACCAACCGGTGCGGCTGAAAATCATGGCGGCGCTAAACACGCTGCCGGCCGGCCAGTGGTTGGAGTTCGTCGCCCTGAAAGCCATTGTGAATACCACTGACGGCAACCTCGGCGGCCACCTGAACACCTTGGAAGGGGCGGATTATGTGCGGGTAAAAAAAGACTTTGTCGGCAAGAAGCCGCGTACTCGCGTTTGTCTCAGTGGCCCTGGCCGTAACGCCTTTGCCAATTATGTGACCTGTTTGCATTCCCTGCTGAACGTCAGCGAGCTGGATTCACTGGATGAGTCCGGCAGCCAATAACCCTGGAGTCCTGTACATGTTTATCAGCCCTGTCTCTTCTGTTTTTCTTCGTCGTCTGGCGCGCTTGCGTTTACTCGCATTAGCTTTGCTGCTGGTGCTGGCAGGCTTCTCCACCACCTTGGTGCTGGCCGATACCGACACCGTTGAAGTGCAAGCGCCCAGCCTCAATGTGCCCTTGCCGCAACAGGAGCCGATTGCCACGCAAGCGGGTATGGCTGAATCCCATGAGCGTTTCGGGGTGCGCGAAATGTATGCGCAGGCCGATCTGGTGGTGAAGTCGGTGATGATCTTTCTGGTCTTCTGTTCACTCCTGACCTGGGCCGTACTGTTTGAAAAGCTCTGGCTGTTCGCCCGCTCACGACGAGCCAACCAACGTTTCCTGCAGGCATTCCGTGCGGCGGACGCCGACCTAAACAGCCAGGCCAGCAAAAGTGCCATGGGGCGCATGTGGCAAGTGTCGCAAGCTGAATTGCTGCACTACCGTCGTCAGCAGGGCGATCTGCATGACGGTGACAAGGTCAACCGGTTGCTACAGCGAATGTCGCTGAGCGCTAGCATCGTGCAGGAGCGCGACCTGGCCCGGCTGGGCAGCATGATGGGCGTGCTGGCGACCATCGGTGCGACTGCGCCCTTTATCGGCCTGTTCGGCACTGTCTGGGGCATTATGAACAGCTTCGCCAATATCGCCACCATGCAGTCTGCCAGTCTGGCGATTGTCGCGCCGGGGATTGCCGAGGCCTTGCTGGCCACTGCGTTAGGCCTGTTCGCTGCGATTCCTGCGGTGATGATCTTCAACAAGTTTGCCCGTGACATTAATGGCTTTGTTGGGGCACTGGACAACTTCACTGCCGAGATGATCGCCAATGTCTCACGGCAGATCGATGAGGCGCGCTGAATATGGGTATTCAGTTCAACTCAGGCCCCTCGGTCAAACGGCATAATTACCAGCAGAACGCGGAGATGAATATCACGCCTTTTGTTGACGTCATGCTGGTGCTGCTGATTATTTTCATGGTGGCTGCGCCCTTGGCAACGGTTGATATACCAGTCGACTTGCCCAGTAATACGGCCACGACCTCACCACCCCCCACCGATCCGGTGTATATCAGTGTGCAGGCTGATGGGCAGCTCTTTGTTCAGGAAGAAGCGATCGAGCTGGCTACGCTGGCCACCCGTGTGCATGCCTATACCAACGGCAATCCGGAAACCCGCATGTATCTGCGCGGTGACCGGGCCATTGATTACGGCACCCTGATGCGCGTAATGAACGCTCTGCAACGGGCGGGTTATACCCGTATCAGCCTGGTTGCTACGGAAGACCAGGAGCTCTGATGGCTGCCGCCGACGAACGTCAATGGCTGCCACGCCTGGTCGTTATCGGGCTGTCTCTGCTGCTGCATGCGGCGCTGGTAGCCTGGTTGATGAGTGGACGTTTCAGTCAACCAATTGAACCGCCGGTTACGGTGGTCGCGGTGGATATGGTGATCCCGCCGCCGCCCGAGCCGGAACCAGAACCTGAGCCCGAGCCGGAACCGGAACCAGAGCCAGAACCAGAACCTGAGCCCGAGGTTGTAGAAGCCGAGCCAGAACCGGAACCCGA
>REBY01000025.1 GCA_007692485.1 Pseudomonadaceae bacterium | reverse complement strand
GCCTTGTTGTCACCAGGTGCGCCGTTGATGTGGATCATACCGGTACGCATGCGGCGGGCAACCTTGCGGGCGCGGTCCAAGTCGCTGGAGGACACGTAGCCGGACAGGCCGTATTTGGTGTCATTGGCGATGCGCACGGCGTCATCTTCGTCGGCGTAGCCGATGATCGAGAGTACTGGGCCAAAGATCTCTTCGCGGGCAATGGTCATGTCATTGCTGACGTGAGTGAAGATAGTCGGTTTGACGTAATAGCCTTTTTCCAGCCCTTCTGGCTTGCCGGGGCCGCCGGTGAGCAGCTTGGCGCCTTCTTCGATACCGTTTTTGATCAGGTCCTGAATTTTGCTCCACTGGGCCTGGGAAACAACAGGGCCCATGACGGTATCTTCAGCTTGCGGGTGGCCCGCCTTGACCTTGGCGCAGACAGCGGCAGCCATTTCAGCGACGGCATCCATCTTGTCATTGGGCACCAGCAGGCGAGTCGGGGCATTACAAGACTGGCCGGTGTTGTTCATGCAGCTGAACACGGCGTGCTTGACGCTCTTTTCGAAGTCCACGTCATCCAGCAGGATGTTGGCGGATTTACCACCCAGTTCCAAGGCGACGCGCTTGATGGTTTCGGCGCCGGCTTTCATTACCAGGCGGCCGGCAGCGGTGGAGCCGGTGAAGGACATCATGTCGATATCCGGGTGCGATGACATGGCAGCGCCAACGGTCGGGCCGTCGCCATTGACCATGTTGAAGACGCCGGCGGGCACGCCAGCCTCGTCCAGAATTTCAGCCAGCACCAGGGCAGACAGCGGGGCGACTTCAGACGGCTTGAGGACCATGGTGCAGCCGGTGGCCAGTGCTGGTGCGACCTTGCAGGTCAGCTGGTTCATTGGCCAGTTCCACGGGGTGATCAGACCGCAAACGCCAATGGGTTCTTTGGTGACCATAGTGGTGCCGATTTCTTCGTCGAATTCGAAATTTTTCAGTACGTCCAGCGCGGTCATGAAGTGGCCAAGGCCGGATGCGGCCTGAGCTTGCTTGGACAGCTTGGTCGGCGCGCCCATTTCGGTCTGAATGGCGACAGCGACATCATCCAGGCGCTTCTTGAATACGTCGATAATGCGCTCAAGCAGGGCAATGCGCTCTTCGCGGCTGGTTTGCGAGTAGCTGGCAAATGCCTGGTTGGCAGCAGCGACGGCCAAGTCAACGTCTTCATGGTTGCCCAGTGCGATGGTGGTAGCGACGCTTTCATCAGCCGGGTTGATCACATCCAGGGTTTTGTCACCTTTGGGTGATACCCACTGGCCGTTTATGTAGAACTGCTTTTCGTGGCTCATCAGTTACTGACTCCTTGCTGATCTGTTTCTAAAAGTGGTTCACACAATAGCACTTGGCACTGGTTTGTATCACCCCCTATAGCGGTGGGAAATGCCTGGTCAAAGATTTTTGCCGTAGTCCCAAATACCCATAAAATGTATATGACTATGTCACGGACTGCATAATACTTGACTGTTTTGGTTGGATATTGCACCATAAGTCTTGAAATCAATGGCTTGGATTATTCTATGCGCTTGACAACCAAAGGTCGCTACGCCGTCACCGCCATGCTGGATCTGGCGCTGCATGAGAGCCAGGGGCCAATTACCCTGGCTGACATTTCCCAGCGTCAGGGCGTGTCCATTTCCTATCTGGAGCAGCTCTTCGCCAAGCTACGTCGCAATAAGCTGGTCGAGAGTGTGCGCGGGCCGGGCGGTGGTTATCGGTTGTCCGGCGGTGCGGGAAACATCAGTGTGGCGCAAATTGTGGAGGCAGTTAACGACTCCATGGACGCCACCCGTTGCCGCGGGAAGGGTGATTGTCAAAATGGCGCTGTTTGCCTGACTCATCACCTGTGGAGTGACCTCAGCGATCGCTTGCACCAGTTTCTGGATGATATAAGCCTGGCTGAACTGGTTTCTCGCGCGGACATTCGCCGCGTCAGCGAGCGCCAGGACTCACTTGGTAGCAATCGATCGACTGCTTCCGAGCCACTGGAACGCATAATCTGAGACAATACGCGCCCAGTAACCTGAGTTGCAGGTCGCGAGCCTTTCAAAGTGGTCGTTAGAGCCACATCATGGCAGCCGAGACTGCCTGCCTGACATGAAGTAGCGGTGCCGTCGTGCGTGCCGCGTAATTGAGGTGATACCGTGACTGATCAAGTCGAAAGCCTTATCCGCAAGGACTATGCTGCCGGGTTCCATTCCGCTATTGAGTCGGACACCCTGGCCCCTGGTCTGAATGAAGATGTGGTGCGTTTTATTTCTGCCAAGAAGGAAGAGCCCGAGTGGATGCTCGAGTGGCGCCTGAAAGCCTTCCGTGCCTGGCAGGAAATGACCGAGCCGACCTGGGCCCATGTGCATTACCCTGAGATTGATTTTCAATCGGTGTCCTACTACTCCGCTCCTAAGAGCATGGCGGACAAGCCGCAGAGCCTGGACGAGGTTGATCCGGAGTTGCTCGCGACCTATGAAAAACTGGGCATCCCTCTGCATGAGCAGGAAATGCTCGCCGGGGTCGCAGTAGATGCGGTGTTTGATTCGGTCTCGGTGGTTACCACTTTCCGTAAAAAGCTGCATGAAGCGGGTGTCATCTTTTGCCCGATCAGCGAGGCGATCAAGGATTACCCTGACCTGGTGCAAAAGTACCTCGGCAGCGTGGTACCACAGAAAGATAATTATTACGCGGCGCTCAACTCGGCGGTGTTCTCTGACGGTTCCTTTGTGTATATCCCCAAGGGCGTGCGTTGCCCGATGGAGCTGTCGACCTATTTCCGTATTAACGAAATGAACACCGGTCAGTTCGAGCGCACCCTGATCATTGCCGAGGAAGGCAGCCACGTCAGTTATCTGGAAGGCTGTACTGCGCCGATGCGCGATGAAAACCAGTTGCACGCGGCGGTCGTTGAGCTGGTGGCGCTGGATAACGCCAATATCAAGTATTCCACGGTGCAGAACTGGTACCCGGGTAACGCGGAAGGTAAGGGCGGTATCTACAATTTCGTAACCAAACGCGGCATTTGCCACACCAATGCAAAGATTTCCTGGACTCAGGTGGAAACAGGTTCCGCAGTGACCTGGAAATACCCCAGCTGCATCCTCAAAGGCGATAACAGTGTCGGTGAGTTCTACTCGGTCGCGCTGACCAACAACTTCCAGCAGGCCGATACCGGCACCAAGATGATTCACCTGGGCAAGAACACCCGCTCAACCATCATCGCCAAGGGTATTTCTGCCGGGCGCAGTAACAGCTCCTACCGCGGGCTGGTGCGCATGAATCCGGGTGCCGAAGGGGCGCGTAACTTTACCCAGTGCGATTCACTGTTGATCGGTGATCAGTGTGGGGCGCACACCTTCCCCTATATCGAAAGCAAGAATCCGAGCGCCGTCGTAGAGCACGAGGCGACCACCTCCAAGGTCAGCGATGACCAGCTTTTCCTTTGTCAGCAACGCGGGTTGGATGCTGAAAAGGCGATCTCGATGATCGTCAACGGCTTCTGTCGCGAAGTGTTCAAAGAGCTGCCTATGGAGTTTGCGGTGGAAGCCGGCAAGTTGCTCGAAGTCAGTCTGGAAGGGTCGGTGGGTTGATCCGCCACACCTTTACAGATTTACGACCAATACAGAATTTCAGGTAAAAAGATGCTTAATATCAAGGGTTTGTTCGCCAACGTTGAAGAGAAAGAAATCATTACCGGTTTGGATCTGGAGATCAAACCCGGTGAGGTGCATGCCATCATGGGGCCTAATGGCGCCGGTAAAAGTACCCTCGGTAATGTCTTGGCCGCGCGTCCGGGCTACGAAGCTACTGCCGGTACCATCACCTTCAAAGGTAAAGACCTGTTGGAGATGGACACTGAAGAGCGCGCCCGCGAAGGCCTGTTTTTGGCGTTCCAATACCCGGTGGAAATTCCCGGCGTAAGCAACATGGAGTTTCTCAAGGCGTCGGTTGATGCCAAGCGCAAACACCACGGTCAGCCTGAGCTGTCAGCGGTCGAGTTTATGAAACTGGCGCGTGAAACCAGCAAGAAAGTTGACCTAGACGGTGCCTTTCTCAAGCGCGGCGTTAACGAAGGTTTCTCTGGCGGTGAAAAGAAGCGCAACGAGCTGATGCAGATGATGCTGCTTGAGCCCGAGCTGTGCATTCTTGATGAAACCGACTCCGGTCTGGATATCGACGCTTTGCAAGTCGTTGCCGATGGCGTCAATGCCATGCGCGATGGCAACCGCAGCTTTATCGTGGTGACCCACTATCAGCGCCTGCTGGATTACATCGTGCCGGATTACGTACACGTGTTGGCCAACGGTCGCATCGTCAAGTCGGGTGACAAGAGCCTGGCCCTTGAGCTGGAAGCCAAAGGCTACGGCTGGCTGGAAGAAGAGGTAGCCTGAAACCATGAGTGACTTTCAACACATTGCCATGAAACTGGCTGCCGAGCAGCACGGGCCTGCCTGGTTGGACGCACTGCGCCAGCAAGGTGAGCAGGCCTGGACTGCTGCGGCCTGGCCGGGACGCAAGACCGAACTCTGGAAATACACGCCGCTCACACCGCTGCAGCAGGACGTGCCCAGCCAATGGGCAAAAGCCGAGCTGAGCAACTGGCAGCAGCAGGTCGAAGCCATCGATTTCGATGCGACCCGGTTGGTGTTTATCAACGGCCGCTTTTCCGCTGCCGATTCGTCGCCTTTGCCGTTGGGTGTGGTGCAGTTTGCGGATGCCGATGCCCAGCAGCAGGCACTGATCCAGCAGCATCTGGGCAAGGTGGTCGATAGCAAGCGTCACCTGTTTGCCGCTTTGAGCAATGCCTGGCTGGCCGATGGGTTGCTGGTGCATGTGCCGCGCAACCAGGTGCTGGAAAAGCCCGTTTATGTGCTGAATATCTCCACGCCGGAGGCGACCCCGAGCGTTGCCCAGCAACGTTTGCTAGTGGTGTTGGAAGACAACAGCCAGGCGGAAGTTGTCGAGCATTATGTCTCTGACAGCGCCGAGCAGAACGGCTTCGTCAACAGCCTGACTGAAGTCGTGGTAGGTGCCAACGCTCAGTTGCAGCATTATCGCATCAACCTGGAGCAGGAAGGTCTGCTGCATGTGGGTGGGGTGCATGTGAATCTGCTGCGCGATGCACGCTTCCTCGGCTTTACTCTGGCGCAGGGCAGCCGCCTCAAGCGCATCGATTATCAGTGCAATATGCGTGGCGAAGGTGCACATATGCAGTTGAACGGCGTCTACCTGCCGCGCAACAAGCAGTTGATTGACTACCACACCAACGTTGAGCACTGCGTGCCCAACTGCACCAGCAATGAGGTGTTCCGCGGCATCATTGGTGATTCGGCCAAGGCAGTCTTCAACGGGCGCATCCATATTCATCCGCAGGCGCAGAAAACCCTGGCGGAGCTTAGCAACAAGAATCTGCTGACCTCGCCCAAGGCGGAAGTGAATACCAAGCCGGAACTGGAAATCTATGCTGACGATGTGCGTTGTGCCCATGGGGCAACCATCGCGCAGTTGGACAAGACGTCGATGTTCTATCTGATGAGCCGTGGCGTGAGTGAAAACGATGCTCGCACCATGCTTAGCTTTGGCTTTATCAACGAGCTGATCAATCAGGTGCCGGAACAGGCTATTCGGGATTACTTGCGTCCGCGCCTGACTGCGCTGTTCGGCGAAGCCAGTGAGCAAGTGGGGCAATTGAGCTATGAATGAGATGGCGACAGTAACGCCGGTTGGCTTTGACGCCGAGCGCGTTCGTGCCGATTTTCCGATCTTGCACCAGGAGGTCAACGGACAGCCGCTGGTCTATCTGGATAATGCGGCTACGACGCAAAAACCGGAAGCGGTTATCCAGGCGATTGTTGATTATTACCGTAATGACAACAGCAATGTGCACCGTGGTGCACATACCCTGGCTGACCGTGCTACTGCCAAATTCGAAGCAGCGCGCGGCAAGGTACGCGATCTGATTCATGCCGAGCATGCGCATGAGATCATCTGGACGCGCGGTACGACCGAAGGCATCAATCTGGTCGCCAATAGCTGGGGCCGCGACAACCTGCAACCGGGTGACCGGGTACTGGTGTCAGCCATGGAGCATCACGCCAATATTGTGCCCTGGCAGATGGTCGCCGCTGAACGTGGCGCCAGTGTTGAGCCGATTCCGGTGGATGAGACGGGCACCTTGGATATGCAGGCGCTGCGCTTCATGCTGGAAGATGGCCGGGTAAAAATGGTGGCTTGTGGGCATGTGTCCAATGCCCTGGGTACGATCAATCCGGTTGAGGATATTGTCGAGCTGGCACATGCCGCAGGTGCACTCTGTTTGCTCGACGGTGCCCAGGCTATTGGCCATTTTGCGGTTGATATGCAAGCCCTGGATTGCGACTTTTATGTCTTTTCCGCGCACAAGCTCTTTGGTCCGACTGGTGTTGGCGTGCTGTATGGCAAGTCCGCGCTGCTCGAAGCCATGTCGCCCTGGCAGGGCGGTGGCGAAATGATCGAAACCGTCAGTTTTGCTGGCAGCACCTGGAATCAGTTGCCTTGGAAATTTGAAGCCGGTACGCCGGATATTGCCGGGGTTATCGGTTTTGGTGCGGCGATTGATTATGTACAGGGGTTTGACCGCGCAGCGGCCGAGGCTTACGAGCTGGATTTGCTGCATTACGCAGAAAGCCGAGCACGAGAAGTACCCGGTTTGCGCCTGATCGGCACCTCGAGCAACAAGGTGGCGGTTATGAGCTTTCTGTTGGAAGGTGCGCACCCTGGTGATGTGGGCACTTTGCTGGATCAGCAGGGAATCGCGGTACGTACCGGACATCATTGCGCCCAGCCGATCATGGATCAGTATGCGATTCCCGGCACTGTGCGTGCCAGTTTCAGTATCTACAATACCCGGGCAGACATTGATCGACTGTTCGTCGCATTGGAAAAAGTGCGTCAGTTTCTTTAGGAGGCCAGCATGAGTGTTGAATCTTTTGACCCGCAAGCTCAGGCCGTATCGGTAACGCCGGCGGCACAGGCTCATTTCCAGCGTCAGTTGGCCAATCAGCCGGGCAGGGCAGTGCGCGTTAGCGTGAAAAAAAGCGGCTGCACCGGCTTTATGTACGTGATCGACATGGTCGAAGAGGGCAAGGCAGATGACCTTGAATACACCCTGGATCAGGATATTCGTCTGCTGATCGCCAAAGACAGCATCGGTGTGCTCAATGGCGCCCAGATTGATCTGGTGCGTGAAGGCATCAACCAGCAGATCAAGTTTATCAACCCCAACGTGACCGACGAGTGCGGTTGCGGTGAAAGTTTCAGCGTGAATTGAGCCAATAATGGAAAGACGTATGGTAGTAGCGCAGGCTGATTGCCCTGCGCGTCGGGTTCCGGACGGCACGCCGCTGACCATTCCCAAGGACACGTTTGTCACCATCACCCAGGCCCTCGGCGGGAACTACACCCTGACTTATCACGGTCAGATGGTGCGGGTCGATGGCACCGATGCCGATAAGCTCGGGCTGGAGCGGGAAGTGCTTGAATTCCCCGCACCCACGGATGATCAGATCCATGAAGAGCAGGTATGGACGGCACTGAAAACCGTGTTTGACCCGGAAATCCCGGTCGACCTGGTCAACCTGGGCTTGATCTATGCGGTCAGCATTGACCAGGCAGCCAAGCGCGTGGATATCCAGATGACACTGACGGCGCCTGCCTGCGGTATGGGGCCGGTATTGGTGGGTGATGTCGAGTATCGCGTGCGCCTGGTGCCCAACGTCGAGACGGTTGTTGTGGATCTGGTATTTGATCCGCCATGGAATCGCGAGATGATGAGCGAAGAAGCTCAGCTTGAAACCGGCATGTTCTTCTAGGACGTCACTGAAAACTGGCGGCGCTGTAAACTGCGCTTATCCGGCTTGTTTTGCTTTGCTGCGCCTGTCTCGCCAGCGTTTTCAGAGGCTTCCTCGCACTTTAAAGAATCTTGAGGATTTTTAATGAGCCAGTTTGGTACCGAGATCACCACTGACGATATTGTTGAGACGCTGAGCTTTTTCGACAGCTGGGAAGATCGCTACAAATACATCATCGATCTGGGCCGTGAGCTGCCTGACCTGGATGCCGAGGCGAAGACCGAAGCTAACCTGGTGCGCGGCTGTCAGAGTCAGGTGTGGCTGGTCAGCCGGGAAGAGGGCGACAAGCTGTTCTTTGATGCGGACAGTGATGCTTTTATCGTCAAAGGTTTGTTGGCAGTGGTTCTGGCTGCCTACAACGGCAAAAGCCGCGCCGAGATTCAGGCGTTCCCGATTGAAGACTACTTCGAGCAGCTTAACCTGCTCAAACACCTCAGCCCAACCCGCGGCAACGGCCTCAAGGCCATGGTGTCACGCATTCAAGCCACCGCCGCCTGACAGCGGTTGGTGCGCTGACGTAGGCCGCTGGTCGAGCGGGAGCTCGACCTTCCATAGCGCTGCATCTCCTGGGAGTGTTCAGCTCCTGCTCGACAATAGGCGCTAATCACAACCAATGCTGCTGCAACACCGTCTTTCCCTGATGTATTTGTCAGTGAATGATGGCGCAATGATTCTGCTCAGTGCTTGCCAGTGACCGGAAGCAGGCGTAAAGTTTCTGTATTGACTTGAGACACTTCTCTAGTGCTCTACAAGGATAAAAACAATACACCGAGACTGGGTATGGCCGAGTTCTGGAACCGCCTTAAACACGATTTTCAGCTATCCATTATTATGCTGGTTGGGTTGTGCGCTTTTGTAGGCGTCACACCCTATGCAGCTTATCGCCTGATTGAAGGCAACTATCTGGTGGGAGTGGTTGATTCGATTCTGGTGCTTTGCACCATAGGGGCTGTGCGCTGGGCTTGGGTGACGGGCGATACTATCCGGCCAGGGCAGTTTCTTGCTGTGATCTTCTCCGTCGGCACTGTAATTGTGGCCAACAATCTGGGGATCAACGGCTTATTTTGGTTCTATACCTTGATCATGTTCAATTTCTTTGTTGTGCCTCCATTACAAAGTTTGCTGGCTACCAGCCTGGCCCTGATTGCGATTTGCGTGTTGGGCCTGATGCCAGGCGGACAAATTTTTGAAAGCAATTACCAGATGATGTCCTTTATTGTGACCAGTGGCATCGCCAGTTTCTTTGCTTTTGTCTTTGCTTTCCGGGGCCGCCGGCAGCGCGAGCAACTGAATACGCTGGCTACGCTTGACCCTCTTACTTCCACGGGTAACCGCCGTACCATGGAGCGGGAGCTAACCATTGCCATGGCTGAGCAACGTCGTTATGGCAAGCAGTACGGCTTGCTGATGCTGGACCTGGATCACTTCAAACGGGTTAATGACTTGTACGGCCATAAGGCCGGTGACCAGGTGCTGGTGGCGGTAGCCAATCTACTGGAAAGCGCCAGCCGGGAGTCAGACCGCTTGTTTCGTCTTGGCGGTGAAGAGTTTGTGCTCTTGCTACCGCTGGTGGATATGCTGGGGTTGGAGCGCGCGGCGCAGCATCTATGCTCGGCTGTTGCCGAACAGATCCGCAGCCCGGGCGGTCCGGTCACGGTGTCTATAGGTGGTGCTCCGCTGCGCCGCCAAGAGAATTGGCAGGCTTGGCTGCATGAGGCTGATGAGTGCCTGTATCAAGCCAAACATGCCGGTCGCAATGGGTACATCATCAGTGGCCTGGATGTCTCGTCCACCAAAGCCCTGAAAGTGGTCAGTGGTACTGATTGATCACTCGGGTGCTGCCGTCGGCTTCAAGACCAATCACTTCATAGGGGTCCTTGCGGTCACCCATTTCCATTCCTGGTGAGCCAATCGGCATGCGCGGAACGGCCAGGCCCAGCAGATCGGGTTTGTTCTGCAAGCTGAGGATGTCCGCCGCTGGCACGTGGCCTTCAACAAATTGCCCGTTGATTACCCCGGTATGGCAAGACGACAACTCCGGTGGGACGCCATGCTCAATCTTTACCGCGACCATGTCATCTGTTACGTGATCATTGACGCTGAAGCCATGGTCTTTGAGATGATCAATCCAGGCTTCACAACAGCCGCAATTAGCATCACGGTAGACATCAATCAACAGATCATCGGCTAGCAGGCCGGGGCTCTGACTCAGGGCAATGGCCAGCACGGGAGTCAGTGCAAGGCGGCGAAATAACGCGCGCATGGAAGTATCTCCGTAAAGGGATAGGTGACGCCATTAAACCAGATTGGCAGCTGGCGAGGAAATAGTCTGCGGCACAGGGTCACAGTGGCGCTTTGGAATCGGTATACTCAAGCCAAATATATGCAAAATGCGTCTTGCGAGGTTGCTTTTGTTGCACCGTTTGCTTGTGCTACTAGGATGTTGTCTGGTGCTGCCATTGTCTGCAGCGCCCAGTGTCGTCTTTATCAATCCCGGCAACGCCGATGAACCCTATTGGCGGGATGCTACCGATGCCATGCAACTGGCTGCTGACAGCCTGGGTATGCAGCTTGAAGTGCTCTATGCCGAGCGTGACTATCTGGCGCAAATCAGCCTGACCCGGGACGTGACCGAGCGCAGCAGCGATCAGCGGCCGGATTATATGCTCATTGCGGCGGACAAACGCACCTTGCCTGAACAGCTCGGTTTGATCGAGGCCGCAGGCATCAAGACGGTGTCAGCCTGGAACGCGGTGCAGGCCGATGAGCGTCCGGTGGTTGGTTACCCGCGCGAACATTTCAGCCATTGGCTCGGTAGTGTAGTGCCGCGGGCTGAAGACGCTGGTGTCCTGACTGCGCAGGCCCTTATGTCAGAAGCAAAACGGCGCGGCTGGCTATCTGACGATCAGGTTTTTGAAGTGGTGGCCATTTCTGGCGACCGCTCCAGCGATAGCTCCATCCGGCGGAATCAGGGTATGCTTGATGCCTTTGCTGCGCACCCGCACGTCAAGCTGCATCAACTGGTGCATGGCGACTGGCAACGCGACAAGGCGGCCGAGCAGGCCAAGCACCTGTACCGTCGTTACCCCGGTATTCGCGCTATCTGGACCGGCAACGACCTGATGGCCTTTGGAGCCATGCAGGCTTTGGCCGAGCAGGGGCTGGAGCCCGGCAAGGATATTCTCTATTCGACCGTCAATGCCTCGGAGCAAGGGATGCAGGAGATTATCGACGGGCAGTTGACCGCGTTGGCCGGCGGGCACCATATGGCCGGAGCCTGGGGGCTGGTTATGCTGTATGACTACCACCACGGGGTGGACTTCGCCAGTAACGAAGGGACCGAACTGGTGCAGCCCATGTTCACGCTGTTTACGCCGGCCTTGGCGCAGCGTTTTCTTGCACTACAAGCAGCGGATGCACCACCGGTTGATTTTTGCGCTTTCAGCAAGGCCTGTAACCCGGCCCGTACCGACTATGATTTCACCATAGGTGCCTGGTTGGAGCCGACCCCATGAATGACAGCGGTAAGGTTTTTGCGCCCTTGAGCAAGCGGCTGTTGCAGCGGCTCGCTTTACTGGCCGCGCTGAGTATTTTGCTGGGCTCGCTCGTGCATAGCCTGCTGATTTACCGAGCCGAGCAACAGCAGTTTAGCCGTGTCGTCGAGCAATTGACGGCCAATCATTTACCGCTGCTGCAAGTCGCTCTGTGGGACATTGAGGTGGACGCTCTTAATCGGCAAGTCGCCATGATTGCTGACCGTGAAGAAGTTGCTGCAGTGGTGCTGAGCTCACCCACTGGCTTGCGCCTGCACGCAGGGATGGCGGTGGTGGATACCACCCCGGCGGATGCCCGGGTGGTCATACCGCCGCCGGACGGTGGCGCCCATGCCCTGGGCGAGCTGCTGGTTTACTATCAACGCGAACGCCTGAACGAGGCGCTGATAACCGCTGTGGCCATGCGTTTATTTGAGCTTTCGTTGTTTACTTTGCTGGTGTGTCTGGTGATCTTCCGTCTATTGCAGCGCGACCTGGTCAAACCCCTGAACAGTATCAACCGTTACGTTGCCGAACTGGTGCCGCAACGCCACCCGCCGGCACTGCAGCTTGATCGACCGCCGCGTGCCTGGGAGGACGAGATTGATCGGGTTGCGGCTGGCTTTGATGTACTGCGTGAAGGTATTCGGCATTACGCCGAGCAGCATGAAAATGCCTTGCATGCACTTGAGACCGAGCGCGATAGTCTGGACAGCCGGGTGGCAGAACGCACCCAGGAGTTGGCCTTCGTTAACGGTTATCAGGGGCTGGCTTCGCGGGCCATTCAGGGTTTTATGCTAGCCAGCCCGGCTGAGTACCCGGATTACCTGCGGCGCGTGTTACAGGAGTTGGGGGAGTATCTGGGCTTGGATGCCGCTGCTTTGATTGATCGCCGCCACAGCCGTCCCTGGGTTACCCGTGTGGCCTGGTTTGTCAGCGATGACTGGCAGTGGTTGGAGCGCGTGTTCGAACGCGGCTGCGAGATTGATGCCGAGGAGGGGTGGAGTCTGTACGTGTTGGCTGGCTCACCCGATACCTTGCTGGTTCGCTTTTCCGGTCGCGAGCAGAGCTTTGTGCTGGCGGTGCGTACCGCTGAGGCGAAAGCCGCCCTGGCGCGACAGGATATGTTGGAGAGCAGCGGCAAATGGTTGCTCAGCTTGCTGCAACGCTGGGATCACATGTCAGACCTGGATCACGCGCGGCAAGAACTGTTGGAGATGTCGCGCAGTGACCATCTGACGGGCCTGGCCAACCGCCGTCACTTTGATGCCTACAAGATTGACGAGGCACGCCGAGCCTTGCGTATGGGAGCGCCTATCGCACTGCTGATGATTGATGTCGATCACTTCAAGGACTTCAATGACCTTTACGGGCACAGCCGAGGTGATCAGTGTCTGGTGGCACTGGCTGATCAGATGCAATGGCGGTTCAAACGCGCGGCCGAC
>REBY01000064.1 GCA_007692485.1 Pseudomonadaceae bacterium | reverse complement strand
GGTGTCGCCGAACAACAGCCGGCGGCCATGCAGCTACAGCGTTTCTATCATCTGGGCCTGAGCGAGATGTATCGGCTGGACGGTAATCAGGAGGCACTGGATGCGCTGGCAGCAGAAAAGCTGGCGCATGAACGGCAGATGCATGAGCTTGGTCTGCCGGTCGATGTGTATCAGCTGAACCCGGCCTGGTTGGCCGAGGTTCAGCAGATCAAGGCGACGCGTTAAACGTCGCCGGGCGGGTTAGAGAAAGCCCGCAAGTCGCTGGCGAATCAACTGCTCAGCATCACGCATAATGCCCGAGATCAATGCTTCGCAGGTGGGTACGTCGTGGATCAGGCCGGCCACCATGCCGCAAGACCAAGCGCCAATTTCCATATCGCCTTCCTGCATGATGCGCGGATAGACGCCGGCGACTTCATCGATGATGTCGCTGAATTGCAGGTCCTTACCCAGGCGCTGCTCTTTTTCGATAATGCGTTCCACCGCAGCGTTGTTGAGGACGCGTTCGGTGTTGCGCAGCGGGCGCATGACCAGGCGGGTATCCAGCTCACTGGCGGCAACAATGGCCTGCTTGACGTTATCGTGCACCGGGGCTTCCTGGGTGGCAATAAAGCGCGTGCCCATGTTCATGCCTTCAGCACCGAGCGCCATGGCAGCCACCAAAGAGCGTGCATCGGCCATGCCGCCTGAGGCGACAAAAGGAATTTCCAGTTCATCAGCGGCACGTGGCAGCAGGATCATGTTGGGAATATCATCTTCCCCCGGGTGCCCGCCGCATTCAAAACCATCGACAGATACCGCATCGCATCCGATAGCCTGAGCTTTCAGGGCATGGCGCACCGAGGTGCATTTGTGAATCACCTTGATGCCTGCCTCTTTGAGTGCCGGCATATATTTTTCAGGGCTGCGGCCGGCGGTTTCTACGTGTTTGACGCCGCCTTCGATGATGGCTTTGATATAGCCGGGGTAGTCTGGCGAGCTGACGGTGGGCAAGAAGGTCAGGTTGACTGCAAAAGGCTTGTCAGTCATGTCATGGCAGCGGGCAATTTCATTGGCCAGGTCAGCGGGTGTGCGCTGCGTCAGCCCGGTAATAGTCCCCAGACCACCCGCATTGGAAACGGCAGCCGCGAGATCGGCGAGACCAACAAAGTGCATGCCGCCTTGAATGATCGGATGCTGAATGCCAAAGAGTTCGGTAATTCGGGTTTTCACGGAAGTACACCTCGCACGGGATTGGGTCAGAACAAAACGCTGACGCTAGCGACCCAGCATTGGAAAAGCAAGGAGCATCAATAATGCTGATCCGTTTGTATAGTAACTGGAGGGGCGAGCCGGTGAGCGGAGAAATAGGCTCAGTCGGCTAGTTGCAGATCAATGACCCGGCGCTGATCAAGGCTGATCGGCGGCTCAAAAACAGCTTGGTAATGGTGGCGCACCAGGTCGCGAATCATGCCTTGCGCATAGGCTTGCTGCATGACCGCCAGCAGCAAGGTATGCAGTTCAGGTTTTTCCGGAGAGACGTAAAGAATGTGATCCTGTGCATAACGCAGGAGTAACTGCTGTTCAACGGCCAGCTCTGGGTACAGTTGCCATTCGCGGGTTATTTCTTGTGCGCCGCGGGGTAAATAGTCAATTTGCCGATTGCCTGCCGCCAGCATGCGGTAGAGGCGTTTCCAGTCGCCGCTGATGGTCGCAGTCGGCAAGTCATTCGCCGCCCAGATGGCCACATCGGCCCAGGCCTCGCCAAGCCCGGCAACGACGCCTAGCTGCTGCAGGTCGTGCAGATTTCTGACCTTGTCATAACGCGCCTGCTGACCGAGCGGGATAAACAGAATGCGCTGTCCGATCAAGCCGTCAGTCATGCCAACGGGAATCGGCAGGTAGCGCCGATCGCGCTGGTCAGTCTGGCCAAGAATGATCAAGCTGATATCGCCCCGTAGCAGCATAACTTCCATCCGGGACATGGGGGTGTCTTCGCCAACATTGACGATCACCACCCGGTAATCGGCAGCTTCCAACGCCTTGATCATCAGGCTTTTTGTGTACTCGTAGGAGCCCTGGTTGCCTGCCAGGTAAAGGGTGACAGGCTGGTCGGCCGGCCTGGCGACGGCCCATTGAGCACTCAGCAGCAGGTAACAGAGCAGTGCCGCGACCTGATAGCACCGGGACAGCTTAGAATGATTGAGAAGGCATTTGCCCATGCTGTTACAGGCCGATTGATTATTGACGCTGGGATAGTGGCGTATTGCTTTCTGTAACGCAAGGTGCCCACGGCTAACCTGAGGGTGCCGGCGTCGGGAAAGACATGGGCTATGATAGAAGTACACCATGCGCTGTCTGGATTATCACGGAGTTACCCATGGCGGATTTTTCCAGCCACCTGAATACCTTGGCCAATTATCTCTGGACCTTGTCACCCGCCGCGCGGCGCCCGGCAGCGTCGGCAAGCCGGCTTGTGGCGCATCGCGGCGCGCATGGGCATGGCTCCTCCGGCGCGGTGGTGGAAAACACGCTGGAGGCCTTTGAGCTGTGTTTGCAGTTGGGCATATGGGGCGCTGAGCTGGATGTTCAGCTGACCCGTGATGGTGAGCCTGTGGTGCATCATGACCCGCATTGCGGCCGGCTGTTCCAGCGCCCGGACCTAGTGATTGCCGACACCCGCTTCAGTGAGTTGCGCGCCGCAGTGCCGCATATTCCGCACCTTGATGAAGTGGTGCAAATGGCGCACGGTCGTTTGCATTTGATGATCGAGATCAAGGAATCCTGGCGACAACGCACGGATTTGCCGCTGCGGGTCAGTGAGCGCTTGCAAGCGCTGACACCGCAGGCTGATTTTCACTTGTTGAGTCTTGAGCCCGATCATCTGGAAGGTTTTCGGGAGATACCCAAAGACGCCTTTGTCGACGTTGCCCAGGCCAATACTGCCAGCATAGTGCGGCAGAATCTTGCCCTTGGCCACGGAGCGGTGGCGGGCTCTTTTGCCCTGATCGGTGGCGGCACCCTGCAGCAGCTACGTGACGCGGGGCGCTGCGTCGGGACTGGCTTTGTCGAGAACGGGCTGATCCTTAACCGTGAGATCAATCGTGGGGTTGATTGGGTGTTCAGCGATAGCGTATTGCAGTTGCCGCTCGACCAGGGTGTTGCGGCCGATCAATCCTGAGCCGGTTCGCGCCAGTCATCAGCGACCTGCTCGCCGCGCCGTTCATCCACCGGTAAAACGGCGATCATGGCGGCAATGAACAGTGCCAGGCAGAACAGGATGGCATTGGCCAGCCCAAACCCCCACTGAATCAGGCCGAGCCCAAGAATACCGAAAATCGCTGCCAGCTTGCCGGCCATGCCCCAGAGGCCAAAAAATTCCGCCGCTTTGCCTGTTGGCGTCAGCACGCCGACCAGCGCCCGGGTGGCTGACTGGGAAGAGCCAAGGCTGGCGCCGGCGAGTACGCCAGCCACCAGAAAGACATATTGGGCCTGCCAGTCAACGGCGAAGGCTCGATTGAATAGCTCGGTCAGAGCCGGTGTTTGCCAGATGGCGAGAATAGCCAGCAACCAGAGACCCAGTGTCATCAGGTAGGTGGTGCGGGCGCCGATATGGCTTTGCAGCCAACCAAAGCCAATGGCACCAATCGCAGCGGTGATTTGCACGGTGACAAACATATAGATGCGTACTTGCTCGTCCCAGCCAATTACCTGAGCCCCATAGATAAAGGAAAAAGCAATGATGATGTAGATACCAGCCATGGCGAAAAATACCGACACCAGCAAGGCGCGCAGGTCCCTGAATTGGTGAACCTGTTGCCAGGTCGTCTGCAAACGGCGGATGCCGACGCCGATCAGGCTCTGTCCGGCTGGCAAGCGTTGCTTGCGCCCGCGCTCACGCACCCAGACGAAAGTCGGGATGGCGGCGAGGAGGAAGAAGCCGGCGGCAAACGGCCCGACCCAGCGGATAGTGTCATAGTTCTCGGCGGAGACATCGCCAAGAAAGAACAGGGTAAACGCGGTCGCCACCAGGCCGCCAATATAACCGAGGCCCCAGCCCAGCCCGGAAATCCAGCCCAGTGCTTTGCGTGGACCCAGGTCGGGCAGGAAACTGGCGATAAAGCCTTCGCCGATAGCGTAGGCAAAGTTGGACACTATGATCAGCAGCATGGCTGGAATCAGCCAGCCGGGTTCGACAAAGTACAACATTGCCGTGGCGCCAACGGTGAGCAGGTAACTGGTAAACAGAAAGCGCTTGCGGCTGCGTGAGTAGTCCATGATCGCGCCACACAAGGGGTTGGCGACGACGACCAGCAGGTAGCTACACGCCAGTGCCAGGCTCCACAGCAGGTTGCCGAGACGATAATCCGGGCTGTCGCCAACAATAACGCGGGTAAACAGATCGCCGTAGATCACCGTGATGATCAGCAGGGTATAGCCCTGATTGGCAAAATCGAACATAGCCCAGCCGAATATTTCCCGTTTGGGGGCAAGTTCCTGCGCAGACATGCGGACTCCTTGTAGCACCGTTGGCAGCGCGCCAAGCTGCGCGCGGGAGTCACTATAGCGTGGAATGGGGCAGAATGAACAACCTCGGCCGGCCGGCAGCTCCGTGGCGAATCAGCCGGTTTTGCTGTTGTCCAGATCGGGGCTGATCAGCATGCCCTGGCGTACGAAGCAGGTTTGTTCGCCGCGTTTGAGGGTGATGGGTTCGCGGCCGATGATGGTCCAGCCATGATCGATCATGGTGTTGATGTGCGCGCGCAGCAGGTGATACTCGCGCTGCTCAATCGGTGCCAGCTCAACTTCTTCGATTGACGCCTCGCTAACTTCGATGCGTGCTTTGGCCAGCCGAGCCTGCATGGCTAGCAAGCGTTGGCGATGAACATCGCTGGGCGGTGCCGCACACTTCTTGTTCATACAACTCTCCTGCAAGGGAGTACAGCTGCATCCAGGCGAGGTGGCGGCCGGCAGTCATTGCCGGTCGTTGTTATTCAGTCTCTAGATCATATCCTACATACGGGTGGAAGCAAGGGGCGCGCAGGTGGCAGTGAGCTGCCTGGTCGTCCTGGTGTGCCGTTGGTCGGTTTAATAAAGCATGGCGTCTGTTTTGTACTGATCGCTCTGTCACAAAAAAGCCCCGGGCAGCTGAGCTGGCCGGGGCTTTGATTTGCGGCGTGATCAGCAGCCTTGCTTGGCTTTGAACTCGCGGCGACGACGGTGCAGAACCGGCTCAGTGTAACCATTGGGCTGCTTGCAGCCTTCGATACACAGCTCGACCGCGGCCTGGAAGGCAATGCTGTCATCGAAGTTGGGTGCCATGGCCAGGTAGTCCGGGTCGTTGGCATTCTGCCGGTCAACCACGGGTGCCATGCGCTTGAAGGTTTCCATGACCTGTTCTTCGGTGCAGATACCGTGACGCAGCCAGTTGGCAATGTGCTGGCTGGAAATGCGCAGGGTAGCGCGGTCTTCCATCAGGCCAACGTCATTGATGTCCGGCACCTTGGAGCAGCCCACACCGTGGTCAATCCAGCGCACCACATAGCCCAGAATGCCCTGAACGTTGTTGTCCAGCTCTTGCTGGATTTCCTCGGCAGACCAGTTGGTTTCCGGGGCCAGCGGGATGGTCAGGATGTCATCCACCGATGCCGGGGTACGTTTGGCCAGTTCACTCTGGCGCTCGGCTACATTAACTTTGTGGTAATGCATGGCATGCAGGGTGGCAGCCGTTGGCGAGGGTACCCAAGCGGTGTTGGCACCGGCCATCGGGTGGCCGATTTTCTGTTCCAGCATGGCTGCCATCAGGTCAGGCATGGCCCACATGCCTTTGCCGATTTGCGCGCGGCCCTTGAGGCCAGTCGCCAGGCCGATATCGACGTTGCTGTTTTCGTAAGCACCAATCCATACGGCGCCTTTGATGTCACCCTTACGAATAAAGGCGCCCGCTTCCATCGAGGTATGGATTTCATCGCCGGTCCGGTCGAGGAAGCCGGTGTTGATGAAGACAACGCGCTCGCTGGCCGCCTTGATACAGGCTTTCAGGTTGATGGTAGTGCGGCGCTCTTCGTCCATGATGCCGACTTTCAATGTATTGCGCGCCATACCCAGCATCTCTTCTACGCGGCCGAAGAGTTCGGTGGTGAACTCGACTTCTTCCGGGCCGTGCATCTTCGGCTTAACGATATAGACCGAGCCGGTACGGGTGTTCTTGCGGGCCGTATTACCATTCAGGTTGTGCAGGGCGATCAGGCTGGTGACCGCGCCATCCATGATGCCTTCCGGCACTTCGTTACCGTCTTTGTCGAGAATGGCATTGTTGGTCATCAGGTGGCCAACGTTGCGTACGAACAGCAGCGAGCGACCGTGCAGGCTCAGGGTCGAACCATCGGCGGCGGTGTATTCGCGATCCGGGTTCATGGTGCGGGTAAAGCTGCTGCCGCCCTTGCTGACGTTTTCTGCCAGGTCGCCTTTCATCAGGCCGAGCCAGTTGCGGTAGACCACGGTCTTGTCGTCAGCATCGACGGCGGCGACTGAGTCTTCACAGTCCATGATGGTGGTCAGTGCGGACTCCATCAGGACGTCCTTGACGCCAGCCGGGTCGGTCTGGCCGACGTTGCTGGCCGGGTCGATCTGGATTTCAAAATGCAGGCCATTGTTTTTCAACAGCACGCCATCCGGGTTGGCCGGATTACCGACGAAGCCGATGAACTTGGCCGGGTCTTGCAGGCCGGTATGGTTGCCGTCTTTCAGGCTGACCTGAAGTTGTCCGTTCTCAATCACGTAAGCGATGGAGTCGACATGGGAACCTTTGGCCAGCGGCGCTGCCTCATCGAGGAAGGCACGAGCGTAAGCGATGACCTTGTTGCCACGGATTTCATTGTAGCCCGGGCCTTTGGTCGCGCCGTCTGCTTCGGAGATGGCGTCGGTGCCATACAGGGCGTCATACAGGGAGCCCCAACGGGCGTTGGCTGCGTTGAGCGCAAAGCGGGCATTCATGACCGGTACTACCAGTTGCGGGCCAGCGAGTTGAGCAATTTCTTCATCAACGTTTTCGGTGGTGGCCTGGAAGTCAGCGGGCTCGGGCAGCAGGTAGCCGATCTCTTGCAGGAAGGCTTTGTACTCGGCGAAGTTGAACGCCTGACCAGCGCGCGCCTGGTGCCAGGCATCGATCAGGGCTTGCAGGTCATCGCGCTTGGCCAGCAAGGCCTTGTTCTTTGGCGCCAGGTCAGTGATCAGGGCTTCAAAGCCGCTCCAGAAGGCCTTGGCGTCGACGCCGCTACCAGGAATGGCATGATCGTTGATAAAGTCGTGGAGCACTTTGGCAACTTGCAGGCTGCCGACTTGTACGCGTTCAGTCATGAAAACCCTCACAGTATGAGCAGGTTGCGCCGTATGAATTGGCGCATTGGGACGTGGAAATCAGAGACGCAGCATGTTACACGATGATCGGTTGCAAATCATGCCCAAAGCATGGAATTCTGTGCGCCTTACGCTAGCCGCTGGTCTGTTGCCGCTAGTTGCGCTTTTTAGAGTGGTTATTTAATGGATCAGGCGTTACTGCAACAACTCACTACCGACTTGCCGCTATTGGAGCCTGGCCGTCCGTTGGATGCCTTGGGCCTGCGCTATGCCGGTTATTATGGTATCGACTTCTCCACTCGGGCTGAGCAGTACCTGGGCCGGGTTTCCATCGATGGCTTTGATCTGGCCTTGCAAGTCTGGCGTCCGGCTGAGCCGCGCGGCACGCTGCTTATCCTGCATGGTTATTATGACCACATGGGGCTCTACCGCCACCTGATCGAATGGGCGCTGGATCAGCACCTGGCTGTGCTGGGTATGGATTTACCCGGGCATGGCTTGTCTTCCGGTGAGCGCGCCAGTATCGACTGCTTCCTCAGTTACCAAGCGGCACTGGATGCCGCTTTTGCCCAGGCACGGGCATGGGAGTTACCGGCACCCTGGCACCTGCTTGGGCAAAGCACGGGTGGCGGGATTCTGGTTGACCGCCTGTTGCATGGTCAGGTGCCGGAGCAAGTCGGGCAAACGATTCTGATGGCGCCTTTGGTCCGCCCCAAACAATGGCTGTTGTCACAGATGGGGCTGCGCATGCTGGGTGGTTTTGTCAGCCAGCTCGGGCGTAAGTTTACCGACAACTCCAGCGATGAGGATTTTTTGCGCTTTATCCGCGAAAATGACCCGCTGCAGCCCTTGGTGCTACCGGTAGCTTGGGTGCAAGCCCTGGAAAAGTGGATCTTGCGCATCGAGGCTGCCGTGCCCGTCGAGCATTCACCCCTGATTATTCAGGGCCAGTCGGATGGCACCGTGGACTGGCAGCACAATATCAAGGTCTTGGAAAGCAAGTTCCAGACCCCTGACATGTTTTATCTGCCCGATGCCCGGCACCACCTGGCCAATGAGCGTGAGCCCCTGCGTAAGCAATACCTCGACTGGTTGGCAGAGCGGCTGCGGATACCCTCCTGACCTGGTTGCCCCGCTCAGGGGTTGAGTGCGTCGCGCGCGGCCATTTCAACCGCGCGGAAGTAACGCTGGCCTGTTTCTGATTCACTCCAGTTGGCATATGCATCAAGATCGGCATCGCTCAGGTCTCGATACGTATGTGCCAAGGTGTCGAGCAGATTGGGTTGCATCTGGTTGCGCAGGCGGTCGCGCTGGCCGCTAACCATGGCATCGGGTACCCGCATCAAACCACCAAACAGATCATTGGCACTTTGCGCCGCCAGGTTGGCGAGGGCCATTGACACCTCGACCCCCATTTCGAGTGCTGGCAAGCTGTTGGCCAAACGGGCCAGCAACGCTTGACGCTGTGCGCTCAGGGTTTGCTCTGGCACGCCATTTTGCAGACTGGCGACACTGCCTGGGGCGGTTGCGGCAGTTTCCGCGGTAACGATACGTTGCCCGTGTGGCTGCTGATAGAAATCCAGCGCTTGTTGCCGGGTTGGGTTGTCCAGGCTGACAGCGAGCCGGGCCAGCGCCCGATCCTGCATGGCTTCTGGGGCAAAGCGTTGATTGCTTTGCCGCACCAAAGTCTGGTGCACATTGGTGGGTAACTGCCGGGCATAGCGCTCTTGGGCCTGGCGCAGCGCCTGCTGGAAATGCGCCTGGTGTTGCTGCATGCCAGAGGCCTGGTAAATGGGCTCGGAGGCCGCCAGCGCCAGGCTGCTCAGGCCGAGCAGGCTGCAACAAATCAAGGTACGCACAATGCACTGCAAGTGGGGGGATCGCATGATGGGTTGGTGTCTCACTAGTAGGGAAGTCAGGGTGGCAAGGGCGAGCACTGTTTTCCTGCTTGTCGATCATCCACAAGCCGTTACAATGCGCTCGACCCCTTCCGGGTCAGGTCCGCAGCCCGGTGTCCACCGGGCAGTGCCGCAAGTTCCTGTTTGAGTGTGCACAGCATGTCAGAGTTCCCTGCCGTCCTGGCGAATGGTTTCAATGCCATCGCCGATGATCTGGTTGTGCGTGGCTGGTCGATGCAACCCCAGCTGTTGCCCGCTGAGTTGGGGCTGGCGCTGGAGGCGCAATGTCGGCAGTTATGGCAGGCCGATGCGCTAACCCCGGCAGCCATTGGCCGTGGCAGTGATGAGCAGGTCGTGCCGGATGTGCGTGGCGATTACACCCGTTGGCTCGATGACTGCCCGGATCATCCGGCAACCGCTGACTTTCTCGGTTTTATGGCCGGGTTGCGCCTGGCGTTGAATCGTACTTTGTTTTTGGGGTTGGATACCTTTGAGTGCCATTTTGCGCTCTATCCCCCAGGCGCGGGTTACAGCAAGCATATGGACCGCTTTCAGGACAATCCGCTGCGGACCGTATCAGTCGTGGCTTATCTGAACAGCCAGTGGCAACCGGGTGATGGCGGCGAGTTGCGCCTGCATTTGCCTGAGGGCGTAAGGGATGTAGACCCGGTGGCGGGCACCGTGGCGGTATTTCTTAGCGACAGTATTCTGCATGAAGTGCTGCCATCGCGTTGTGAGCGCGCCAGCCTGACCGGCTGGTTTCGCCGCCGGCCGGATAATCCCTTATTGCGCTAACAAAAACGGCGAGCCCATGGCTCGCCGTTTTTGGCTAGAGTTCGCAGTAGCCTAGAATAAAATGCGGCAGCGAATGGTCCCCTTAACTTTTTGCAGTTTTTCCTGCGCCAGGTCGGAGTAGTCAGCATCAACATCGACCACCACATAGCCAACCTTCTCGTTGGTTTGCAGGTACTGGCCACAGATGTTGATGCCGTTCTCGGCAAACACCTGGTTGATCTCGCTCATCACACCAGGGATGTTCTGGTGAATGTGCAGCAGGCGGTGCTGGCCCGGATGTGAGGGCAGAGCCACTTCGGGGAAGTTGACCGAGGTGATCGAAGTGCCGTTATCGCTGTAACGCACCAGCTTCTCAGCGACTTCCAGGCCGATGTTGGCCTGAGCTTCCATGGTCGAACCACCGACGTGCGGGGTCAGGATGCAGTTGTCGAATTCGCGCAGCGGACTGATGAACTCGTCGTTATTGGAGCGTGGCTCAACCGGGAAAACGTCGATCGCCGCGCCGCCCAGGTGTTTGTCAGCCAGCGCGCCGGCCAGCGCCTCGATATCGACTACGGTACCGCGCGCGGCATTGATCAGGATGCTGCCGGGCTTCATGGCGCGGATTTCCTGCTCACCGATCATCCACTTGGTGGCTTGATTCTCCGGTACATGCAAAGAGACCACATCGGCAGTATTCAGCAGTTCTGTCAGCGAGCCAACCTGAGAGGCATTGCCCAGCGGCAGCTTGGTCACCACATCATAGAAAATCACCTGCATGCCCAGACCTTCGGCAAGTACAGACAATTGGGTGCCAATCGAACCGTAACCAATGATGCCGAGTTTTTTACCACGCGCCTCAAAGGAATTGGTCGCGGTTTTCAGCCAGCCACCACGGTGGCAGGAGGCGTTCTTTTCCGGCACGCCACGCAGCAACAGGATGGCTTCGGCCAGCACCAGTTCGGCCACCGAGCGGGTGTTGGAGTAGGGCGCATTGAATACCGCAATACCCCGCTCCATGGCCGCAGTCAGGTCAACCTGGTTGGTGCCGATGCAGAAGCAGCCTACGGCAATCAGCTTGGGCGCATGCTGGAAGATCTCTTCGGTCAACTGGGTACGCGAGCGGATGCCAACAAAGTGGGCATCGGCCACGGCTGCCTTGAGTTCCTCTTCCGGCAGTGAGCCGGTGCGGTAGTCAATATTGGTGTAACCGGCAGCCTTCAGCGTATCGACGGCGTTCTGATGTACGCCTTCGAGCAGAAGGAACTTGATCTTGCTCTTGTCCAGTGAGGTCTTGGCCATGGTCTGTGGTATCCGCAATGCTGGTGGCGCCTGGGGCGCGGGTTAAGTGCTCCGGGCGGCTGCTGTCAGGCAGTGCCGGCGCTGGTCGACATGATTTGCCGATAAAAGCGCCCTTGTTCGGAAGCCGCGTATGCTAGCATATTCTGTCTTTTTGATACCTTTTGCTGCGCGAATTCTATTCATCGCCAGCATGAATCCTGTGAGAGAGCCCGGTTGATGACGCCCAACGCCCTGATCGAACAATTGAAAACCCTGGTTGATACGGACAAGGTGCGCACGGACGCCGAATCCCTGAACAACTGGGGCAAGGACTGGACCAAGCACTTTGCGCCAGCACCGCTAGCGATTGTGTTCCCGAAAAATGCTGAGCAAGTGCAGGCCATTGTGCGCTTTGCCAATGAGCATCAGGTTGCTCTGGTGCCCTCGGGTGGCCGCACCGGGCTGTCGGCGGGCGCCGTGGCGGCCAATGGCGAGATAGTGGTCTCTTTCGATTACATGAACAAGATTGTGTCCTTTAATGAATTCGACCGCACCGTGGTCTGTCAGCCGGGTGTGGTAACTGCCCAGTTGCAGCAGTTTGCCGAAGAGCAGGGGCTGTATTATCCGGTGGATTTCGCTTCGGCCGGTTCGAGCAATATTGGCGGCAACATCGGTACCAATGCCGGCGGGATCAAGGTAATTCGTTACGGCATGACGCGCAACTGGGTGGCTGGCCTGAAAGTAGTGACCGGCAGCGGCGAGTTGCTGGAACTGAACAAAGACCTGATCAAGAACGCCACCGGCTACGATCTGCGCCAGCTGTTTATCGGCGCAGAAGGCACCCTGGGCTTTGTGGTCGAAGCGACCATGCGCCTGGAGCGGGCGCCGAAGAATCTCACCGCCATGGTGCTGGGTACTGCCGATTTTGATTCCATCATGCCGGTGTTGCACGCCTTCCAGGGCAAACTGGACCTCACTGCTTTTGAGTTTTTCTCCGACAAGGCGATGGCCAAGATCATGGCTCGCGGCGATGTGCCGGCGCCCTTTGCCACCGATTGCCCCTTCTATGCGCTGCTGGAATTCGAAGCGCTGAACGAGGAGATTGCCAACCAGGCGCTGGAAATCTTCGAGTATTGCGTCGAGCAAGGCTGGGTGCTGGACGGGGTGATGAGCCAGAGTGAGCAGCAGTTGCAGAATCTGTGGAAGCTGCGCGAATTTATCTCGGAGACCATCTCCCACTGGACGCCCTACAAGAACGATATCTCGGTCACCGTCGGTCAGGTGCCGGCCTTCCTGCATGATATTGATGCGATCGTGGCCGAGCATTACCCGAGCTTTGAGATCGTCTGGTTCGGCCATATTGGTGACGGCAACCTGCACCTGAACATCCTCAAGCCGGATGATCTGGACAAAGACACCTTCTTCGCCGAATGCGCCAAGGTGAACAAGTGGGTGTTCGAGATTGTCCAGAAGTACAACGGCTCGATTTCAGCGGAACACGGTGTTGGTATGACCAAACGCGATTACCTGCATTACAGCCGCAGCGCGGAAGAGATTGCGCTGATGAAGGCGGTCAAGGCCGTGTTTGACCCGAACGGGATTATGAATCCGGGCAAGAT
>REBY01000005.1 GCA_007692485.1 Pseudomonadaceae bacterium | reverse complement strand
CCGACCACCCGCACCCATTCACGATCCACCAAGGTACGGATAATCTGGCTGCTGACCGCCACGCCACGAATATCCTCAATTTCACCACGGGTGATGGGCTGCCGGTAAGCCACCAGCGCCAGGGTTTCCAGCAATGCCCGCGAGTAACGCTGGGGGCGCTCCTCCCAGAGCCGGCTGACCCAAGGCATATATGCATTGCGCACTTGCAGACGCCAGCCGCTAGCCACTTCCACCAACTGCATAGCGGACTCGGCATAGCTGTCGCCCAGTTCGGTCAGCGCTGCACGCAGCGCATCATTGCTGGGCAACTGTTCGGGCTCGAACAGGTCCTTGATGCGTTCCAGGTTCAGCGGTTTATTGCTCGACAGCAGCGCCGCTTCAAGAATCCGTGACAGGGGTGGTTGGCTCATCAGCGCGTACCTTGACGTGAATGGGGGCCAGGGGCTCGGTTTGCACCAGCTCGATCAATTGCTCTTTAACCAACTCTAGTACCGCCATAAAGGTGACCACAACACCCAGGCGACCCTCGCTGACAGTAAACAGGCTGACAAAAGGGACAAAGGCTTGGCCCTGCAAACGATCTAGCACCTGTGCCATTCGCTCGCGGGTCGACAGCACTTCACGACTGACCTGGTGACTCTCGAACATGTCAGCGCGGCGCAGCACATCCGATAGCGCCAGCATCAATTCCTGCAAGTTGACTTCGGGCGCCTGCGTGCGTTGCGGCAAGGCCGGCACTCCGGCAGCAGCCAACACCAGGTCGCGCCCCAGGCGTGGCAGGCTGTCGATATCCTCGGCTGCCTGTTTATAGCGCTCGTATTCCTGCAAACGGCGAATCAGTTCAGCGCGCGGATCGCCTTCCTCTTCTTCGAGCTCTTCCTGGCGGGGCAACAACAGGCGGGATTTGATTTCTGCCAGCATCGCCGCCATCACCAGATACTCGGCAGCCAATTCCAGGCGAATCGCTTTCATCAGCTCGACATAACTCATGTACTGGCGAGTAATTTCTGCCACCGGAATATCCAGAATATCGATATTCTGCTTGCGGATCAGGTAGAGCAGCAAATCCAGCGGGCCCTCAAAAGCCTCTAGAAAGACTTCCAGTGCTTCGGGGGGAATATAGAGATCCTGCGGCAACTGGGTGACCGCCTGGCCATAGACCATGGCAAACGGCAGCTCCTGTTGCTGCACCAAAGGCGCAGGCGCAGCGCTGGCCGACGTGGTCGAGAGGGTCTCAGTATCCGTCGGCTCGCGCATGGGTCAGGGCCGGTAGTGCAGGCCCATGACCTGCCGCACTTCGGCCAGGGTATCGCGCGCGGCTTCACGCGCCCGCTCGGTACCCTCGGCCAGAATCACCCGCACCGCATCCGGGCTGGCTTCGTAATCCTTCGCGCGCTGCTGCATCGGCGCCAGTTCGGCACTGATCGCATCAATCACTGGTTTTTTGCAGTCAATACAGCCAATACCGGCACTGCGGCAGCCTTCCTGCACCCAGGCATGGGTGGTCTGATCGGTGTACACCTGATGCAACTGGTAGACCGGACACTTGGCCGGGTCACCCGGATCGGTACGGCGCACCCGAGCCGGGTCGGTCGGCATGCGGCGTACTTTCTCGTTCACTTCATCGGTCGTGTCACGCAGGGTGATGGTGTTGCCGTAGGACTTGGACATCTTCTGCCCGTCCAGCCCCGGCATTTTCGAATCTGGCGTCAACAAGGCTTGCGGCTCAGGCAGAATCACCTTACCGCCACCCTCCAGGTAACCGAACAAGCGCTCCTTGTCACCCAGGGTAATATTCTGTTGTTCCTGCAACAGCGCCCGCGCGGTGCTCAACGCCTCACCGTCACCCTGCTCCTGATAGGCTTTACGCAGGCTGCTATACAGCTTGGCGGCCTTCTTGCCCATCTTGCGCACAGCAGCTTCGGCTTTGTCTTCAAAGCCGATTTCTTTGCCGTACAAATGGTTGAAACGGCGCGCGACTTCACGGGTAATCTCCACGTGCGCAACCTGGTCAGCACCTACCGGCACCTGGCCGGCACGATAAACCAGAATATCGGCGCTTTGCAGTAAGGGATAACCGAGGAAACCATAGGTCGCCAGATCAAGATCCTTGAGCTTTTCCTGCTGATCCTTGTAGGTCGGCACCCGCTCCAGCCAACTAACCGGGGTGATCATCGACAACAGCAAGTGCAGCTCAGCATGCTCAGGTACCTGCGACTGGATAAACAGCGTCGCAGCGTTGCCACTAACCCCGGCCGCCAGCCAATCGACCAACATGTCCCAGACACTCTGCTCGATATCCTGCGGGTTCTCATAATGGGTAGTCAGCGCGTGCCAGTCTGCAGCAAAGAAAAAGCAATCGTATTCATGCTGCAGCTTTACCCAATTCTTCAACACGCCGTGGTAATGACCCAGATGCAAACGGCCAGTCGGGCGCATACCGGACAGAATCCTGCGCTGTGAATCTACGGAACTCAAGTGTCACTCCTGACGCTATCAACAGAGAAAAGCCATGGACGCATGGCACAAAGTGCGCAGTATACCCGCAAGTCGCTACCCTCGGGCAAACCCAAAACCAATAACCAGCAACGCCTGACAATACGGCGTTGCCAGCCAGCGGTCCCAGACACGCTACGAGCCATCCCTGGGGCTCGTCGATGCACATCCATGTGCATCGACGGTCT
>REBY01000081.1 GCA_007692485.1 Pseudomonadaceae bacterium | reverse complement strand
AATCGACGCCGGCTTACCGCCCATATAACGCTGCGCCAAAGCATGCTCCGGATGGTTTGGCAGACCCGCATACTGCACCCACGCCACTTGGTCATGCGCCTGCAGAAACTGCGCAACTTTTTGCGCATTTTCGCAGTGCCGCTCCATCCGCAACGACAGGGTTTCCAGCCCCATCAAAATCTGAAAAGCATTAAAGGGCGAGAGTGCCGCACCCATATTACGCAAGGGCACCACCCGACAACGCCCGATAAAGGCCGCCGGCCCGAACGCTTCGGTGTACACCACACCATGGTAAGACGGATCCGGGGTATTGAGCAGGGGAAAGCGCTCGGCATGCTCGGCCCAGGGGAAAGTGCCACCATCCACGACCATACCGGCGACAGTTGTGCCATGTCCGCCGATGTATTTGGTCAATGAATGCACCACGATATCCGCACCATGTTCGATCGGTCGGCACAGTGCCGGCGTACCGACTGTGTTATCAACCATCAAAGGCACACCCTTGCGGTGAGCCGCTTCAGCCAATGCAGCCAGGTCAATCACATTGCCCGACGGGTTACCGATCGATTCACAGAACACCGCTTTGGTCCGGTCGTCGATCAGCGCCTCTAGCGCACCAATATCCGCATGATCGGCAAAGCGGACCTCAATCCCCTGACGCGGCAAGGTATGCGCAAACAGGTTATAGGTCCCGCCATACAACTTGGCCACTGAGACAATATTGTCGCCCGCTTCTGCCAAGGTCTGGATGGCGGCAGTAATAGCTGCCATACCCGAGGCGAAAGCCAAGCCTGCGACGCCACCCTCCATTGCTGCTACACGCTGCTCCAGCACATCATTGGTGGGGTTCATGATCCGCGAGTAGATGTTGCCCGGCACTTTAAGATCAAACAGATCAGCGCCGTGCTGGGTGTTGTCAAAGGCGTAAGAAGTAGTCTGGTAAATCGGCACCGCCACCGATTTGGTTGTCGGATCCGGCGAAAAACCAGCGTGAATAGCAAGCGTTTCGAGCTTCATTGTTGTGTCCTTACTCTAGATGGGTATATCCCAGCGAGCATGCCGAACTCCATACCATCGGTCAATCGTCGGATACTGCCCCAGATCAAGACAAGTGTCTCAATGGCGTGACATACTCGGTTAAAACTTGCCACCGGGAGATTCCCTATGACTACCTTGTTGATGGCGACTGACTTCAGCCCAGAATCCGACCTGGCTCTAAAACGTGCCTGCCAGTTGGCCGCAGAACACCAGGCTCGCCTGGTCGTCTTGCATAGTGTCGATGCGGCTCTGCCGCTGCAGACACGCGATAAACGCCGCAGCGAAGCGGAGACTCTGGTGCAGGAACAACTGAGCCGTTGTGCCCCGGACCCGTCGCTGGATGTAAAGCTGGTCATTGAAGCCGGGCGCATTGCGGAAACCATTTTACGTAACGCTGTTGAGGAAGATGCCAGCCTGATCATTCTCGGCCAGCATCACCAGTCCAGCCCGGAGCTGTTTGTCGGTACTACGCTGGAACGGGTCAGCCGCCTGGCCTCGGTACCGGTGCTGCTGGTCGTGAGCGAGCAGGCCGATTACCAGCAAGGTCTGGTTGCGCTCGACGCCTCAGCCTGCGCCAGCCAGGCTCTGCGCACCGCTGCTTTGCTGGTCAATGGCGGCCACCTGTATGCCATGCATATCTGCCACCCGCCAATGAGCACCCGCTGGGGTGGCCATAGTGCCTTGATCAAGTACACCGCCGAGCAACAGGAAACCCTGGATAACCTGCTTGAGGACGAGTTGGAAACCCTGGAATTGATGGATATCCCGCGGCCTGAATTCAGTCTGGACGTAACCAATGGGGGCGTACTAGCTGAACTGCAACGCTCGGTCACTATCCGTCAGCCAGGCTTTCTGGCGCTGGGCAGTCACGGGCGTAGCGGATTGGGAGAGGCACTGCTGGGCGGCTTGGCGCTGGAACTGCTGCGCCAACCACCCTGCGATATATTGGTCGCGCGCTAGTTATTGCTTTCCAGGTGATCGTGGAGCGCAATAAATTCTTGCGTCAACTTGTGCCGACCATCAAGGAAAATCAGTGGCGTGGATGCCTGGTGGGATTCACGCATGCGCACTGATGCAGACAGGTAAACCGGCAAGACCGGCAAGCCTTCTTCAATCAGCTCTGCGAGCATCTGTTGCGGCAGTGAGGCACGGGACTGGTATTGGTTGACGATAATGCCTTCCACCGCCAGATCCTCGTTATGCTCGTCACGGATTTCTTCCAGCTCTTCCAGCAGGCCATACAATGCCTTGCGTGAGAAAGCATCGCAGTCGAAGGGGATCAGGCAACGATCAGCGGCGATCAAGGCGGAAATGGTATAGAAATTAAACGCTGGCGCCGTATCAATATAGATCCGCTCGTAACTGCCCTTGAGGTCTTTGAGCAATTTACGCAGCTTGAGAATCTTATAGCGTGACTCCAGCTTGTGTTGCAGCTCGCTCAGTTCAGCGCTAGCCGGCATCAACCAGA
This sequence comes from Pseudomonadaceae bacterium, assembly GCA_007692485.1. Lineage (GTDB taxonomy): Bacteria > Pseudomonadota > Gammaproteobacteria > Pseudomonadales > Pseudomonadaceae > Halopseudomonas. The sequence continues at coordinate 10,508 of REBY01000081.1, read as the reverse complement.
GATTCTCGAAAGGTGTCTCGGTCACATACTGTTCCGCCTTTTTGGCGAACAGGCTGCTGCCCAGCGTGGACGTAAAAAAGTCAGCGATGGTCAGATCGACATCGGCCAGGCCATCACCCATCAGGTAATGGCTGGAGTTGGCCTGAGGGTCAAGATCGATGACCAGCGTCTTGTAGCCGGCAGCGGCGCTGACCGCTGCAAGGTTGCAGGCGATACTGGATTTACCCACTCCACCTTTCTGATTGAACACTACCCGACGCATGGCCACTCCTTGTCCAAAGGACGTTGATCAACCCACAATGGCTTCGGGGTCATGGTAGACCGCCGAGAGCTCGTGTACGGCTTCGATAAAGGCGCCGGCATGGGCCGGATCGACTTCGGGGGTAATACCGTGCCCAAGGTTGAAGACATGGCCATTACCTTTACCATAACTGGCGAGGATACGCGCAACCTCTTCACGGATCGCCTTGGGGCTGGCGTACAGCACCGAGGGGTCCATATTGCCTTGCAGGGCGACTTTTGACCCTACCCGCGAGCGGGCCACGCCCATATCCATGGTCCAGTCCAGGCCCAAGGCATCGGCACCTGAATCGGCAATACTTTCCAGCCACAGGCCGCCATTCTTGGTAAACAGAATAACCGGTACGCGGCGGCCGTCATGTTCGCGAATCAACCCGCTGACGATCTTGCGCATATAGGCCAGCGAGAATTTCTGATAAGCATCGGATGACAGGTTGCCGCCCCAGGTATCAAAGATCTGCACTGCCTGGGCACCTGCCTTGATCTGCCCGTTCAGGTAACTGGTGACCGATTGCGCCAGCTTGTCGAGCAGGCGATGCATGGCTTCCGGTTGATCATAGAGCATGGCTTTGGTTTTGCGGAAGTCTTTCGATGAACCACCCTCAACCATGTAGGTAGCCAGAGTCCAAGGGCTGCCGGAGAAGCCGATCAGCGGGACACTGCCATTCAGCTCTTTGCGAATGGTCCGTACGGCGTTCATGACATAGCCCAGATCGGCTTCCGGATCGGGAATCGGCAAGGCGTCGATGTCGGCGGGGGTGTCGATACGCTTACGAAAGCGCGGGCCTTCGCCGGTCTCAAAGTACAGACCCTGGCCCATGGCGTCGGGGATAGTGAGAATATCGGAGAACAGGATGGCGGCATCCAGCGGGTAACGCGCCAGTGGCTGCATGGTGACTTCGCAGGCCATATCGGGGTTCATGCACAGCCCCATGAAGTCGCCGGCACGCGCGCGGCTCTCCCGGTATTCGGGGAGGTAGCGCCCAGCCTGCCGCATCATCCACACGGGGGTGACATCAACGGGTTGGCGCATCAGCGCACGCAGAAAGCGATCGTTCTTGAGTTCGGTCATGAAAAGGGTATCCGCTAGCAGAATTCAGCTGGCATTGTACCGGTATTCAGCGGGAAAAATCAGGCCCGGTGCGGTGATCAGCCGCAGGAAACTTGTTCTGTATCAAGAAGCGCGTAAAAAGGCTGGGGCATGGATGGGTAGGGGCTGCTCCCAGACCGTATACGGCAGGGATGCCGTATACGAGCTACAGGGACGTACTTGCCGCGTGTCTGGGAGCGGCCCCTACCCATCCGTGCCAGGCAAAGCCCCCTGGCTTTTTATATAGGCCGTGCATACGCGCCGCCGGAGGCCATTCCTCCGACAGCGCTAATCAGAGTTTGTGCATGCATGTAGAAAAATAGTGGCTTACAACTCCAAATACCCCAAAATCCCCTCAGCCGCCTGCCGGCCTTCCCAAATAGCGGTCACCACCAGGTCGGAGCCGCGCACCATGTCGCCGCCAGCAAAGATCTTCGGGTTGCTGGTCTGGAACGGGTGCTTGGCTTCTTCCAGCGCTACTACGCGGCCCTGGTTGTCGGTATCGATCTGCTGCATGGGAAACCAGCCTGCAGGGCTGGGGCGGAAGCCAAAGGCAATGATCACCGCATCGGCTGACAGCACTTCTTCGGAACCGGGGACTGGCTCCGGGCTGCGACGGCCGCGGGCGTCGGGTTCGCCGAGGCGGGTTTCCACGACCTTGACGCCTTCTACCTTGTCTTCACCGACAATAGCGACGGGCTGGCGATTAAAGAGGAATTTGACCCCTTCGTCCTTGGCATTTTTTACTTCCTTGCGCGAGCCGGGCATATTTTCTTCATCACGGCGGTAAGCGCAGGTCACCGACTTGGCGCCCTGCCGGATTGAGGTGCGATTGCAGTCCATGGCGGTATCACCACCACCGAGCACCACCACGCGCTTGCCCTTCAGATCGATAAAGTCATCGGCGGATTGCTCAAAGCCGAGGTTGCGGTTGACGTTGGCAATCAGAAAGTCGAGGGCGTCATGCACGCCGGGCAGGTCTTCACCGGGGAAGCCGCCTTTCATGTAGGTGTAGGTACCCATGCCCATAAACACCGCATCATAGTCACGCATGAGCTCTTCCACGCTGACGTCGGTACCGATCTCGGTATTCAGGCGGAATTCAATGCCCATGCCTTCGAAGATTTCTCGCCGACGGGCCATCACCGGTTTCTCCAGCTTGAACTCAGGAATACCGAAGGTCAGCAGCCCGCCGATTTCCGGGTAACGGTCAAAAACGACGGCTTTGACGCCGGCACGGGTGAGTACGTCGGCACAACCCAGGCCCGCCGGACCGGCGCCAATAATGGCAACGCGCTTACCCGTCGACATGACGCCTGACAAGTCGGGACGCCAGCCCATGGCAAAAGCGGTATCCGTGATGTATTTCTCAACCGAGCCAATGGTCACAGCGCCAAAGCCGTCATTCAGGGTGCAGGCGCCTTCACACAGACGATCCTGCGGGCAAACGCGGCCGCAGACTTCCGGTAAGGTGTTGGTCTGATGGGCGAGCTCAGCCGCTTCGAGAATATTGCCTTCGCTGATCAGCTTCAGCCAGTTGGGAATGTAGTTGTGTACCGGGCACTTCCATTCGCAGTAGGGGTTACCGCATTCCAGGCAGCGTTCGGCCTGATCAGCGGCTTCATCCGGCTTGAACTGCTCATGGATTTCCACGTACTCGGTCTTGCGCTGGCGCAGCGGACGCTTTTTCGGGTCCTTGCGGCCTACATCGATGAACTGGAAGTCGTTGCTCTGACGGTCAGCCATGTTTCTACACCTCTTTGTCGCCGGCTGGTGCCGAGCGAACACATTCAGTGAACAGTGGCCGCAGCCACTGCGCCAGATTTATTGCGGGTTGGCTCGGGTGGTCGCCATCAGTCCGCGCAAACTGGCGGCCTTGGGCTTGACCAGCCAGAAGCGACGGATGTAGTTATCCAGATCCTCAAGCACTTCATGCCCCCAAGCGCTATTGGTTTCCGCCACATAGTCGCTGAGCACCTGTTCGAGGTAGCTGCGATAGGCTTCCATGGACTCACCACTGATGCGCTGCAATTCGACCAGTTCGTGATTCAGCTTGTCGAAGAAAGTATTTTCCTGGTCAAGCACAAAGGCGAAGCCACCGGTCATACCGGCGCCGAAGTTGTGACCCGTCTTGCCTAGCACGCAGACCATACCGCCGGTCATGTATTCGCAGCAGTGATCACCAGCTCCCTCGATAACCGCATGGGCGCCCGAGTTACGCACGGCAAAGCGCTCGCCGGCGGTGCCCGCCGCAAACAGCTTGCCGCCGGTAGCACCGTAAAGGCAGGTGTTGCCGATGATGGCGGTTTGCTCGCTACGGAAGGGGCTGCCCTGCGGCGGGACGATGGTCAGCTTGCCGCCGGTCATACCCTTGCCGACATAATCATTGGCATCGCCTTCCAGGTAAAGATGCAAGCCGCCGGCATTCCAGACGCCAAAGCTCTGGCCAGCAGTCCCTTTAAAGCGGAAGGTAATGGGCGCTGACGCCATGCCCTGGTTGCCGTGCAGCTTGGCGATTTCGCCGGACACCCGTGCTCCAATACTGCGGTCGCAGTTGGTCAGGCGCATGCTGAACTCGCCGCCGGTGCGGCCATCAATGGCCTCGCGCGCCATGGCGACCATCTCTTCCGCCGTTTTGCCCTGGTCAAAGGGTGCGTTACGGGTAGTCTGGCAGTAGTGCGGCTTGTCCGCGGGGATCAGATCACTTCCCAGCAGCGGTGTCAGGTCAAGGTTCTGCTGCTTGCCGGTAGCGCCCGGCAGGATGTCCAGCAAATCGGTGCGCCCGATCAAATCCTGCAAACTGCTTACACCCAGGCGCGCCAGCCATTCGCGGGTTTCCATCGCCAGATAGGTGAAGAAATTCATCACCATTTCGACGGTGCCAATGTAGTGGTTATCGCGTAGATGCTTGTTCTGTGTCGCCACCCCGGTGGCACAGTTGTTCAAATGGCAGATGCGCAGGTACTTACAACCCAGCGCAATCATGGGGGCAGTCCCAAAACCGAAACTTTCCGCCCCGAGAATGGCAGCCTTGATCACATCCAGTCCGGTTTTCAGACCGCCATCTGTCTGCACCCGCACACGGCCACGCAAGTCATTGCCGCGCAATGTCTGATGCGCCTCAGACAGGCCCAGCTCCCAGGGTGACCCGGCATACTTGATTGAGGTGAGCGGCGAAGCGCCGGTACCACCGTCATAGCCGGAAATGGTAATCAGGTCGGCGTAGGCCTTGGCGACACCGGCAGCGATGGTACCCACACCCGGCTCGGCAACCAGTTTGACAGACACCAGGGCATCCGGACTGACCTGCTTGAGATCAAAAATCAGCTGCGCCAGGTCTTCAATCGAGTAGATGTCGTGGTGCGGTGGGGGTGAAATCAGCGTTACACCCGGCACCGCATAGCGCAAGCGGGCAATCAGTTCGTTGACCTTGCCGCCGGGCAACTGGCCGCCTTCGCCGGGCTTGGCACCCTGAGCCACCTTGATCTGCAACACATCAGCATTGACCAGGTATTCTGGTGTCACGCCAAAGCGGCCGGAGGCGATCTGCTTGATCTTCGAGGTACGCTCGGTGCCATAGCGCGCCGGATCTTCGCCACCTTCGCCCGAGTTGGAACGCGCGCCCAGGCGATTCATGGCTTCGGCAATGCCTTCGTGCGCCTCAGGGGATAACGCGCCAAGCGAAATACCCGCTGAATCAAAGCGCTTGAAAATGGCTTCCAGCGGTTCAACTTCATCCAGCGCAATCGGGGTGACATCGGTGCGCAATTGCAGCAAGTCACGCAGCGAAGCCACTGGCCGGCTATTCACCAGTGCCGCGTATTCCAGATATTTGTCGTAGCTATCGCCCTGCACCGCCGCCTGCAGCGCATGCACCACATCCGGATTGTAGGCGTGAAACTCACCACCAAAAACAAACTTGAGCAGACCACCCTGCTGAATGGGCTTTCGCGGACTCCAGGCTTCCTGAGCCAGCAGTACCTGTTCGGCCTGCAGGTCAATAAAACGCGCACCCTGGATACGACTGGCAACGCCTTTGAAGCAGGTATCAACGACTTCATCCGCCAGGCCCACGGCTTCAAACAACTGGGCACCGCGGTAGGAGGCCACCGTGGAGATGCCCATTTTCGAGAGGATCTTGAGCAAGCCCTTGGAAATGCCCTTGCGATAACTCTTGAATACTTCATAGAGATCGCCAATCACTTCCCCGGTGCGAATCAGGTCACCCAGTACCTCATACGCCAGGTAAGGATAAACTGCACTGGCGCCGAAGCCGATCAGGACTGCATAGTGATGCGGGTCACGCGCGGTGGCGGTTTCCACCAGAATATTGGCGTGACAACGCAAGCCGCTATCGACCAGATGGTGGTGTACGGCCCCCACCGCCAGGGCGGCATGCACCGGCAACTGGCCAGGCTCAATACCACGGTCACTCAACACCAGCAGCACCTTGCCCGCTCGCACCGCCGCTTCGGCTTCAGCAGCAATGGCAGCCAGCGCCGCATCCAGTGACTGCTCCTGCGGGCGATTGAGCTGGATATGCGCACGCTCGAAGCCGGGGCGCTCCAGGTTCATCAAGGTCCGCCACTTGGCGGGCGACACCACCGGCGTACTCAGAATGGCACGATTGGCATGGTCCGGGGTTTCGTCAAAGATATTGCGCTCACGACCCAGACAGGTTTCCAGCGACATGACGATAGCTTCGCGCAGCGGATCAATCGCCGGGTTGGTTACCTGGGCAAACTGCTGACGGAAATAATCGTAGACCGAACGTACCCGGCCCGATAGCACCGCCATGGGCGTATCATCCCCCATGGAACCGACCGCTTCCTGACCATTCTCCGCCAAGGGACGCAGGACCTGATCACGCTCTTCGAAGGTGACCTGGAACATCTTCATGTATTGCTTGAGGCGCTCTTCGGTCATGAAGTCAGCGCCGTGATCGCGGTCATCCAGTGTCGCCTGGATGCGCAGGGCATTGTCCTTCAACCATTTGCGATAAGGATGGCGCGACTTGAGACGGTTCGCGATGTCATCCGTATGCAGCACCTCACCGGTGACCGTATCCACCGCCAGAATCTGCCCGGGCCCCACGCGCCCCTTGCTGATCACGTCTTCCGGCTGGTAGTCCCAAACGCCGATTTCCGACGCCAGGGTGATGTATCCGTTCTTAGTCACCACATAGCGCGCCGGACGCAAGCCGTTGCGATCGAGTAAACAGACCGCATGCCGCCCTTCCGTCAGTACGATCCCAGCCGGGCCATCCCAGGCCTCCATGTGCATAGAGTTGAATTCGTAGAAGGCGCGCAGGTCAGCATCCATGGTTTCGACATTCTGCCAGGCCGGCGGCACGACCATACGCACGGCACGGAACAGGTCCATGCCGCCGCTGATCAACAGCTCAAGCATGTTATCCATACTCGAGGAATCCGAGCCGGTAACATTGACCACTGGCGAGATACTCTCGAGGTCGGGCAATAACTCGTTACTGAACAGATGCCGGCGCGCCAGCGCCCAGTTACGATTAGCCGTAATCGTATTGATTTCGCCGTTGTGCGCGAGCAAGCGGAAGGGTTGCGCCAGCGGCCATTTAGGCAACGTATTGGTTGAAAAACGCTGGTGAAAAACGCTGATCGCCGTTGCCATGCGCGGGTCGCTAAGATCGGGGTAGAACTTGCCCAGATCAGCCGGCATCATCAGCCCCTTATAGGAAATCACCTTGGACGACAGGCTGCAGACATAAAAGTCGCTGTCACCCTGCATGGCAATTTCAACGTGGCGACGGGCGTAGAACAGTCGAATGGCAAACTGCTGCTCGTCAAGGCTGTCGGCACTGACAAAGACTTGCTCGATCTGGGGCAGGCTACTCAAGGCCAGCGGCCCCAGCACGCTACTATCAACCGGCACCCGGCGCCAGCCAACCTGGCTCAACCCCTGCTCACTTAGCGCTTTGGCGAAGGCGGCTCGAGCCGTCTCTTGAGCTGCACTGGAGGTCCCCATGAAAACCATACCCACTGCATACTGGGCCGGCAGGGTGACTCCAAGATCTGATTCGGCGACCGCACGGAGAAAGGCATCCGGCTTCTGGATCAGCAGCCCGCAGCCATCGCCAGTTCGGCCATCAGCATTGATGCCGCCACGGTGGGTCATGCAAGTCAGCGCCTCAATTGCCGTTTGCAGCAAGTGATGACTTGGTTCACCTTCCATGTGGGCGATCAGACCGAAACCGCAGTTATCCCTGAACTCATCTGGCTGAAACAGTCCTGCCTTCATCGGCAAACCCTCAAAAACCAATATATTCAAGCACTTGCAAGTAGCATGCATTGCGCTACAGGTGCCGGCGCCAAGAAAAAACGGGGTCTTTGATTGTACACAGCAGGTTATTGACGAACAAATCAATTTGCCGCAAAAACATATTGTTATGTCGTAAATTGGAAAGCTTTTTTACAATCATTTCCGAGCCAGGCTGACGCATTGCCATAGTGCGATACAAAAAACCCGCCTGACACGGATGCCAGCGGGCTTGTTGACTCCAGTTCCAGCCTGGATGCTAGTCGAGACTCTGCTGGATGCCGGCAATATTTCGTGGCCAAGGTTCCTGCTGCCGCAGAACCTCGGGTAAACGGTCAATGCCTTGCCTGGCCGCGCGGCTATCAGGATAAATCCCCTGCGTCACCACGAACCAAGGCTGCCCTTGATGGCGGGTTTCAAACAGCCCCAGATCCGACAAGCCTGAATACTGACGAATAAAGGCACGTGCTGAATCTTCAGAACGACTACCCAGCAACTGCAAAACAAATTCGTCACCTTGCCGCTCGCGGTACCAATCCGCACCATGCACTGAGCCCGCTGCCGCACCCGTAGCAGGTGCCGGTTGTGCAGGTTGCTCCGGCTCAGCAGGCGACGACGCGACGGGAGCTACAGTCTGCTCGGGTTCTGCGTCCGGCTGAACCGGGCTGGGCGCCTCAACCGCTTGTTCAGGCGCAGATGCAATAGGGTCAGGTAGCGGGACCGGCTCCCAACTGCGCGCAGTTTCCATCCCAGGATCAGGCTCGACGACTTCCGCCGGCTCCAGAGTAGGCGGCTCCTCCAGCAGCGCTACAGTGCTGCCTGGCTCTTCGACTTGTGCAGGCACCACCGGCACCGTTTCCGGTAACTGCAGCACAGTTGTGGTTGGCTCCGGCTCGCTGCCGCTCATAAACCAGGCTAGCAACACGCCGAGACCAACCAGCACCAACGCAATCATCGACTTGCGTGGAATCAAGGGCGCTGAGCGGCGTCGACGCCGACGCACCACCGGTGGTGCAGCAGCCTGTATCATCAGCTCGCGCGCGACCTGATTGATCCGTCCGGGCCAGCCCTCACTTTCCTCGGCAATGCTGGCCAACATTTGCTCATCGAGCAATTCAATACCCTGCCCGGCGCCCTCAAGACGCTGCTGCACATAGTCGCTCACCTCTGCCGCATTCAGCGGCTCGAGTGCTATTACATGAGCCGCCGGCAGCCCGTCAGGCATTTCACTGTCATCCATTGCGTGTAAATCAGGTAGCAGGCTCTCGTCCGCAAACAGGAAAATCCGCGGCGCCTGCTCGCCAGCCGCGCGCAAATCGGCCAACATTTGCAGAGCATCAGGCTCAAGCAGCTCTGCATCATCAACCACCAAGTACAGCTGCATACCCGTTCCGGCCAACTGCTCGCTACGCAGCATCAAGGCGGTTGCATCTCTGGTTTCAGCGGCTACAGCCTGGCAAAAAAAGCCAATCAGCGCCTCCGTTCCGGCATACTCTCTGGCCGAAGCAACAACGGCTTGTACCGAGTCCTTGTTACTGCTGGCCACCAGAGCCTGCCTTAACAAGGTCTTGCCGCCACCGTCCGGAGCGACCACCGCCAGCATTTGCTTGCCATAGCGAGCCAGATGATGGAGCTCTGCGAGCACCGATTTACGTTTCGGTGTAAAAAACTTGAAACCCGGCGTGCGCGGCGCGAAAGGGTCGTGCGCCAACTGATAGTGCGCGAGAAAATCTTCTACCCCAGTCAAGTCTGTCATGGACCTTCCCTGTTATTGGCTGTTGGCCTGACCCAGTGTCGCTTGCAGGGCGTCAGCATCGTAATCAGCGGTAACTATGGCATGCCCCAACCGCTCCAGCAGGACCAAACGCAGTTGACCGTCCAGAACTTTTTTATCAACCGCCATCAAGCGTATGAAATCTTCGCTTTGCATCGCCTCTGGCGGCGCTACCGGCAGGCCTGCGGCAGCAATCAGGCGAATACCGCGCTCGGCATCTGCAGCAGTAATCCATTGCTGACGGGCTGACATCTGCAGCGCCATGACCATACCAGCACCCACTGCCTCACCGTGCAGCCATTGACCATAGCCCTGATGGGCTTCGATCGCATGTCCGAATGTGTGCCCCAAGTTAAGAATAGCGCGCACACCACCTTCGCGTTCATCCTCGGCAACCACAGCAGCCTTGATTGCGCAGGAACGGGCGATAGCTTCGGTGACGACGTGGGCATCAAGCGCCAGGAGCGCTGGCATCTTCTGTTCTAACCAGGCGAGAAAGTCCACATCACGGATCAGTCCGTACTTGATGATTTCCGCCAGGCCCGCACTGACTTCCCGCCTTGGCAGCGTTCTCAGGGTGTCGGTATCAATGACCACTGCTTGCGGTTGGTAAAAGGCACCGATCATGTTTTTGCCCGCCGGATGATTGATCCCGGTCTTGCCGCCTACGGACGAATCCACTTGCGACAGCAGAGTCGTTGGCACCTGGATAAAATTCACACCGCGTTGATAGCAGGCTGCGGCAAACCCGGTCATGTCACCGATAACGCCGCCACCCAGAGCAATCAAGGTGGTGCGCCGGTCATGTCGCTCAGCCAGCAGAGCATCGAAAATCTGTTGTAGCGTTAGCCAGTTCTTGAATGCCTCGCCAGTTGGCAGCACCACAGCCTCAACCCGGTAACTCGACAAGGTCTCAGACAAACGCTCCAGGTACAGCGGGGCAACTGTGTCATCAGTGACGATGCACACCTGCTTACCAGCAATGTAGGGGGCAAAACAGGCGAGCTGGTCCAGTAGACCAGTGCCAATACTGATGGGGTAACTGCGATCACC
>REBY01000028.1 GCA_007692485.1 Pseudomonadaceae bacterium | reverse complement strand
CAACGCACGATCTGGCCGTGACTGTTCAGCGGGCGTGGATTAACGGCATCAACCGGTTCACGACCATCCCGCCCTCGGTTGCTGTTGTTGGTCAGCGTAAAGTAGACGTCACCATTATTCGGATCCACAGCACCCCACTCCGGGCGATCCATTGGTGTGGCACCCACAGTGTCGGCTGCCAAACGGGTGTTGACCAACACATCGGCCTGGCTGCTGAAACCGTTAGCCGTGGTCAGACCGTTCTGCCCGAATACCAGCGGTAACCACTCGCCAGTGCCGTCAGCATTGAATTTGGCCACATACAGAACACCATTATCCAGCAGGGTCCCGTTGGCTGTGGACTGGAAGAAGTTATCGCGGCTGACGAATTTGTAAATGTACTGGAACTGCGAGTCATCACCCGAATAGCAGACGACGGGTTTACCTTCCACGGCAGGCGCAAAAACCACACCCTCGTGGGCAAATCGACCCAGGGCAGTGCGTTTTTTCGGTGTGCTGTCAGGATCGAAAGGATCAACCTCAGCCATCCAGCCAAAACAGTTGGGTTCGTTGCGATAGTCCCCTGTAGCAGACTCAGCCTTGATACTGGCATCGAAACGGATGTACTGGTCTGCACCGCTCTGCGCCAGTTCCCAGGCATAACGGCCGGTGCCGCTGGTGCGCACACCATAGCGAGCATGCTCACGCGGGTTATCACCACCGTTGAAGAAATACCCCGCCCAATTCTCTTCCGAGAACATATAGGTGTTCCAGGGCGTCACGCCGTGGGCACAATTGTTCAGTGTACCCCGTGTCATGGTACCGTCCGCGCTGTAAAGCGTACGCACAAAGCTGGAACCGCGAACCGGCCCGTGTAACTCCATCGGGGTGAGGGCAGTAATACGGCGATTGCGCATATCCTGCACAATCTGCCACTCGTTGTTGATCTGCTTGCGGATGCGATACACGCTGATACCGTGGGCATTCATTTCTTTCAGCACTTCATCGGTATCGCGGAAGCGGTTATCGTCCGAACCATAGATGCGCACAGTGCCTGAACCCAACGACTCACCAATCGACGCTTCATGCATGAAGCGGGGTTCTACATACTCGTGGTTGACCACCAGCAGGCCATCGTCCGAACTGCCTTCATCGGGCGAAACACCTTCAATCGGGAAAAAGTGCATGCCATCGTGATGGCTACCGATCTGCTCAGCCTGATCCGCGCCGCTGTTGTACACGGAGAATGCCGGCATGCTGCCGAGGATCGGCTCGCCCCAGGCACCCAGAACGTGGTAACTGTAACCTTCCGGCACAATGATCTCATCCGACTCACTGGCAGGTATTGCACTGAAACCAAGCAGCGCAGCAGGGGCCGGAGTCGGGGTAGTCGCAGAACCACTGCTCCCAGAGCTGGAACCACTGCTCAAACAGCCCGTCAGGCTGGCACCCAGAAATCCCATGGCGGCGGCGCCCATGGAGCCTTTGACCAGGTCACGACGACCCAAACGGGCTTCCAGCACGGCGGCAAACGTTGGATTTTTGGAGAAATTGACCTGGGGCTCGTCACCTTCGCCATGGTCAACCAGAATTACATCTTTGGTATCGACAGACATCCGTATTTCCTCATAGGGGTTGTTGTAATCAACGCCGCTATGATGGAAAGCCAAGATGACAATTCCAGAATAAATCGATGAACCTTTTCCGCATTTTTTACGACAACCAACAAGCTGAAATCATTGCGCTATTACCCATTCCAGAGCATTCAAGAGGCATGCAAAAAATATAGCCTGCCACTGACACGTGGGCGCAACAAAGTCCTGACATAGTGATGATGGTCCCTTCAGCTGACAGGTTCACAGATGCCCTACCCCCTTGCCATTGGCCAACCCGTGCCGGACTTCCTGCTCAGCCCGGTCAAAGGGATCAGCCCGTTATTTTATGAGGTCTATTGCGGCCAACCCTTGTTATTACTGGTGGCCGATAGCGCCAGCGACCTGCAACCTTTGCACCGCTTTGTAACCCAACACACCGTGTTGGCCCTGACCCGCGACAAAAACGATCGCGCTGCGGAATTGCCCTGGCCCCTGGAAAGCGGCAATGCCTCTCTCTGCCAACGGCTGACCGGTTGTGCCGGCGGCAAGGTATATGCCTTGCTGCTGAACCATGAATTGCGTTTGATAGGGCGGATCGATAACCCCAGCCTGACCAGCCTTGAAGCGCAGTGCCGCCTGCTCAGCCCGCCACCGGAATCGCGCGTCATTGAGCGTGTGGCACCGGTACTGCTGGTACCGGACGTGGTCCCCGCCTCCCTATGCAAGCGTCTAATCAAAGCTTGGCAAAAAGATCACAGCAACAGTGGCATGGTCCGCATCCATGCTGGCAGTCGCGTACTAAAACCAGACCCTGCCTACAAGAGTCGCCTGGATCATGCGCTGACCGATCCCGAGCTGAACGCCGACCTTAACCAGTACTTGGTGCAAGGCTTGTTACCGGTCATCGGGCGCAGTTTCCATTACAGTGCCGACCGCTTCGAAGGTTTCAAGATAGTTGCCTATCAGGCCAGTGACCGAGGGCATTTCGCTGCCCACCGCGACAACATTAGCGCCGATACCCGGCATCGCCACTTTGCCATGACGATCAACCTGAACGCGGACTTTGTTGGTGGTGAGCTGGTATTTCCCGAGTATGGGCCAGACCGTTATCGTCCGTCGGTTGGTGGGGCTATTGTTTTCTCCTGCTCTTTACTACACCGGGTTATGCCCGTGACATCTGGCTGCCGCTATGCGGCGCTGACGTTTTTCTGGAATGGGGCGGTGCGCTGAGAGCTCGGTCGAACGAGGGTTCTCACCGAGAACTCTCCGCCAGATACAGCAAGGCCCGGCATTCGCCGGGCCTTGCTGTATCTGGCGGAGAGACAGGGATTCGAACCCTGGGAACAGTTGCCTGTTCAACGGATTTCGAATCCGTCCCGTTCGACCACTCCGGCATCTCTCCAGTGGCGCGCATTCTAGCAGCAACACAGGCAGTGAAAAAGGTTTAATCGAGAGGCACACCGAGGCGGTGGGCGACTTCTTCGTAGGCTTCGATAACGCCACCCAAGCCTTGGCGGAAGCGGTCTTTGTCCATTTTCTTGCGGGTCGCTTTATCCCACAGGCGACAGCCATCCGGGCTGAATTCATCGCCGAGTACAATCTCGCCGTGAAACAGACCGAACTCCAGCTTGAAGTCAACCAGCATCAGGCCAGCATCATCAAACAGCTGCGTCAGCACTTGGTTGACCTGCAAGGTCAGCTCCTGCATGCGCGTCAGTTGCTCTGCTGTCGCCCAGCCAAAAGTGATCACGTGGGAGGTATTGATGAAAGGATCACCCTTGGCGTCGTCCTTGAGGAACAGCTCAAAGGTTGGCGGCACCAAGGCCATGCCCTCTTCCACGCCCAGGCGCTTGACCAGACTGCCTGCAGCATAGTTACGCACGACGCATTCCACCGGAATCATCTCAAGCTTTTTGACCAGGCACTCGGTGTCCGACAACAATTGATCAAACTGGGTCGGAATACCGGCGGCTTCAAGCTGTTGCATGATAAAGGCATTGAAGCGGTTATTGACCATGCCCTTGCGTTCCAGTTGCTCGATCTTTTTGCCGTCAAAGGCGGAGGTATCGTTGCGGAACAAGAGAATCAGACGATCAGCATCATCAGTGGTGTACACCGACTTGGCTTTGCCACGGTAGAGTTCGTTACGTTTTTCCATGCTCGGCGGCTCCTGGGGTCCGCAGTGTCTCAAAGGTGCTGAAAGTGATCAGGCGGCCTGCGCGATCGGCTGCCAGGGCAAGCCCTGGTTCTGGCAAGCCACCAGAAGTTGTCCGGACCAGTCTGCCAGTACGCCGCTCAGCGCGTCGCGTGCGAGGTCGGGATGATTATTCTTTTCACTGATATGTGCCACTGCCAGATGGTTCAGCCGCTGGCGATCCAGCTGGCCAAGCAGTTCGGCCGCTTGCTGATTGCTCAAATGACCATGCTGGCCACCGACTCTGGCTTTCAACCGCGGTGGATAGGGCCCACTGGCCAACATATCCGGATCATAGTTGGCTTCAAGAAACAGCGCATCCAAGTGTTGATAACGCTCGACAATCCAGGGCGTAATCATACCGGTGTCGGTCAACAAACCGAACCGGGTAGCGCCATTATCAATAATAAACTGGCAAGGCTCACGGGCATCATGGGGCACAGCAACAGACTCGACGCGCAACTCACCAATCTCGATACTGCGATCCAGAGCCAGGGTTTCGATACCTTGCGCCGTCAGACCCAGGGCATGGCGCGTACCGGCTGTCATAAATACCGGCAAGTTGTAGCGTCGGGCCAGTTTTTCTACCCCTTGCACGTGATCACTGTGCTCATGGGTGACCAATATGGCAGTCAACTGGCTGCCATGCAGGCCAACGGTGGCCAGCCGTTGCTCAGTACTGCGCAAGCTGAAACCACAATCTATCAGCAGCCGGGTATCGCCGTGTTCAATCACAGTCGCGTTACCCTTGCTGCCACTACCCAATGAACAATAACGCACCAGTACCCACTACCTTCAGTTCAGGTTGTCACGAATCCGCGTTAGCAACTCACGGGCCTGATCCGGGTCTGCCGCGCTATCGATACTGCGATCAACGCTGACCGCTACCTGCTGGCCGGTCTGGGTCAGGCGCACTTGCAGGCGCTCGCCATCGGCCTGTGGCCGTGGGCTGCGACGCAGCATACGCGAGAAGAAGCCGCGCTCAGCCTGCTCGGCACGCGCCACAGCATCCGCATCAATATAGTAGACCCCAGCGCTACGGTTAATGTCAGCGACCGGCAAGTCGGCGCGGGCCAGCGCACTACCGACCAGTGACCAGCCACGATTGAAGTCGGTTTGCAGGTTAAGCACCGGGTTACCAGCGCCATCCTGACTCAGTGATGCCTGGAAAGAGACCGGCTCGCGGTCTTGCTCGGCTAATGAGGTGGCACCGGTTTCCTGTAGCTGATTCAGGTAGCTTTCCAGTTCAGCCAGCAAGGTGCGTTCCAGGTTAGGGTTCTCGGAACGCTGCGGCCATTCGCTGTATTCACCACCAGACGAACGTGTCATATGCACGGCATGGACCTCACTGGTACCCGACTGGCCGGGTTCAACCCGAATCAGGAAGCGGTGATCACGACCACGCGTGCGCCGGCCTTCACCCACCGCAGGCACCAGACGGCGTACCAGGCTGTTATCAGCACGACTGGCAAAGTCCAGCCATTCAGTTTCCGCTTCACCCAACTCGGCGTTAGCGGCCGCTGGCCCGACGCGATAATCGCTGAGGAACTGGCGAACCAGCGGCCAGGTATCTGCCTGTGAATCCTGGCTTTGCAACCAGATACGCCCACCATCCTGCTGCAGGGAGTAATACGAGCTGCCCACTGTGATCGGAATGGGTTCAGGGCGCGGCACCACAAATTTCTCGCCGGAGCCATCAGCAATAGTTCCCGGCACCGGCAGCATGTCACCAATCGGTTTGCTGTCCAATCCCTCGGGGACGCTCATTCGTGGCTCAACCCGCGCAACCTGGTAATCAGACCCGCGATCACGGAAGAAGCCATCGTCACCCATCAGGTAACCACAGCCGGTCAGGCTGCCGGCAATAACTAGAGACAGTGCACCGAGCACAGGTTTCATGGCGTATTCCTTGATAAACATGATGACCAACCGATCAAAGCAGACCACAGTCGCGCAGGGCGTCTCTGACTGGGGCGTGGCAACGCTCACTCAGGGGCGTCAGTGGCAGACGGATACCGTCGGCAATCAGCCCCATTTGCTGCAATGCCCATTTGACCGGGATTGGATTGGATTCGATAAATAGCGTGCGATGCAACGGCATCAGTGCTTCGTTTAGCCGCCGAGCGGTATCGGCGTCACCTGCCAGCGCGGCTGCACAAAGTTCATGCATGGCTTTAGGCGCGACATTAGCGGTAACTGACACATTGCCCTTGCCACCCAACAGAATGAGTTCGACAGCGGTAGCATCATCGCCTGAATAGATCGCCAGACGGTCACCGACACGTTCAACCAGTTCTGCGGCGCGCTGCATGTCGCCGGTGGCTTCCTTGATACCAATAATATTGGGGATATCGGCCAGACGCTCAACAGTATCAGGAAGCATGTCGACGGCCGTGCGCCCCGGTACATTGTAAAGAATCTGCGGAATAGCCACTGCTTCGGCGATGAATTTGTGGTGCTGATACAAACCTTCTTGCGTCGGCTTGTTGTAGTACGGAGTAACCAGCAAGCAGGCGTCAGCACCTACGCTGCGCGCGGCTTCTGTCAACTCGACCGCTTCACGCGTCGAATTGGCACCCGTACCGGCAATCACCGGAATGCGTCCAGCCACCTGGTCAACCACCCGGCGGATCGCTTCTTTGTGCTCGTCCATGTCAAGGGTCGCGGACTCACCCGTGGTGCCCACAGCAACGATACCGTCAGTGCCCTGCTCGAGGTGAAAATCAATCAACCGAGCAAGCGCCTGCCAATCCAGGTTGCCACGGGAATCCATGGGGGTAGCCATTGCCACCAGGCTGCCTGCAATCATTCCAACACTCCAGCATGAACAGTAAACGCCAATGGTACTTTCGCCGTGCTGCCAGCACAAGGGACGCTGCATTCAAGCACGCAGTCGGCGCTTGAACCATTGTGCGGCGGGGTGGACAATAGCGCTTTGATTGACGGTGCCAAAGCGCACCGCACAACACGACCCACCGAGGACTTTCATGTCAACACCGCCCAGCCAACGGGAGCAGTATCTGGTCATCAATGCCATGGGCAGTGAACCTACCACCATGGCCCAGCAACTGGCTCGCCTCTGTGTCGAGCAGCGCTGCCTGATCATCAGCAGCCGCATGAGCCGCCATGGCACCTGTACCGTTCTACTGTTGCAAGTGAGCGGCCCCTGGGATGCCCTGGCGCGTCTTGAAAGCCTGTTGCCGGGCATGGCCAAGCGCGAAAAACTGAATATTGCCATCGGCCGCGGCCACACCATTGAAGACCGGCCACAAGCCCTGCCCTATAACGTCTTCGTGACTGCCGCCCAGCGCCCCGAGCTATTGGCTGAGCTGAGCCAGTTCTTTCAGTTACTGGGCATCAGCATTGAAGAGCTGAACAGCTTTACCTATATGGCGCAGCATACCGGCACGCCCATGCTCAACCTGACACTGACAATTGCGATCCCGGCTGAAACGCAATTGAGCTGGCTGCGCGAACAGTTTCTCGATTTCTGTGATGAACTCAACCTGGACGCTGTGATTGAACCCTGGCGTCCATTGCATTGATCCAAGGAGCTTCTCTATGAGCATTGCCGTCAACCAACCGGTCCCGGATTTCACTGCCCAAGCCACCAGTGACCAGCAAGTACGCTTGAGCGATCTGGCGGGTAAAAATGTGGTGATTTATTTTTACCCCAAGGACAACACGCCGGGCTGTACCACCGAAGGGCAGGACTTCCGTGATCGCGAAGCTGCATTTAGTGCAGCCAATACGGTGATTTTCGGCGTATCCAAGGACAGCCTGCGTGTGCACGAGAACTTCAAAGCCAAACAAGGCTTCCCCTTTGAGCTGATCAGCGACCCTGACGAAGCCCTGTGCAAGCACTTCGACGTGATCAAGCTGAAGAAACTCTACGGCAAAGAGTATATGGGGATCGAGCGCAGCACTTTCCTGATTGATACCAAGGGCGAACTCCGCCAGGAGTGGCGCAAGGTCAAGGTCAAAGGCCACGCCCAGGAAGTGCTGGAGGCTATTCAGGCACTGTAATCAACCCGGGAGCAGGTTTCATACCTGCTCCACGACCACCTGCTCACTTTCGACAGCTTCCACACCGCGCGGCCAGGCATAGAGCACAGCCTTGAACAGGGTCGCCAGCGGAATCGCAAAGAAGATCCCCCAGAAGCCCCACAAACCGCCAAAAATCAGCACCGCAGCAATAATGGCGACCGGGTGCAGGTTGACCGCTTCGGAAAACAGTATCGGCACCAGCACATTGCCGTCCAGCGCCTGTATCACCGCATAGACCACCATCAACGCCATAAACTCGCTGCTAAAGCCCCATTGGAAAAGACCAATCATGGCAATCGGGATGGTCGCTACAGCGGCACCGATGTACGGCACCAGGACTGACAATCCGACCATGACCGCCAGCAGCGCCGCATAGTTGACGCCGAGGACAACAAAGCAGAGATAAGAAACAGCGCCCACAATAATGATCTCAACCACCTTGCCGCGAATATAATTGGCGATCTGCTGATTCATTTCAGTCCAGACCTCAATCATCAAGCGGCGCTCACGCGGCAACCGCCCGACCAGCCAATCCGCCAGTTTCTTGCTGTCCATCAGGAAGAAAAACACCAGAATCGGCACCAGTACCAGATAGATGATGATATTCAGCAGCATCGGCAAGCTCGCGAGCGATTGCGACAACAACCATTGACCGAACTGACCAAATTCAGCGTTGGCCGTACGGATCAAGCGCTCAATCTGCTCTTCCGACACCAGCGCCGGGTAGCGCTCAGGCAGATGCATCAACTGTGACTGCCACTCTGTCAGCATGCGCGGTAGCTCATTGAACAACGCAGCCATTTGCTTCCAGACCAAGGGAATAACCACACCGAATATCGTGCCCAGCCCGCCCAGAAAGAGCAAAAACACCAACCACACCGACAACCAATGCGGCATACCCCAGCGCTTGAAGAGGGTCACGATGCCCTGCAACAGATACGCCAGCACCAAGCCCGTCAACAGCGGCGCAAGCTTGCCACCGAAAAAGATGATAATCGTAAATCCCAGTGCCAGAACTACCGCCAGGACCACGGCCTCCTCATCGGAGAAATATTTGTGTACCCAATTCTGGAAAACTTTCAGCATGCCAGTTGATCTCACGATTTACGCAACCAATAATGAAATTCGTCGTCCAAGGTATCAGCATGCAGAAGCTTATGTCCGGACAGTTCGGAAAAACGTTGAAAGTCGCGCCAGGAGCCAGCATCGGTAGCCCGTACCAGCAACACTTGCTCGCTGGCAAGCGCATTGAGTGCCTGCTTGGCTTTGAGTAAAGGTAGCGGGCAGTTCAAGCCGCGGGCGTCAAGTTCAACATCCGCATGCAAATCAGTCGGGGCTACTAGCGTCATCCAGGGCTCCTTGTGTATAAGTGGCGTCAGTATAGCGCTGCACCACCCGCTCCGGACAACCCGGGTAACAAAAGGTCACCATGTCAGTTAAATCCTGTCTTCCGCGCCTGTTGGCCGGCAAAGCACTGCTTACCTTCTGCTTGCTGGGCCTGATACCAAGTACACCGGCGCAGGCAGAATTCAATCTGCCGTCGCTAGGCGACACCAGTGCCGGCATCATGTCCCGTGAGCAGGAATACCAGCTGGGCCGCGCCTGGTTGGGCATGTTGCGCGGAGCCGTAGCGACCAAGGATGACCCACTGCTGAAAGACTATGTCGAACGCCATGTCTACCAACTGGCCGAGACCAGTCAACTGGTCGACCGCCGACTGGCTTTTGTCGTGGTCGACAGCCCACAACTGAATGCCTTTGCCGCACCCGGCGGCATTGTCGGCATTAATGGTGGTTTGTTTCTGCACGCTTACACGGAAGCTGAGTTCGCCTCGGTGATGGCGCACGAATTGGCCCACCTGTCACAACGACATTTTTCGCGCAATCTGGAACAGCAGCAGCGCATGCGCGTGCCCTTGATGACCGCCATGCTGGCCAGTATCGTAATCGCCGCCGCCGGAGGTGGTGATGCCGGCTTTGCCGCTTTGGCGTCAACCCAGGCTGCAGCCATCCAGGAGCAGCGTCGTTTTTCGCGGCAGAATGAGCAGGAAGCCGATCGTATTGGCATCCAGAACCTGCATCAGGCAGGTTACGATCCCCGCGCCATGCCGGACATGTTCGAGCGTCTGGCACGCAACAGCCGCTTTGACCGCACGCCCCCGGAGTTTCTGCTGACCCACCCGGTAACCCAGTCACGAATTTCCGACTCACGTAATCGCGCTGAGCAATTAGCGCGGGCCAATGGTCGCCGTGATAGCCAGGAATATCAGATGCTGCGCGCTCGCGTGCAATTACGTTACGAGACGAACCCTGGCGTTGCCATTCGCCGCTTTCAGGCGCAACTCGATGAACATGACGGCGAGCATGCACCGGCACGCTATGGCCTCACTTTGGCCAAAATGCGTGCAGGCCAGTTCGACGAAGCCGAGCAGGTGCTGCAGCCGCTGCTTGAGCAGCATGCTGATGTGTTGATCGTACGCCTGGCTGAGGTCGAGTTACTGCGGCTGCAAGGGCGTAGCAGTGATGCCCTGACCCTGGTCGACCGACTGTTGGAAAACCGACCGGACAATTACCCGTTGATGCAAAGCAAGATCGATCTGTTATTGCATGAGCAGCGTTACGCGGAAGCCGAACGCCTGAGTGACCGCTTAGTGAGTCAACGCAACGATGATCCGGATGTCTGGTATATGGCAGCAGAGATTCGTGGCCTGGCCGAAAACATTACTGGCCTGCATATGGCAAGGGCAGAATACTTCATGCTGGCGGGCGACCTGGATCAGGCTGAAGAACAGCTGAAGCTGGCTCAACGGCGGGTCAGCGACAACTTTGTCATGCGCTCGCGCGTTGAAGCGCGTCAGGAACAACTGGCGCGCCAGCGGGAAGTGCTGAAAAGCTTCTGATCACGCATTACCAACAGCAGCCAGGCTGGCCTGACGGGTAAAGTCGAGCATGCGCTCAAGCGGCTGCACTGCGCGCGGGATTAACTCACGGCTTACTTCGATCTCATCTGTACCCTGTTCCAGACTGGCCAGCACCCGGGGCAATGTATTCATGGCCATCCAGGGGCAATGCGCGCAGCTACGGCACGTCGCGCCATTACCGGCAGTCGGTGCCTCAATCAGCTGACGATCCGGCGCTGCCTGCTGCATTTTGTAGAAAATGCCGCGGTCGGTCGCCACAATAAAAGTTGGGTTAGGCAACGTCTGGGTCGCTTTGATCAACTGGCTGGTCGAGCCGACCACATCGGCAAGCTCCACCACTGACGCCGGTGATTCCGGATGTACCAATACAGCCGCATCCGGATACACCGCCTTCAGGTCGATCAAGGACTGCGCCTTGAACTCCTCGTGCACAATGCAACTACCCTGCCACAGCAGCATATCGGCACCCGTCTGACTCTGGATGTAATGGCCCAGGTGCTGGTCTGGCGCCCAGAGGATCTTCTCGCCCTTGTCCATCAAGTGCTCGACAATTTGCAAGGCGCAACTGGAGGTCACCACCCAATCGGCGCGTGCCTTAACCGCCGCCGAAGTATTGGCATAGACCACCACGGTACGGTCTGGGTGCTGATCACAAAAAGCAGAGAATTCGTCAATCGGGCAACCGATATCCAGCGAGCAGGTAGCCTCCAGCGTTGGCATCAAGACGCGCTTTTCCGGACTGAGAATTTTCGAGGTCTCGCCCATAAAACGCACCCCGGCCACGACCAGCGTGGTGGCCGGGTGGTCGCGGCCGAAGCGTGCCATTTCCAGCGAATCAGACACACACCCTCCGGTTTCTTCAGCCAGTGCCTGAATAACCGGATCGGTATAGTAATGCGCTACCAGGACTGCATTACGCGCTTTCAAGGCAGCCGTGATGCGTCGCTTGTAGTCTGCGGTTTCCGCCTCGCTGAGCGGTGTCGGCTGGCGGGCAGCCAAATGCGCCTGTACCAGCACGCGTTCGGGAATCTGTGACATGACTTCACCCAGTCGGATATATAAACCGATTATACCATGC
Organism: Pseudomonadaceae bacterium; assembly: GCA_007692485.1. Taxonomy (GTDB): domain Bacteria; phylum Pseudomonadota; class Gammaproteobacteria; order Pseudomonadales; family Pseudomonadaceae; genus Halopseudomonas. The sequence goes on along the minus strand of REBY01000028.1, from coordinate 1,301 downwards.
GGCCCCAAAGGGGTGCTTGGCCGGCTGATTGCTAAAAAAGGGGGCACAACGAGGAGAAGATGGTGGGTCGTGTAGGATTCGAACCTACGACCAATTGGTTAAAAGCCAACTGCTCTACCAACTGAGCTAACGACCCGGAACGCGCGCTATAGTACTGATTTTTCTGACGAACTCAAGCCTTTTAAGCATTTTTAGCGTTGATAACGGGTCGGATCAGCTACCCCAGCCTGGGCAAACCCCTGGCTGCGCAAACGGCAGCTGTCGCAACGCCCACAGGCGCGTCCAGCCGCATCAGCCTGGTAGCAAGACACCGTCAGGCTGTAATCCACACTATGGGCAATACCCGCAGTGATAATGTCCGCCTTGCTGAGCATCTGCAGCGGTGTACGGATGCGAAACGGGGTACCTTCAACGCCGGCCCTTGTAGCCAGGTTGGCTACCTGCTCGAAGGCCTGGATAAACTCTGGCCGACAGTCCGGATAGCCGGAATAATCCACGGCATTGACGCCGATAAAAATATCCTGCGCCCCCAGCACTTCGGCCCACCCCAACGCCAAGGAAAGAAATACGGTGTTGCGTGCTGGCACATAGGTCACTGGAATGCCTTGCTGCGGCGTTTCCGGCACCGCAATCGCAGCATCGGTCAACGCTGAGCCGCCCATACCATTGAGATCCAGGCCAATCACCTTGTGCTCGAGAACCCCGGCATGCCGCGCAAGCTGTTCAGCAGCGCCAAGCTCCGCCCGGTGTCGTTGCCCGTAATCAAAGCTCATGCTGTAACAGGCATAGCCCTGCGCCTGCGCCATAGCCAAGACCGTCGCTGAGTCCAGACCACCGGACAGGAGTACCACGGCTTTTTTCGGTTGTGTCATCTCAATGCCCCGGCTGGTCATTCCACAAGTATTTATGCAGCTGCAGCTGAAAGCGCACTGGCAAGTTATCGGCGACTATCCAGTCGGCCAGCATGCGCGGCTCCAATTCAGCGTGGCTGGGCGAAAACAGCACCTCACCAACCCGCTCCACCAGACCATACTCATCCAGCTTGAACCTGGCCCAGTCGTAATCCGCCCGATTGCACAAGACAAATTTGACCTGATCGTGCGCCCCCAACAAAGCAATATTGCTGTAAAGGTTGCGGCCAACCTCAGCCGAGCCAGGCGTTTTCAGGTCAACTACCCGACTGACCCGTGGATCAACCACCCCGACATCCAGCGCTCCACTGGTCTCCAGAGAGACTTGGTAGCCGGCATCACACAGCAGACCAAGCAGCGGCAGGCAGCCTGGCTGGGCTAATGGTTCAC
>REBY01000029.1 GCA_007692485.1 Pseudomonadaceae bacterium | reverse complement strand
TGTGTTAGGCCTGCCGCCAGCGTTCAATCTGAGCCATGATCAAACTCTTCAGTTTTAAATCAATTTGGATTTTGAAAAAATCCTAAACTTGGCTCAGCCTTTACAAATAAACTCATGAATTCACAGAGTAACTTGCTTGGCTGATAATCTGTCGATCATCAAGACCCTGAGCAAGCACCCACACGAATTACTTGATTCCAATTTTTTAAAGAGCGATTCGGCCAGCGCTTCCGCTGAGCCAGGCCGCGCATTCTACGCTAACCCGTTAATTCGTCAAGCTTTTTTTCAACATTTCGTTGCAAGCAACGCTACATCAAATCCGGCTTGTCCAACCCGCCAGGCCAAGGCCTTGTGCGTGTCAGGGAGGCGTATTCTACAGCAGAAACCCTGCTCGTCAACACCTCTTTGCAACCTTTTTACTGACCGGTACCTGGAGCCTTAACCCCGTCACCGGCAACCTCCGTAGAGGCGGTTGCGAGCGGCGGATTATAGGCTGCTCGCATTTGCCGTCAAGCCTTTTTCAAGCGGATGCGGGCAAACTTCTTCTTACCCGCCTGACACACATGCTCGGCACCCAAGACAAAGACGAAGTCGCGATCAACCGCCACCCCATCCACTTTGACTGAGCCCGCGTTCAGCAGATCCCGGGCTGCCGCTGCGTTTTTGGTCAAACCAGCACGGTTAAGTACCGCGCCAATCGGCATATCGGCATCTGACTCTACTTCAACTTCCGGCAAGTCATCTGGCAGCTCGCCTTCTTTGAGCCGGTTGCCCGCGGACTTGTGTGCCCCAGCGGCTGCTTCAGCGCCGTGGAAGCGCTCAACCAACTCTTCTGCCAGCTTGATCTTGATATCGCGTGGATTGGCACCCGCCTCGACGTCAGCGCGGAACACAGCAATCTCTTCCAGGCTGCGGAAGCTGAGCAACTCAAAATAGCGCCACATCAGACTATCAGGCATGGAGACGATCTTGTTGTACATCTCACCCGGGCGATCATTGATGCCTATATAGTTGCCCAACGACTTGGACATCTTTTTCACGCCATCCAACCCTTCAAGGATCGGCATGGTAATGATGACCTGCGGCTCTTGCCCGGACTGGCGCTGTAATTCACGCCCCATCAGCAGATTGAACTTCTGGTCGGTCCCCCCCAGCTCGATATCGGCCTTCATGGCAACCGAGTCGTAGCCTTGCACCAAGGGATAGAGAAACTCGTGAATGGCAATCGACTGCCCGCTTTTATAGCGCTTGTCGAAATCATCACGCTCCAACATTCGCGCGACGGTATATTTGCCCGCAAGCTGAATCATGTCCGCAGCACTCAATTGATCCATCCACTCGGAATTGAACACTACCTGAGTCTTTGCCGGATCAAGAATCTTGAACACTTGCTCTTTATAGGTTTCCGCGTTGGCCTTGACCTGCTCATTGGTCAGCGGCTGGCGAGTAACATTCTTACCGGTGGGATCACCAATCATGCCGGTAAAGTCACCGATCAAGAACAGGATCTGGTGCCCCAAATCCTGGAGTTGACGCAATTTGTTGATCAGCACCGTATGCCCCAGATGCAGATCCGGGGCTGTCGGATCGAAACCAGCCTTGATCCGCAGAGGCTGACCGCGCCCCAACTTTTCGCGCAACTCTTCCTCTACCAAAATCTCATCGGTACCACGCTGAATCAGCGCCATTTGCTCGTCAACGGACTTCATACACAACCTGCTTTATCAAAGGGCTACGCAAAAGGTGAACCAAAATACAATATTGCTGACCAATTACAAGCTTGGAAGCCATCAGCACTGCGCTGCAACGATTTGTTAGAAAAATGACAAACGGCATGCTGGCGCGCTTGTATTAATGGAATAACAGTTATAATTTAGCCACTTAGTCAATTTACCTCAGAATCAACCAGAAGAGTGCTTATGGGTTCTCCAACCAACAAGACCACGCTATACCCAAAAAGCCATATTCTCGCCGCCAGTGGTATCGCCGCAGCATTAAGCTTCTTCCTGCTGGTGATCCCGTCAACCGAGGTTGAAGCACAGAAAACCTTTATTCCGCTTGACCTGACCAACCCCGAGGTTAAGCAAGCAACCGCATTGAACGAGAAAGTGACTAGCCTGCTGAGCGCCAACGTGATTGCGCCGCTGAAAGATGGTGACTTTGGCAGCCTCGCCCAGGTAGCACGCAATAACAGCAGCAAAGGTGGCTTTATTGATCACTTGCGCGTGGCCGACCAGGAGCCGCCGCCATTAAGATCAAGTGCTGCGAACCTCAACGATATTGAATCAAGCAATACCAACACCGGCTGGACCAGCGTGACCGTTGAAAGTGGTAACACACTGTCAACCTTGTTCAGCCAGGTTGGCATCCCAAACAGCACCATGTACTCGGTACTCAACAGCAGCAAGGATGCCAAGCGCTTCACCCGTCTGCGCGTAGGACAAATCCTTGAGTTCCAGCTGGATTCCGACGGTGATTTGCTCGCCCTGCGCAGCAAGCTGAGCGATCTGGAAACTATTCAAGTCAGCCGTGAAGATAAGGGTTTCGTATTCAGCAAGGAGCAACTGGAACCTGAAGTTCGCAACCGCTATGCCGAAGGCCAGATCAACAGCTCGCTGTTTCTTGCCGCCCAGCAGGCTGATATGCCGCACAGCCTGACCATGCAGATGGCGAACATTTTCGGGTATGACATCGACTTTGCCCGCCAGATCCGCCAGGGCGACAGTTTTGAAGTGCTGTTCGAAGAGAAACACCTGAATGACAAGCGTGTTGGTACCGGCAATATTCTCGCTGCCCGCTTTACCAACCGCGGTCGCGAATACACTGCAGTGCGCTACGTCGACCGTCAGGGTCAGGCCAGTTATTACCGTGCCGACGGTACCAGCATGCGCCGGGCCTTTATCCGAACGCCGGTTGAGTTTGCGCGCATCAGCTCGCGCTTTAACCCTAACCGTCGCCACCCGATTCTGAACACTATTCGCGCCCACAACGGCGTGGATTATGCGGCACCAACCGGCACGCCAATCATGGCCACCGGCGATGGTCGCATTACCCACCTGGGTCGCAAGGGCGGTTACGGCAACACCATCGTGATCCGGCATGGTCAGCAATATCAGACGCTGTATGCACATCTGAATGGCTATGCACGCGGCTTGTCCAACGGCAGCCACGTCACCCAAGGCCAGGTAATTGGTTATGTCGGCATGACCGGCCTCGCAACCGGCCCACACCTACATTATGAGTTCCTGGTCAATGGCCGCCACGTTGACCCGCTGCGGGTTGATTTACCGGTTGCTGACCCGGTGCCAGACAATGAGCGCGAGCGCTTTATGGCACAAAGCAAGCAAGTGATGGCCAGCCTGGACCAGCACCGCACTATTCAGCTCGCCATGCTGGATCAATAACCGGTGAGCTGGTGGCTGATAGGGGTTATGTCAGGCACCAGCCTCGATGGTATTGATCTTGCGCTGACCCGCCTGCACCCCGAGCACGGCATTGAACTGGTTGATGCCGAATGCCTGCCCTTCTCGCCTGAATTGCACAACGAACTCAAGACGCTTTGCCAACCCGGCAGTGACGAAATTCGCCGCGCCGGCCTTGCCGGGCAGGCCTGGGCCGAACGTACAGCACGCGGCATTCATGCCCTGCTGGCCCGACAGCAACTCAAACCCGAACAAATATTGGCGATTGGTAGCCACGGCCAAACCATTCGCCATCACCCCGAACTCGGCTTTAGCGTACAGATTGGCGCCCCGGCGCTGCTGGCTGAGCGCTGTCGCATTCAGGTCGTCAGCGATTTTCGCAGTCGTGATCTGGCCGCGGGCGGTGAAGGTGCTCCGCTGGTACCCGCGTTCCACCAATGGCTGCTGGAAGACCCTGAGCATACCCGCGCAGTGATCAATATCGGCGGCTTTGCCAATCTGACCCTACTCCGCCCAGGGCAAACTGTAGTGGGCTTTGATAGCGGGCCGGGCAATATTCTGCTCGATGCCTGGATACAGCGACATCAGGGCCAGGCTTTTGATAAAGGCGGCCGCTGGGCTGCCAGCGGTACTTCTGACCTGGAGCTAGTCAGCCAGTTATTGGCTGACCCCTATTTCAGCCGCTCGGCACCCAAAAGCACCGGGCGCGAGTACTTCAATGCGCATTGGCTGGAGCAGCAATTACAGGCATTCGCCAAGCAGCTGCCTGAGGCGGATGTTCAAGCAAGCTTGCTGGAGTTGACCGCGCAAAGTATTGCTACAGCACTTGATAGCCAGGCGAGCGACTGTCGTAGCGTCTATATCTGCGGTGGCGGAGCTGCGAATATACGCTTGCTGGAGCGACTCAGCGACTTGCTCTCGCCGCTTGAGGTACACACAACGGCAGCTGTTGGCGTGGACCCTGACTGGATGGAAGCCATGGCCTTTGCCTGGCTGGCCTGGCGTTGCCTGCAAGGGCAGAGCGGCAACTTGCCCGCCGTTACCGGAGCATCAGGCCCACGGGTATTAGGTGCGGTTTATCCGGGGTAGTGGCAGTGCAGGGAATCAGACCGAGAAGGACGAGCCGCAACCACAGGTCGTCGTTGCGTTCGGGTTGTTGATCACAAACCGTGAGCCTTCCAACCCCTCCTGATAATCTACTTCAGAGCCCGCCAGATACTGGAAGCTCATTGGGTCTACCACCAGACGGACACCCTCACGTTCAACGATGGTGTCGTCATCTGCCAGCTCATCATCAAAGGTGAAGCCATACTGAAAGCCCGAGCAGCCACCCCCGGTGACAAATACTCGCAGACTCAGACGTTCATTACCCTCTTCCTCGATCAAGGTACGCACCTTGGTCACCGCGCTGTCAGTAAACAGCAGCGCGCTCGGGGTAAAGACTTCAGCAGTGGACATACAACCTCCGGCGCTAGGCGCCTTGATACGACAGTAAACCTATTATCCGTTTTCCCGACTCTTTTGGTCAACTATTGTCGCTATCCGCCTTGGCGTCTATGCCGGGCAAAGCGGGCGCATCGGTATCAAGATAATGCAGGGCGCCGCTGATCTGGGCACCCATGACCATTTCCATGAAACGGTAATGCAGATCACCCTGGATCCGCGCTTTGCTGTCCAACTCCAGATGCTCAGTGGCCTCAACATCACCCACCACCTGGCCATTGATCAATACACTCGGCGCCTTGATAGTACCCTCGACAATACCCTGCTCACTGACACGGACCAGGCCTTTCTCGGCGACGATATTACCTTCGACCCGACCGTCAATTTGCAAGGCTCCGGTAAACTGGATATTGCCTTGAATATCAGCGTCCTGAGCAATAATCGTGGTTTTACCGCTGTACTGGTTGATATCCAGCTTCTTGCGCTTGTCTGCTCCCCACATCAGGGTCTGACTCCTGTAGTTGTCCAGTCGAAACGGTGTTCGACCAGAGTTTCTCCGTTATTTTTTGCCCGCAACTCCACCGTTTCCGGAAGGAAGTCTGCCGGGAGTGTCAGCAGTGCCAACTCAGCCGCTTCAGGAACCACCTGGAAGTAGCGAAAATCCAGCGACAGACTATCGCCAGCCGCTGCATTCATATCCGCCAGAGAAAAGCTGACGGCTTCACCATCCTGCTCGCCATGCACCTGTATTTCCAGTCGCGCAGTAACGTTTTCGGTTTCACTGCCAATTCGAGTAACCATAACCCGAAAACGCCAGGTATCCGGGACCTCGGCCGGCTGCAAATCAAAATACTGAATGCGCAAACCTGGCGTGGCGGCATCCGAACCCAGCGCACCCTGGTACTGCGCCAAGTCCTGCTGCAAACGGAACAGCTGCTGCTCCATGGCCCGCACCAGTTGCTGCGCTTCGGCATAGGACTCATTGGCCAGCCTTACATCAACATCCATTTGCTGTAAGCGCTGGCGCTGCTCGATGACTTCATCCTGCAGGCGCTGCTCGCTCGTCAGCAGCATGTCGCGCTGCATCACTACATCTGCTTGTGACTTTTGCCCTGCCTGCCAGCCCAGCCAAGCTGCTGAGGGAATGGCCAACACCAATGCCAATAGCAACAGCCGCTTCAAACCCTGCACAAAAGGCGTATTGCGCGGCATCAACACGACACTGTGCTCACGCAAGGACGAATAACTACGGCGAGCCATCAGGGCAGCAGTGCCGGATGCGCAATTCCCTGAGTTTCATCCAATCCAAAAGCGATATTCATTCCTTGAATCGCCTGCCCTGAAGCCCCTTTAACCAGGTTGTCAATCACTGAGAGCACAACTACCAGGTCACCATCCTGTGGCCGGTGCACGGCCATGCGGCAAACGTTAGCGCCACGCACACTGCGGGTTTCCGGCGTGCTGCCGGCAGGCATGACATCGACACAGGGCTCATCGGCATAACGCCGTTCGAACAGCGCTTGCAAATCAATGCTGCGATCGGTAACGCGCGCATACAAGGTAGCGTGAATGCCACGCACCATAGGCGTCAGGTGTGGCACAAAGGTCAAACCGACTGGCTGGCCAGCTGCCCGCTGCAAGCCCTGACGAATTTCCGGCAAGTGGCGGTGACCGGGCACACCATAGGCTTTCATACTTTCACCCGCCTCGCAGAACAGCGAGCCGACATTGGCGCCACGCCCAGCACCGCTGACGCCGGACTTGCAGTCGGCAATGATCTGCGACGGATCAGCCAGCCCCTTTTCCAACAACGGCAATAACCCCAACTGAACCGCAGTAGGATAACAGCCAGGCACGGCAATCAAGCGGGCGTCTCGCATTGCGTCGCGATTGACTTCCGGCAGGCCATACACTGCTTGCGGCAACAGTTCAGGTGCCCCGTGCGCCTGGCCATACCAACGCGCCCATTCTTCGGCGTCCTGCAAGCGAAAATCAGCTGACAGGTCAATAATGCGGGTGCCGGCATCGAGCAGTTCGGCGGCGAGTGAGTGGGCCACGCCGTGTGGGGTGGCAAAGAACACCACATCGCAGGCACCCAAGGTCTTCGGGTCCGGCACACTAAAGGTCAGGGCATCATAATGACCGCGAAGGTTGGGATACATGTCAACGACGCGCTGGCCCGCCTCGGAACGCGAGGTAATAACCTCGACATGCGCTTCGGGATGCTGCGCCAGCAAGCGTAACAACTCAACGCCGGTGTAGCCGGTGCCGCCGACAATGCCAATCTTGATCATGTTTCGTCCTGTTAATCTTCGGATGACTGTCTGGTTAATCGTTTATCATAAGGGAGCGAGCCGGCATGTCCAATGCCTCGGCTGCCAATATATTGTTTTGGCGACAAAAAACCGACTAACGCTGCAAGGATCAAGCATGTATTTGTGGATCAAGGCCTTTCATATTATAGCCGTGGTGACCTGGTTTGCGGGGCTCTTCTATTTGCCCCGACTGTTTGTTTACCACGCCATGTCCGACGACCAGACCAGCCGGGAACGCTTCAAGATCATGGAGCGCAAGCTGTACCGCGGCATCATGTGGCCATCGATGGTAGTGACTGTACTGCTCGGCTTCTGGCTGCTGAAACTGGCGCCAGCTTGGATGCAGGCCGGCTGGATGCATGCCAAGCTGGCCTTGGTACTACTGCTGATAATTTACCACTTTGCCTGCGGCCGCATGCTGCGCCAGTTTGCCAGTGACACCAACCGGCACGGTCATGTGTTTTACCGCTGGTTTAATGAAGCGCCTGTGCTGGCATTGCTAGGCATCGTGATCCTGGTAGTGGTCAAACCTTTCTGATCGCATTTGGCCGACTCAGTCGGCCATCACTGTGCGACCCTCAGCCCACTGGCGCAAGGTGTGCAACTTCTCCGCCATAACAACGGACAAGGGCGAGGTCGAACCCAAGGCCTCAACCACATCCCGATCGGTCATTTCGTCGTCGCGCGCGGCAGCGGCATAGACCGCAGCCACTACCCCCTGCTCGATTTCCGCACCGGAAAAACCCTCACTGGCCGCAGCCAGCAACGGTAAATCAAAGCGCTCTGGATTGAGCTCACGGCGCATCAAATGAATACGGAATATCTCTTCGCGAATGGCCGGGCGCGGCAAGTCGACAAAAAACATTTCATCCAGACGACCCTTGCGGATCAACTCCGGCGGTAACTGGCTGACATCGTTCGAGGTGGCCACCATAAATACCCGCGTCTTGCGTTCGGCCATCCAGGTTAGCAGGGTACCCAACATGCGCCGACCGACACCCTGATCAGCGCCATCCGGGGCCAAGCCTTTTTCAATCTCGTCGATCCACAACACACAGGGCTCCATCGCATCCGCCATGGCCAGGGCCTCACGCAGATTCTTTTCGGTTTCACCGATGTACTTGTTGTACAAACTAGCAAAATCGAGTCGCAGCAGCGGTAAGCCCCAAAGCCCGGCAACCGCCTTGGCCGCCAGGCTCTTACCGGAACCCTGGACCCCAACCAACATGACGCCCTTAGGGGCATCGGCCAACGGCTTCTCGCAAAAGGCCGACTGACGTTGACGCAGCCACTGCTTGAAATTGCTCAGGCCACCCACTTCAGCGAAGCGCGCGGTATCCTGCTCGAAGCTCAGCACACCCTCCATATCCAGCAGCTCGAATTTGGCTTGGTTCAATTGTGGCAAGGATTCTTGAGAAATCGCGCCGTCGTCGGCAATCAGGTTGCGCGCCAACCGGCGTGCTTCGGCATGGGTGGTGCCGCGCAGATTGCGAACCACCTGCTGTAAGGTGCGGTTATCGGTGCGCACGCGCTTGCCCTGATTTTGACTGCTCCAACGCGCCGCCTCTTCCCGCACTATGGTTGCCAGCTGCTCATCCGAGGGCATGCTCAGATTGAAGCGGACAGCCAAGCGACGCAGTTCAGGTGGTAACTTGAGCGCGTGGCTGACCAGAATAATCACCGGGCCTTCCTGGTCACAGTTCATCGCCATGCACTTGAGCAGGCGAACTACTCGCGACGACTCAAGGAAGGGGTGCAGGTCACACAGCACATAAAGATCATGTACGCCGCAGCCACGAACGTGCTCGAGCAACTTTTCCGGATCACACAGGGGATCCTTCTCATCGGCAGCCGTGCCGAAGCCAAGTCGCGTCAGGCCGTCGACCTGATTCCAGGTATGCCAGGTCATGGTCCGCTTGATCGCCAGCCCGGCAATCAACTCCAGCACCCGGCGCTCTTCCCAGGACTCGATAACAATCAGCCGAACCCGGGAAGCCAATACCAGATCGAGGTCCTTGATATCATTTCGCACCTGTTTCTCCTTGTGTCGCTATTGGCATACTGATGCCCTGCAAGAGTACACTTAACACACGTATTATTACCTGATCAGGAGCCTGCTGTGGATTGTCTTTTTTGCAAGATCGTCGAGGGTAAGATTCCGGCAAAGAAAATTTATGAAGATGACCAGGTATTGGCTTTTCATGACATCAACCCCCAGGCGCCAGTCCACTTTCTGGTGATTCCGAAACGGCACATCGCCACGCTGAATGACCTGACGCCGGACGATAATGCTCTGGTTGGCCATATGATCTTTACCGGCCAACGGCTGGCGAATGAACTGGGCTGTGCAGAAGGCTTCCGTACCGTGTTCAACTGTAACGAGCATGGCGGGCAAACGGTGTACCATATTCACTTGCATGTACTCGGCCAGCGCCAGCTTGTCTGGCCACCGGGTTGATCGTCTGACGGAGATTGATATGGCCAGTAGCCGACATTACACCTTTTTTGACCGCCTGCTCAGCCAGGCCGATCAGGCCCTGCGCACCCTCGCGCCAGGCGCCGCCCAGGCCAACCGCCCCTCGCCGGCTGCACATCTGGCCAACGTGCCTATGGATGCGGAAGAAAAGCGTCATATTGCCGGGTTGATGCGCATCAACCACACTGGCGAGGTATGCGCACAAGCCCTGTATCAAGGCCAGGCGCTGACCGCCAAGCTGCCGCACGTGCGCGAGAAGATGGAACATGCTGCTGCCGAAGAAATTGATCACCTGGCCTGGTGTGAGCAACGACTGCGCGAGCTTGATAGCCGCACCAGCATTTTCAATCCACTGTTTTATGGTTTGTCTTTCGGTATGGGCGCGGCGGCCGGCATGGTCAGCGACCGCGTCAGCCTGGGCTTTGTCGCTGCGACTGAACAACTGGTCGAGCGCCACCTGGATGACCATCTGATGCAACTGCCGCTAGAAGACATCAAGTCACGGGCGATTCTGGAGCAGATGCGCGAAGACGAGATTGAGCATGGCAGTCAAGCACTAGCCGCCGGCGGCATGGACTTTCCGCCACCGGTAAAAAGCGCCATGATCCTGCTGTCCAAGGTCATGACAAAAGCCACCTACAAGGCCTGACGACGAGCACGAACCGCCAACGGCGCGGTTCGTATCAGGCGCTGTCAGTCGACGTCGATAATCTGGTAATCATGACTGATCTCAACGCCGCCACGAGTCAGCATGATGGATGCCGAACAGTATTTCTCTGCGGATAATTCCACCGCCCGTTTGACGTGGGTTTCCTTCAGATTCTTGCCGCTGACCACGAAACGGATATGAATACGGGTAAACACTTTGGGCTCACTGTCAGCGCGCTCGGCTTCCAGCTCGGTGTGCACATCACGAATGTCCTGACGGGCTTTTTTCAGAATGCTGACCACATCGTAGCTGGCGCAACCACCCAGACCAATCAGTACCGTTTCCATCGGCCGCACACCCATGTTGCGCCCGCCTGCGTCCGGCGGCCCGTCCATCACCAGGGTATGCCCACTGCCGGACTCCCCGAGGAACATGGCACCGTCTACCCACTTGATTTGTGCTTTCATGTGATTCTCACTTAGCAAAAGACTAACAGCGGCGCAGAATAGCACAGCCTGGCTTTATCGCTGCAGCAAGACACACAAGGCTGGTCAGCAGGGAACAAACTGGACATAATTCTCAAAAGTATCAGGATGAGTCTTTTACATTCAGCCTGTTCGGCTCAACAACAGGACGTCAGCTACATGGCCGATACACCCAGCAGGATCGATAGCAAGAAACTGGAGCACTTCCTTAGCTTATGCCGAATTCGCCGCCTCTCTGCGCGGACCACCATCATCTATGCTGGTGAGAGCTCAGCAACGCTGTTCTTCATCATCCGCGGCTCGGTCAGCGTTCTGATCCACGATGACAAGGGTCATGAAATGGTGGTGACCTACCTGAACAAGGGCGAGTTTTTTGGTGAGATGGGCCTGTTCGATCTGGATAACTGGCAGCAGGATCGCAGCGCGCGCGTTCGGACGCGAACCGAGTGCGAGCTGGCCGAGATCAGCTACGCCCAGTTCCATGAGTTGACGGAGAAAGATCCGGAACTGCTTTACGCCCTCTGCCGACAGATGGCTGAGCGCTTGCGCAACACCACGCGCAAAGCGTGCGACCTGGCCAATCTCGATGTCACCGGACGCATCGCCCGCACCCTGCTGGAGCTGACCAAGCAGCCCGACGCCCTCACCCACCCGGACGGCATGCAGATCAAAGTCAGCCGGCAGGAAATTGCCCGTTTGGTCGGCTGCTCACGCGAGATGGTGGGGCGCGTGCTGAAAAACCTCGAAGACCAGGAACTGATAACCGTCGACGGCAAAACCATTGTTGTGTTCAACAGCCGTTAGCCCCAGACGCCGACAGCTCAGGTACAATCATTGGCTGAACCCACACCGGCCAACGAGGTTTTCATGAGCTTGAACGATCAATGGATGCAGCGCGATCTGGCAGTACTCTGGCATCCCTGCACCCAGATGAAAGATCACGAAAGTATGCCGCTGATCCCCGTCGAACGTGGCGAAGGGGTCTGGCTGTATGATTTCGACGGCAACCGCTACATTGATGCGGTCAGCTCCTGGTGGGTGAATATCTTTGGCCATGCCAACCCCTATATCAATCAGCGCATCAAGGATCAACTGGACAAGTTGGAGCATGTCATTCTGGCTGGCTTCAGCCACCCGCCAGTGATCGAGCTGTCAGAAAAGCTGGTCGCCATGACCCCCGCTTCGCTGACCCGTTGCTTCTATGCCGACAACGGCTCCTCCTGTATCGAAGTCGCGCTGAAAATGAGCTTCCATTACTGGCTGAACGTCGGCAAGCCAGAGAAAAAACGCTTTATTACCCTGAGTAACAGCTATCACGGCGAAACCCTGGCTGCACTCGCAGTAGGCGACGTCAGCCTGTACAAAAGCACCTACAAGCCGCTGCTGATGGACGTGATTACTGTGCCCTCGCCGGACTGCTACGACCGCGAGCCGGGTATGGACTGGGAAGCGCACAGCCGGCTGATGTTCGAGCATATGGAACGCGCCCTGGCTGAGAATCACGAAGAAGTCGCGGCTGTCATCGTCGAGCCACTGATCCAGTGTGCCGGTGGTATGCGCATGTACCACCCGGTCTATCTCAAGCTGTTGCGCGAAGCCTGCGACCGTTACGGCGTACACCTGATCCATGACGAAATCGCCGTCGGCTTTGGCCGTACCGGCAGCATGTTTGCCTGTGACCAGGCGGACATCAGCCCGGACTTTCTCTGCCTGTCCAAGGCCCTGACCGCCGGCTATCTACCGATGGCCGTATGCCTGACCACCGATAAGGTGTATCAGGCCTTCTACGACGATTACGATACCCTGCGTGCCTTTCTGCATTCGCATAGTTACACCGGCAACCCATTGGCCTGCGCCGCCGCACTAGCAACCCTGGAGCTGTTCGAGCGCGACAATGTGATTGAAAGCAACCTGGCATTATCTGCCCATATGGCTAAAGCGACCGAGCACTTTATCGACCATCCGCATGTCGCCGATGTGCGCCAGACCGGCATGGTACTGGCGATCGAAATGGTCAAGAACAAGGCTGACCGCACGCCCTACCCCTGGCAGGAAAGACGCGGCATCCGGGTCTACGAACATGCGCTGAAAAACGAAGCCATGCTCCGCCCACTGGGCAGTGTGGTCTATATGATGCCGCCCTATGTGATCACCCCGGACCAGATTGACCATCTGGCCAGCGTTGCCTGGGAAGGTATTCAACTGGCGACACGGGACTGAGCATGCGCGTGGTACGTTTCTATCTCGACCAACCCCTCAGCCGCGGCGAGCTGCTACTTGACGGCGACCCGGCGCATTACCTCGGCCGCGTATTGCGCCTGCGCCCGGGGGACCAGGTTCAAGCCTTCAATGGCAGCGGCCAGGAGTGGCCCGGCGAAGTTGTGACGGTCAACAAGCGCGACCTGACCCTGCAACTCGGCGAGCCCTTTGCCGGGCTGGCCGAATCACC
>REBY01000161.1 GCA_007692485.1 Pseudomonadaceae bacterium | reverse complement strand
GGTCATACCACCACCCAAAGTCGGGTTCAGCCTGGCCAGCAGATAGACACCCGCATTGACCATGGTCGCCGAGTGCAGAAAGGCCGATACCGGCGTCGGCGCATTCATTGCGTTCGGCAGCCAGAGGTGGAAGGGGAATTGCGCAGACTTGGTAAAGCAACCAATAAGTACCAGCGCCATGATCGCCGGAAACAGCGCACTGCCCTGCACTACTGCCGCATCCAGCTGTGATATCTGCCAGGCGTCGCCAGCGATACCCAGCAGTAGCAGACCAGCCAGCAGAGCAAGACCGCCGCCTGCGGTAATCAGCAGTGCCTGCAAGGCCGCACGACGAGATTCCGGACTTTCATGGTTGTAGCTGATCAACAGATAGGAAGCGACGCTGGTCAACTCCCAGAACACAAACAAGGCGATCAAGTCGTCCGCCAGCACCAAGCCGAGCATGGCCATCATGAAGATCAGCAAATAGGCGTAAAAACGTCCGAGATGATGATGTTTATCGAGATAGGCGCCAGCATAGAGGACGATCAATGCACCAATACCACTGATCATTAGGGCGAATATCAGAGCCAACCCATCCAGCCTCAGCGCAAGGCTGACATCCATTGCCGGCACCCAAGCAATGGTCGCGGTAACGACTTCGCCAGAAGCCACCAAGGGGATCTGCGTGGCAAACCAGACAAAGCAGGCCGCTGGCACCAATGCCAGCAGCCAGCCCGCATGTTTGGGGACCATGCGCCAGAGCAAAGGCGCGCACAACGCATTGAGTGTAATAGCCAACAAGGCAACAAGCATGAGCGATGTTCCGTCCTAATCAATCAGTTATGGCTGCCCAAATCAGCAGACCGATGATTTTTAACACAGATCATACCGCCGGTAACATCTTGACAGCAGTATTTCTCTGATAGGTGGAAGCTATCGTCTCGACACCATAAATAAGAAGGGAATAGGCTTTTCGTTGAAATATTTTGTTACAAGCGCGCAGAGCCAGCATAGTCATCCCTTATCTGCTTTATCATTCCGGGTTATGGCCCGTCTATCCGACAGGCCATAAGCAGGTTACGCGACTAGCGCTTACTTGGTCACGCGTGCTGTACCATTCACGGTAGTAATGCGAACTCGGTCACCGGGGGCAAAGTGCATGTTATCCGTCACTTGCTGCACATAGGCACGCGTATGCCCGCTGTCCTCAGTAACGGTAATTTCGATACCTTGACGGCGGGTCAAACCTTCTTCCGCTGCAGCCCCGGCCATACCACCGGCAACGGCACCCAGTACAGTCGCAATACCAGTACCACGGCCACCGCCAACCCCACTACCGGCAATACCACCTACGGCTGCGCCGGCACCCGCACCAATCGGGGTCTTGGTACCTTCAATTTGCACCATGCGCACTGACTCCACAGTACCCATACGTACCGTTTGCGGTGCCCGTGCCTCACTACGCGAGTAGGTATCACCCGTCAGTTGCGAGGCGCACCCAACGCTGAACAGGCTGAAAACCAGTATCAGCGGCATCCACAACACATGTTTTTTCATCTTCATTCACCTTGACTCAGTACTGGATCGTTTAACTTCACTACATATGACTACGAGCGACAGAAAATGTTGCGTAGGTACATCTCAGGTTACCACTGGGCCGCCGTTAATCCGAATGTGCCGAGGGAAACTCGATCAATAAAAGCCAATCCGTTATCATAAATCTGATTTTTAGACGTCAGCGATATATTCAAAGCTGCCAACCCTACAAACGCTTCGTTGTAACCCGTCAGAACAACAACAAGATCGTGCAGGTTGCCGAGCATGTCCGGAGTATTTCGCATGCCCGCATTGCAGTCCGCCTGGATCTTTTATCTGAGCCATCCAGCCTTAGTGATCAACGCCCTGGCGCTGTTCTATGCCCTGAGCGGCGCCTGGCTGGTTTTCGCTACCCAGTATCGTAGCCGCCATACCGGCTTCGCTACCAGCCCGTTGAGTAATGCGGGCACCGCGCCGCTCCCCGAACTCGATGCGGCGACGCAACGCGTCAACCGCATGTTCTACGCAGTCGCCACAGCCTGCCTTGGCCTGGCACTGTTGCTGAGCCTGATCAGCACAGCGGTTTAAATCCAACAGCTCCAGCCGCGGCTTGCTCAACGGCTGTTGATCAAGCCGCGGCTAATGACCGGGTTAGCGTATTGCAGCAACCAGTACGGCCGTTCAATCTCCGGACAAGCGGCCAGACGCTCCTCAAAACGCGCCTCCTCAAGCGCCAACTCGTCCGAGTCGAATTGCTCACGCCAATCGGTCACCGCCACGCCCGGCGTGGTCAGCACGCGCTCAAACGCCAGGTAGTTGCTCGGATACAAGCGGTAGGATGACAGAATCTGCCGATCAACTTCGCGCGCGGCTTGCTTGGCATCGGCTATACCTTTTCCTAAGGGTTCGCCAAATGCCACATGCACCCGGCCCTTGTATCCAGCCAATCCCATGGCAATCGAACGGTCATCTTCACCCGGCGCCTTGGTATAACTCCCCTTGAGGCCTTTCTCAGCCAGCTCGTGGGCCTTCATCTGGTCGCAAGGGTCCCACTCGTAAGCAATCGATACCGGTACCACACTGAGCGAATGAATCACTTCGTCAAAGGGTTCATCCTTGCGACTCATGCATAACATCTTGATGATGGCCGAATCGGTCTGATCCTTGCCATCCTTGGCTCGCCCTTCGGCCTGGGCAATCCAGATCGAATGGCCTTCGCCAATCGAGTAATTGATATAGGCCGACAAGGTTTGATAGGCCAGCAACTTCTCACGCCGGCCGGTCAGCGAGCGATGCACAATAAAGCATTTGTTCAGACGCATCAGGTCAGCCACAAAGGGCCGCTGCAACAGGTTGTCGCCAATCGCAATGCGCGGCGTTGGATGGCCAGCATGGTACAGCGCGTAATTAACGAAAGCCGGGTCCATGGCTATGTCACGGTGGTTAGCCAGGAACAGGTGCGGCTGCCCCTTGTCCAAATGCTCCAGGCCGCTGTAGGTCACTTTCAGCGTACTGCGCTCAATCAGTTGGTCAAGATAAGGTTCTAATCGATGTTGTAGCTCATCCACGCTGTGAATCTGTTTCGCCTCGCGACGCAGCCCCAGGCTGACCAACTTGGCCGCCGCGGCTGGGCTCCAACGAGCCAGACGCGGAAAGCGCTGGGCCGCAAGCAACTGTAACAACTCCGAATCACGGACCAGCCGAGCAATAACATCGGCTACTTCGTCATCACGGTAGGGGCGTATGGCTTCAAACTCGCGCATGCAATCCTCTCAATCCACAGTAGGCGCGCATTATGCGTTTCCCGGCGCGCTTTCACCAGTTCAACGATACAGCTACACTGGCAGTCACATTCATCGCCGCTCCGGATTACTTATGCGCGCACTGGAAGAAGCCCTGCTGCAATGCCCTCACTGTGGCGAATCCATCAGCTTGTTACTCGATCTCACCGGTGGCGCTCAAGGCTATATCGAAGACTGTCAGGTGTGCTGCCAACCCATTCATGTCAGTCTGTGGATCGATAGTGATGGCGATGATTACCACGTCGACCTGCGCCGCGAACAAGACTGATCTCAGGATAGCCCATGCTCTGTGCCTACCACCCACGCGATATGATTGAAGGCGAGCTGCTACGCCAGATGCTGGCCGAGCAGCATGTGCCCTGCCACCTCAGTGGCCAGTACCTGCAAGGGGCGATCGGCGAGCTGCCGGTGCATGACTTGCTCGGCCTCTGGGTCCAGCCCGAAGACCTTGGCCTGGCCCGCGAGCTGATCCGCGACTATCAATCGGCGACACCGATCTTTCCCGAAGAACAGGAAGACGATGCGTGAGCGGACGCTTGGCCCAGTTCAACCCGCCACTGGCTGATGCACCCGCTGAGTGGCAACCCGGCTGGAACATCTCACCCGGACAGCAGCTGTTGATTCTGCGCCGCAACCAGCGACAACTCGAATGCGTGCGCGTGCTGTGGAAACTGACACCAGGCTGGATGCGTGAACTGGACAAAGCCCCCTTCAGCGTGCGCGCCGAACTGCTACTGGATAAACCTCAGTTCAGCCAGCCGTTGGCTCAACGCCGCTGTCTGCTGCCGGTCGATGGCTATTACCTCTGGCAGCAACGCGGCAGCCGCAAACAGCCCTGGTATCTACGCCGGCAAAATGGCGGCCTGGCTATCGCCGGCTTATGGGAGCGCTATCAACTGGAAGATGGCCAATACTGGGACAGTTGCGCGCTGATCAGTGTGCCCGCCAAAGGGCTGGCACAACAGCTAGGCACGCGCATGCCGGCAACCCTGAACAGTGGTGAACAAGCCATCTGGCTTGCTCAGGCCACTGCCGTCAGTGCCTTGCAACCCTTGCTACTGAATGCTGCCAGCCAGGTTGAACTCATGCATCCCGTGCATCCGGCGATGAGCAACCCCCAGTTACAGGGACCGACGTGCTGCGCCCCCAGCGGACGCAGCCTGAAGCTGTGATCAGACCTTGAACTGGTTGATCAGCCGACGTTGATGCTCGGCCAGCTTGGTCAGCCCAGCACTGGCTTGAGAGGCTTCTTCCGCCCCCTTAGCGACCGACTTGGCGACTTCGTCGATCGAGGTCACATTGCGATGCACATCCTCGGCTACCGCGCTCTGCTGTTCAGCCGCACTGGCAATCTGCGTGTTCATGTCACTGATTACCGACACCGCTTGAGTAATCGCGTTGAGAGCGGCATCAGCCTCTTCCGCCTGTTCGACGCTCTGCTCAGTGCGCGCCCGGCTCTGCTCCATCACCTTGACGGTATCCCGCGCACCTTGCTGCAAGCGTTCGATCATATCCTGAATTTCTTCCGTCGAAGCCTGGGTTTTCTGCGCCAAATTACGCACTTCATCAGCCACCACAGCAAAGCCACGGCCTTGCTCACCAGCGCGTGCCGCCTCGATCGCTGCATTCAGCGCAAGTAGATTGGTCTGCTCGGCAATGCCGCGAATGGCGACCAGAATACTGCTGATATTTTCGCTATCCTGAGCCAATGCCTGCACGCTGGCCACTGCACGCTGAATATCCTGGGACAGTTCGACAATGGTCTGCGACGTTGCTTGCACCACCTGGCGCCCCTGATTGGCCGAACCATCAGCATTGCTTGCCGCTTCAGCTGCCAGCGAAGCACTACGCGCCACATCCTGCGCGGTTGCAGTCATTTCATTCACCGCCGTGGCAACCATATCGATCTCGCCCAACTGTCGCTGCACACCCTGATTCGTGCGGATGGCAATATCGGCGGTATCTTCTGAGGCATCAGTCACCTGCTGCACCGAGCCGACCACTTCACGCATCATCGCTTGCAGCTTATCGAGGAAAGCATTAAATCCCCGTGCCATTGCGCCTAGCTCATCTTTGCGGTCAATCTGCAAACGGCGCGTCAGGTCACCTTCCCCGCTGGCAATATCCTCCAGCATGGCAACCAAACGCCGCGCCGGCTTGGCCAGGCTATAACCCACCAGCACCATGACAAAAATACCCAACAAAGCCACCAGCAAGCCGATCAATGCCAGGTTGCGTGAGTCCGCATTTTGCTGGCTCTGCAGATCTGCGGCAAACGCCTGCAGATCCTGCATAACGGCCTGAACCGGCAAGGTAATCAATAGGGTCCAACGGGTGCCGGTATCGGCAATCTCTACAGGTAACAGCAAGTTGATTTGCCCGGCCGCATGATCAACCCGGTAACTCATTTCATTGCCTGCCTGGGCCAGCATTTGCTGCTGCTCACGATCAAGAATACTACTGGCCGGATCACCGGGGCGCGCGCGGGAACCACTGTAAGCCACCAGACGCTGGTTCGCGCCGATCAGTGCCTGGCGCCCCTGGCCGTTGTACAAACCGGCATTACTGCGTGCCAGCATATCTTGAACGAAGTTAACCGATATATCCGCGCCGGCAATACCACGAAACTCGCCATCTTCTATGATGGGCACACTGAAAGAAGCCAGCATGACCGTTTCATCACCCAGTTCATAAGGGGCGGGATCAACCACGCAGGCCCCTAGCGTCTCACGCGGACAAAGGTAGTACTCACCTTCGCGAACACCAGTATCCAGCCGGGTCTCACTTTCCAGGTCAGAGAGGGCGTCAAGTTCCAGGCTGCCGTCAGCATTGCGATACCACCAGGGAATATAACGCCCGCTACCATCATAACCGTTGCCTTCAGTGCCCTCATAGAACTCGTCCAGATCATCGAAGGCATTGGGTTCCCAGCCAATATAAACCCCGAGTAACTCCGGATTCTCAGCCAGTGTCTTATGTAATACCCGCGTCATTTCCTCGCGACTCATCATCAAGCTGGGCAAGGCATCCGGGCCTAGCTCACCGAGCAGCTGATTCAATTGCGCCAACTGGTTGGCCACCACAAAGGGGTACTCCAGCCGCCGGCGAATTGCCTGTGCTTCGGTACTTGCTACCGCACGCAGGCGCTGCTCCACCAAATCTTCGAGCAATACCTCAGTGCGCTGCTCGACAAAACTATGGCTGCGCTCATTGGCGAACAGGGCATAGAGACTCATCATGACCACGGAAACCAGCAGACAGGCACCGGCCAATACCGCAATCGAGAACTGAATGGATCGAAAATGCATGCGTTACCTCGGGCAAGAAACCAAACAACCTCAAACTGTATCGACCGCGAAAAGAAAAGCTGAACAATGTCGCGCATTTTTCTTCGTCATCCGCCACACTGCCCATAGAGTATAGAATGGCATTTCGGCATGGCGGGAATTTAGCCCGTTTATACGGGTCTTATTGTCGTCTGTACCGATTACAAACACACCTTGGCGTTGCCAGCGCTGCAAGGGTCTTTTATTCTGCGACCAATCGATTATCTGGAGGCTCTGATGCGCCTGCGTCTGCTTGTTGCTATACCCTTGATGTTGGCCCTTGCCGCCTGTGAAACCGTACAAACCACTCAGGGCGGCGCCGTTGGTGTTCAGCGCCAGCAAATGATGTTTGGCGGCCTTTCCAGCGCTCAAGTCAATCAGATGGCTGCCGAATCTTACGCAGGCATGTTGGACGAGGCGCGCAAGGAAAAAAAACTTAATACTGATGCCGCTCTGGTCCGCCGATTGAGAGGCATCGCCGACAACCTGGTTCCTCAGGTAACGCACTTCCGCCCGGACGCGCGTAACTGGGACTGGGAAGTCAATGTCATTGAGAGCGAGCAACTCAATGCCAGTTGCATGCCCGGCGGCAAGATCCTGTTCTTCAGCGGCATTGTCACTCGACTGGAGCTGACTGATGACGAAATCGCCCAGATTATGGGCCATGAGATGGCGCATGCCTTACGTGAACACGGACGCGAAGCCGTATCCCGCGCTTATGCCGCCCAGACCGGCACCCAGGTCGTCGGTGCTCTGCTCGGCCTAGGCGAGGGCTCACGTCAGGCAGCCGATGCGGCCGTGCAATACGGCTTGATGATGCCGCACAGCCGCACCAACGAAACCGAAGCGGATCTGATCGGCCTCGAACTGGCCGCACGCGCTGGTTACAACCCGCAAGCTGCCATTACCCTGTGGCAAAAGATGGCCGCTGCCTCGGGCGGCTCACCGCCGGCCTTTCTCAGCACTCACCCATCGCCCCAGGGGCGGATTCAGACCTTGCGCGACACCATCCCACGGGTGCAACCGCTGTATGAGCAAGCGCGGCGCTGAGCAGAACCCTGGGCGGACACGGCATGCCGTGTCCCTACGCCAAGACAGATAGCGTGCACAGCCCAACCACCGCAACCACACACCCCACGCAGCAGGGCGACGGCATAGCCGTGATCACCACCACAAACCCCAACGTAGGGTCACGGCATGCCGTGACCGACCAGGCGCGACCGCCCCGCACGTCCTCAACCGGTCAGCCCGGACACAAAATACCTGGCGCTAAAACAACGAAACCCACCATAAAGGTGGGTTCGTCGACAGCCTGAAACGCCCTGTAAGCGCTTTATCTGTTACACCAGCAACTGATCAGCCGCGGAACTTTTCACCTGCTTCAGCGCGCTTGACCAGACCTGCAGCAGGCTTCCAGAATTCGCCCTGCTCGGCTTCCAGTGCACGAATTTCTTTCAGTACTGCGTCCAGGCCCAAACTGTCGGCATAAGCCATCGGGCCGCCACGCTCGGCCGGGAAGCCATAGCCAAACAGATAGACACGATCGATGTCTTCAGCGCTTTCAGCGTAACCTTCGTCGAGAATGCGTGCACCCTCATTGACCAGCGCCAAGATACAACGACGTACGATTTCTTCATCACCGATGTCACGTGGGGTGTAACCGGCTTCTTCAGCCACTTCACGGGCCAGCATATCGGTTTCCGGATCATGGATAGCCTGACGGCTACCGGGCTCATACTTGTAGAAACCGTGACCACTCTTCTGACCGAAGCGCTCCATTTCACACAACTTGTTGTCCAGCCAGACAATGGGCTCACCGCGGCCAATGCCCGCCAGTTGGCGCGAACGCCAGCCCAGATCGATACCGACCACGTCATACATGCGGTAAGGGCCCATGGCCATGCCAAAGCCCTGCAGAGCCTGGTCAACCTGCCACGGGGTAGCGCCTTCGAGCACCACTTCACGTGACTGGCGCGAGTATTTTTCCAGCATACGGTTGCCAATAAAGCCATGGCAGTTGCCCGCCAGCACCGCTTCTTTCTTCACCGCCTTACCAACGGCGAGGCAGGCATCCAGTACATCCTGGGAGGTCGCCTTGCCGCGAACCACTTCGAGCAACTTCATGATGTGCGCCGGGCTGAAGAAGTGCAGGCCAAGCACCTGTGCCGGACGCTTGGTTGCCGAAGCAATTTCGTCGATATCCAGGTAGGAGGTATTGGTCGCCAGAATACCGCTGGGTTTGACCGCTTTTTCCAGGTCGGCAAAGATCTTTTTCTTCAGGTCCATGTTTTCATAGACGGCTTCGATCACCAGATCCATATCCGCCAGATCGGCATAATCCTGAGTGGTCGTGACCCGTGCGACCCGGGCATCTGCCTCGGCCTGATCGAAACGTTCCTGAGCGACTGAACGCTTGTACACCTTGGCAATTTCCTCGACGCCTTTTTCCAGCATCTCGCCATTAACATCGAGCCAGGTGACTGGGTAGCCGACGTTGATGAAGTTCATCACGATGCCACGCCCCATGGTACCGGCACCGATTACCGCTACCTTCTTGATCTCTTCAAATGACGCCATTTGGCTAACCTCCAAACTGAGTGGATACACCGGCTGCGACAGCAACAGGCAGAGTAAAACCCGCTACATTACTGAAAAGCGTCGCAGATTTGAAACCATTGCCGATTATGGTGGGCATTCACAGGCTGAATAAAAGCACACTCCCGCAAGCGGTGCAGACCACTTGCGAGAGCGTTTTTACCCACTTGCTTGAGCTGGTCTCAGTTGAAGGCGAAGTGCTCGCCGTCAACCGTCACCTTGACCACAGCCCCAGGCAAGAAATCGCCAGCTAACAAGCGTTGCGCCAGCGGGTTCTCGATCCAGCGCTGAATTGCCCGCTTGAGCGGACGTGCACCGTATACCGGGTCGTAGCCGACGGCCACCAACTTATCGACCGCCGCCTGCTCGAGTTCCAGCCCCAGTTCGCGTTCAGCCAGCCGCTGACGCAAGCGGTCAATCTGGATACTGGCGATACCCGCAATCTGATCCCGCGCCAGGGAGTCAAACACCACCACTTCATCAATACGGTTAACAAACTCCGGACGGAAGTGCTGCCCGACGGCATCCATGACGGCTGCACGCTGGGCTTCGGCATCACCGCTGAGCTCCTGAATCTGCGTTGAGCCCAGGTTGGAGGTCATCACCACCACGGTATTACGGAAGTCTACGGTGCGGCCCTGGCTGTCGGTCAGACGGCCATCTTCCAACACTTGCAGCAACACGTTGAACACATCCGGGTGGGCCTTTTCGACCTCGTCGAGCAGTATCACCGAGTATGGTTTGCGACGCACCGCTTCGGTCAGGTAGCCGCCCTCTTCGTAGCCAACATAGCCGGGCGGCGCGCCGATCAAGCGAGCCACCGAGTGTTTCTCCATAAACTCTGACATATCAATGCGCACCATGGCCTCTTCCGTGTCAAAGAGGAACTCCGCCAATGCCTTGCACAGCTCGGTTTTACCCACCCCGGTCGGGCCGAGGAACAGAAAGGAGCCGCTGGGTCGATTGGGGTCGCTAAGACCTGCCCGTGAACGGCGTACCGCATTGGCTACAGCGACGACCGCCTCGTGCTGACCAATCACCCGCTGGTGCAGGGCGTCTTCCATACGCAGCAGCTTGTCACGCTCACCTTCAAGCATCTTACTGACCGGGATACCGGTCCACTTGGACACCACCTCAGCAATTTCCTCATCGGTAACCTTGCTGCGCAACAACTGGTTTTCACCCTTGCTGTGCTGTTCGGCCATCTGCTGACTGCGCTCCAGGTCCGGGATCACACCGTACTGCAGCTCGGCCATACGGTTCAGATCGCTCTTGCGGCGGGCGTTTTCCAGCTCTTGCTTGGCTTGCTCGATTTTTTCCTGAATTTGCGCGCTGCCTTGCACCTCGGCTTTCTCTGCCTTCCAGATTTCTTCCAGATCCGCGTATTCGCGCTCCAGCTTGACGATATCTTCCTTGAGCTTTTCCAGCCGCTTAAGGGCCGCATCATCGTCTTCTTTCTTCAGCGCCTCACGCTCAACCTTGAGCTGGATCAGTCGCCGTTCGAGGCGATCCAATGCCTCTGGCTTGGAGTCAATCTCCATGCGGATGCGGCTGGCGGCCTCGTCAATCAGGTCAATCGCCTTGTCCGGCAGCTGCCGATCGGTGATATATCGATGGCTCAGCTTGGCCGCAGCGATAATGGCGCCATCGGTAATCGCGACCTTGTGGTGGACTTCGTAGCGCTCTTTCAGCCCACGCAGAATGGCGATGGTATCTTCTTCGCTGGGCTCATCGACCAGCACTTTCTGGAAGCGTCGCTCCAGCGCCGCATCTTTCTCGATGTACTGACGGTATTCGTCCAGCGTCGTGGCACCGACACAATGCAGCTCTCCACGGGCCAAGGCCGGCTTGAGCATATTGCCAGCATCCATGGAGCCTTCGGCCTTGCCGGCCCCTACCATAGTGTGCAGCTCGTCGATAAACAGGATGATACGGCCTTCCTGCTTACCCAGTTCGTTGAGCACGGCTTTCAGGCGCTCTTCGAACTCGCCACGGAACTTGGCACCGGCAATCAGCGCACCCATATCCAGCGCCAGCAAGCGCTTGTCTCTCAGCCCGTCCGGCACTTCGCCGTTGATGATGCGCTGGGCCAACCCTTCAACAATCGCAGTCTTGCCCACGCCAGGCTCACCGATCAACACCGGATTGTTCTTGGTACGCCGCTGCAGCACCTGCACGGTACGGCGAATCTCGTCATCACGACCAATCACCGGATCCAGCTTGCCCTCTTCCGCGCGCTTGGTCATGTCAACACAGTACTTGTCCAGCGCCTGGCGCGACTCTTCAGCGTTGGGATCATTGACCGCCTCACCGCCGCGCAGGTTGTTGACGGCGTTTTCCAGGGCCTTTTTGCTGACACCCTGACCAAGCAGGATCTTGCCTACCGGGGTGTTGTCATCCAGTGCCGCCAGGAGCACCAGTTCGCTGGAAATGAATTGATCGCCACGTTTTTGCGCCAGCGCATCGGCCTTGTTCAACAGCCGCGCCAGATCCTGTGACAGGTTAACGTCGCCGGTCGGATTACTGATGGTCGCCAGTTTATCGAGCGTCGCGTTGAGCTCCTGGCGCAGTGCCTGAACATCAAAACCGGTCTGCATCAACAACGACTTGATCGAGCCTTGCTGCTGTTCAAGCAATGCCAGGATCAGGTGTACCGGCTCAATCTGGTTGTGGTCGCGGCCAACCGCCAGCGACTGGGCGTCGGCCAGAGCGGTCTGCAACTTGCTGGTGAATCGATCAATACGCATGGTCACTATCCTATCTGTTGGCCGGCCAAGCGCCGGCAGCATTCGTCATATGCTTAATAGATAGGGTTGATTATTGCCGTTTCAAGGGCATGACCCTTGATCGGGGTCAATAATTTGTCGCTTTAACCGGCCAACTCAGTTGCCGTCAGCCAGCCAGATCAGCGAGGCCATACGGCCGGTTTCGCCATCGCGGCGATAGGAATAAAAGCGCTCGCGATCATTGACCGTGCACAAATCACCCCCATAAATGTGTTGCACGCCGGCGGCTTTCAGGCGCATGCGCGCCAGTTGGTAGATATTAGCCAGATACTTGCCTGGCTGTGCCGTTTCCTCAAAAGCCTGCCAGGCGCTGTCATCCTGGCTGACAAATGCATCGATCACATCCTCACCCACCTCAAAGGCTTGCGGCCCAATAGCCGGGCCCAACCAGGCAAGTATCTGATCACCGGGCGTGTCCAGCGCGGCCAAGGTGTTCTCTACGACGCCGTCAGCCAGGCCGCGCCAGCCGGCATGTGCCGCAGCGACCCGATCAGCATTCACGGTAGTGAGCAGGACCGGTAAACAGTCAGCCGTGAGTACTGCGCAAGCGATACCTGAACTGGCCGTCCACTGGGCATCGGCATCTGCTGTCAGCGCCGGGTCAGCGGCGACCACACGGGTACTGTGACTCTGCTGCAGCCAGGCGGGCTGGCAATCGAGCTGCTGCTCTAACTGTGCCCGGTTGGCCGCCACGGCCTGCGCATCGTCACCCACATGCGTAGCCAGGTTGAAACTGTCCCAGGGGGCGCCGCTGACACCACCCAGGCGTGTAGTGATACATGTACGTACCCGCGGCAACGCCGGCCAACGGGCGGTCAGGGAGTGGCTCAAGCGTTCAGTCATGCAGCTCTCCTGCATCCTCTTCCAGCAGCGCCAACAGGTGCTGCATATCAGCCGGACGCGGCACCTGCCAATGCATCAGGCGGCCGTCATCCGGATGCTCCAGCTCCAGCCGCCGGGCATGCAGCGCCTGACGCGGAAACTCACGCAATTCGCGCAGCAGCTCGGGGCTGGCGCCCGGTGGAATGCGCATGCGTCCGCCATAGACCGGGTCGCCTACCAGAGGATAGTGGATATGCGCCATATGCACCCGAATCTGATGGGTACGGCCCGTTTCCAACTTGACCTTGACGTGGGTGTGCGCGCGGTAGCGCTGAATCACCCGGTAGTGACTGATGGCCTCTTTGCCACCGGCCACGACCGCCATTTTCTGCCGGTTGACACCATGCCGGGCAATCGGCTGATTGACCTTGCCACCGGCCGTCATCACACCCACCACTACGCATTCATATTCACGACTGACAGTACGCGCCTGCATCTGGTTGACCAGCAC
>REBY01000127.1 GCA_007692485.1 Pseudomonadaceae bacterium | reverse complement strand
AGCAGGTTTTGATCCTGCCATGCGTTGGTTCGAATCCAGCCGCCCCTGCCATTTTTTCCCGGCACAATCATGAACATCTTGAGCTGATCGCTCGGGCTGATGCTTTGTCATCCCCGGTTAGATCGGCTCATTCGCATCGACCACTACCACAAAAAGGTAATGCAGCGTGTCCAAGATGATGGTTTTTACGGGGAACGCCAACCCCGATCTGGCACGACGCGTCGTGCGTCAATTGCACATTCCCCTGGGTGACGCTTCCGTTGGCCGCTTCAGTGACGGTGAAGTTGCCGTCGAGCTGAATGAGAATGTGCGTGGCAAGGATGTGTTTATCATCCAGTCCACTTGTGCGCCGACCAACGATAACCTGATGGAACTGGTGGTCATGGCCGATGCCCTGCGCCGTTCTTCAGCCAGCCGCATCACCGCAGTGATCCCCTACTTCGGTTACGCCCGCCAGGATCGCCGTCCGCGTTCCGCCCGGGTGCCGATCAGTGCCAAGGTAGTTGCTGACATGCTCGACGTGGTCGGGGTTGACCGCGTACTGACCGTTGACTTGCACGCTGACCAGATCCAGGGCTTCTTTGATATCCCGGTCGACAACATCTACGGCTCACCCGTATTGGTGGACGACTTGATCGCCCAGCGTTACGAAAACCTGATGATCGTGTCCCCGGATATCGGCGGCGTAGTCCGCGCCCGCGCTGTGGCTAAACAGATGAGCGTTGACCTGGCAATTATCGACAAGCGTCGACCCAAGGCCAATCAGTCTGAAGTCATGCACATCATCGGTGACGTAGAAAACCGCAACTGCATCCTGGTTGACGATATGGTCGATACTGCCGGCACCCTCTGCCACGCCGCCAAAGCGTTGAAAGATCACGGGGCTGCCAAAGTCTTTGCCTATTGCACCCACCCGATCCTGTCTGGCAAGGCAATTGATAATATTGCTGCCTCGGCGCTGGACGAACTGGTGGTGACCAATACTATTCCGCTGTCTCCAGCTGCGGCGCAATGCGATCGCATTCGCCAACTGGATATGGCCCCCATTGTTGCCGAGGCCATGCGCCGGATCAGCAATGAAGAATCCATCAGCGCGATGTTCCGCTAGGAACCCACGCTGGGTAAACAGCCCGGACTGATTCCGGGCTTTCATCAAGTCATTCGACGCGTTGGTCGCAAACGCCCGAATGTTTTAGCAAGGAGACTACACATGGTCGACTTCACTCTGAATGCGAAAGCGCGTAACGACCTGGGGAAAGGTGCGAGCCGCCGCCTGCGTCGTAACGCTGACATGGTTCCGGCGATCATCTACGGTGGCGAGAAAGCCCCGCAGAGCGTTTCCCTGGAAGCCCGCCAATTGAAGAAAGCGCTGGAAAACGAAGCCTTCTTCTCCCACGTTATCAAGCTCGACGTGGATGGCAAAAAGCAGGACGTACTGCTCAAGGCCCTGCAGCGTCACCCGGCCAAGGGTCACGTCATGCATGCTGATCTGCTGCGCGTTATTGCTGGCCACGAAGTGACCCTGCAAGTACCGCTGCACTTCATCAACGAAGACAAGTGCGTAGGCGTGAAGAAAGAAGGCGGTATCATTTCTCACACCATGACTGAAGTTGAAGTCACCTGCCTGCCGAAGAATCTGCCCGAGTTCCTCGAAGTCGATATGGCTGATGTGGCACTGGGTCAGACCGTTCACCTGTCTGACGTCAAGCTGCCGAAGGGCGTTACCTCTGTTGCGCTGAGCCACGGCGCTGAGCACGATCTGCCGGTTGCCAACGTCCACGCTGCCCGCGTAGCCGCTGACATCGAAGAAGATGATGCCCCGGCCGCCGACAGCGACGAGGGTGCAGCGGAGTAATTCTACCGCTGAGTAGAGAGGGGCGCCCGTAGTGACGCAGGGAATCAAGCTGATCGTTGGCCTGGGTAATCCAGGTCCCGAATACGCCAACACCCGGCATAACGCGGGCGCCCTTTTTGTTGAGCAGATCGCCGCCCGGCATAACCAGCCGCTGCGCGCCGACGCCAAGTTTTTTGGTCTGACTGCCCGCATCACCATGCACGGTCAAGACTTGCGTCTGTTGATCCCCACCACCTTTATGAACCGCAGTGGCCAGGCTGTTGCCGCACTGGCGGGCTTCTACCGCATTGCCCCGGACGAAATTCTGGTCGCTCACGATGAGCTGGACCTGCCACCCGGCGTGGTTAAATGCAAACAAGGCGGTGGCCATGGTGGCCACAACGGACTGCGTGACATCATTGCTCGACTGGGTAATGACAACAATTTTCACCGCCTGCGGCTGGGTATCGGTCATCCCGGACACAGCTCACAGGTCACCGGTTATGTACTGGGCCGCGCCCCACGAGCCGAGCAAGAGGCGCTGGACGCCTGCGTGGATGCAGCCATCCATGAACTGCCGGCCATGCTGAATGGCGACTGGACCCGGGTAAAACAGCAACTGCACAGCTTAAAAGCCTGATTCAACGAAGCGCCGGCAACGGCAGAGGACAGCACTATGGGATTCAATTGCGGTATCGTCGGCCTGCCCAACGTTGGCAAGTCCACCCTGTTTAACGCGCTGACCAAAGCCGGTATTGACGCCGAGAACTTCCCCTTCTGCACCATCGAGCCAAACAGCGGCATCGTCCCCATGCCCGACCCGCGCTTGGACGCCCTCTCAGCCATCGTCAAGCCGCAAAAGACTATTCCCACTACCATGGAGTTCGTCGACATAGCCGGGCTGGTAGCGGGCGCCTCCAAGGGCGAGGGCCTGGGTAACAAGTTTCTCGCCAACATCCGCGAGACCCATGCCATTGCCCACGTGGTGCGCTGCTTCGAAGACGACAACGTGATTCACGTCAGTAACAGTGTCGATCCCAAGCGCGATATGGAAATCATCGATCTCGAACTGATTTTTGCCGACCTCGATAGCTGTGAAAAGCAGCTACAGAAGGTCACTCGCAACGCCAAGGGCGGCGACAAGGACGCCATTGCGCAGAAAGCCTTGCTGGAACAGTTGATCCCCCACTTCACCGAAGGCAAGCCGGCACGCAGTCTGTTGAAGAATCTGAGCCCGGAAGAACGCCTGCTGGCCAAAGGCTTTCACCTGCTGACCAACAAACCGGTCATGTACATAGCCAACGTGGCTGAGGATGGTTTCGAGAACAACCCTCATCTGGATGTCGTCACCAAGATTGCCGCCGAAGAGGGCGCCATCGTGGTACCTGTGTGCAACAAGATTGAAGCCGAAATCGCCGAACTCGATGACGGTGAAGAAAAGGACATGTTCCTGGAATCCCTTGGTCTTGAAGAGCCCGGCCTGAACCGCGTGATTCGTGCTGGCTACCAATTACTCGACCTGCAGACCTACTTCACCGCCGGGGTCAAAGAAGTTCGCGCCTGGACGGTCAAAGTTGGCGCCACCGCACCCCAGGCCGCCGCCGTGATTCACACCGACTTCGAGAAAGGCTTTATCCGGGCCGAAGTTGTCGGCTATGACGATTTCATTCAGTACAACGGCGAAGCCGGCGCCAAGGAAGCCGGCAAATGGCGCCTGGAAGGCAAGGAATACATCGTCAAGGATGGCGACGTCATGCACTTCCGTTTCAATGTTTAAGCAATTGAATTGGCAGGTAAAAAACTGCCCTTCAATGCTTGACAATCAAGGCGCGTAACCTAATAATGCGCGCCTCGGATGGCTACATAGCTCAGCTGGTTAGAGCACAGCATTCATAATGCTGGGGTCCCTGGTTCAAGTCCAGGTGTAGCCACCAACCTTTTCAAGGGCTTAGCTTCGGCTAGGCCCTTTTTTATTGGGCAGCATTACTGACCTAATCCTGATCGCCCTTCTTCTGCCGCTTGCGCCAGTCTGCCACCTCGCCCAACTTTAGCCCTTCAGGAATTTTGCCCAGCTTGCCGTGCCCCAGGCGTTGCGAGCTGTAGATACCGGTATGCCCGGAGAACAGATAGCTGACTACACAGGCGATCCCGGCAAAGATACCGATCTCGGCGCCAAACAGTTCCATGGCCATCAGGGTGGACGCCAGCGGGGTATTGGCGGCACCGGCAAACACGGCGACAAAGCCGATCGCCGCCAGCATGCCAAAGGGCAGGTTGAATAGTGGAGCCAGCGCATTGCCCAGAGTGGCACCGATATAGAACAGGGGGGTGACCTCACCGCCCTTGAAACCGCTACCCAGTGAGACCACGGTAAAGGCGAGCTTGCCGGCAAAGTCCCAGGGCGATACCGATTGCTCGAAGGCTTCCATGATCACCGGAATACCAAGGCCGATATAGCGGTCCGTGCCCAGAGCAAATACCGCGGCCGCAATCACTACCCCGCCGATAAAGGGACGTAGCGGGCTGTAGCTGACCTTGCGCCGCATCAGCGCGGTAATGCCATGGGTGGCCTCGGCAAACAAGCGTGCGGTCAGGCCGAAAATAATCCCCGCCAGCACCATCGCCGACAGCGTCCAGAGCGAAATAGCCGGGATCTGCGGCAGCAGATAATGATCATGCTGCACGCCCCACCAGAGCGCGACCTGATCCGCCAGTACGGCAGCTACCAGACAGGGCAATATGGCCTCGTAACGTAGACGGCCTGTCGCCAACACTTCAAGAGCAAAGACCGCTGCGCCAATGGGGGTACCAAACACCGAGGCAAAGCCGGCACTGATACCGGCCATGAGAATGATACGCCGGTCCTCAGCGCCCAGCCGGAACAACCCGGTCAGTTGGTCAGCCAGCGAGCCGCCCATCTGAACTGCCGTCCCTTCGCGCCCAACCGAGGCCCCAAACAGGTGTGAGGTAATGGTGCCCCAAAGCACCAGCGGCGCCATACGCAAGGGAATCACCTTGCGCGTATCGTGAATCTCATCCAGCAACTGGTTGTTGCCAGCCACCACACTTTCACCCCAACGCAGATAGACCCAGCCAACGACAAAACCAGCCACCGGGAGTAGCCAGATCAACCAGGGGTTATCGGTACGGGTATTGGTTGCCCACTGCAGCCCAAACAGAAACACAGCGCTGGCGGTGCCCGCCAACAGAGCAATCAAGCCAGCCAGCAACAGCCATTTGAGCACATGGCCAAGCAGGCGCAGGTAGGCAGGGGGTTCAGGTAACGTCATGGTTAATCCAGTCGTTGTGTGTTCCAGCACAATCCCGGATCAAGGGAGGGTAGCCGCTCAGGCACCTGCACAGCCTCCGTCAATCCGGAAAACCAGCAGGCATCATCAGCCCCAAGGGCGGTTACAGGGAGGAATGCCATCTCCACCCCTGCGATACTAACAACGATTGTCCGGGTGAGCTAGTCCCCGGCTGGAGTACCCGGCAATAACTCGTCCAGTGCATCACAGTTGCGTTTGAATGCTTTGGCAAACTGCTCACGATGGCGCGCCATGAATACGCCGGCCTCTTCGGCCTGATTCTCACTCAGGCTCGGCACCGCCTGCCGCAGCACGGTGCCCAGTTGTTCAGCAAGTTCCAGCATCTGATCATGTCGGTCGGCGGCGGCTTTATCCATGAACAACTGCTCCGGGTCTCTACTACTGCGATACAGGGTTTCTACGGCCATACTTACCTCTGGCGAAGATTGCGACAGCGCGCAGCATAGCAATTTACTGTATATAAAAACAGCTAA
Source organism: Pseudomonadaceae bacterium (assembly GCA_007692485.1). GTDB lineage: Bacteria > Pseudomonadota > Gammaproteobacteria > Pseudomonadales > Pseudomonadaceae > Halopseudomonas. Next base: position 7,805 of record REBY01000127.1, on the reverse strand, counting down.
TTTGCCGTCACGTGGATTTGATGCAGCTCGATGCTGGCCAGCCAATCCAGCTCGACCAACGCCTGCGCCGCTTCTTGCTGACAGCCTGCCGTTGGGCTGGCAGCAAAAAACAGCTCGAGCATCACCTGCTGACGGTGATAGTGGATTTGCATCCGCGTATTGGCGGCCAAGGCTGGATAGCTGGCGAGGGCGCGTTCAATGTCCGGCCGCAGCGGTGCTAGTGATCGTCTGGGCGGGCTTGCATCATCTTCCGGGTCTATGTGCAGGGTAATATCACCCAGGCGTGAAAACTCGCGCTTGAGGCGACGCATCACCCAATCGGAAATCTGATGACCTTCCGATACCGAGATGTAGTTACCCACCTGAATATGTACATCGATAAAGTACTCATTGCCCATATGTCGTGAGCGTAGCGCATGCACACTGACCACACCGGGAACGCCGAGAATGCATTGTTCAATCGCCTGTTGCTGCTCTTCGTCCAGGCCCCGGTCAGCCAGTTGCTGCAATGCGTCCCAGCCCAACTGAGCCCCCATCTTGCCAATCAGTGCGGCGACCAAAAGTGCAGCCCAGGCCTCGACCCAGGCATACCCGAACCAGGTAGCAAGCACTCCAAACAACACCACCAGACTGGAGAGCGCATCGCTGCGGCTGTGCCAGGCATTTGCCTTGAGCAGGTCTGAATCCAGCTTGTTGGCCCAATGCAGGCCATATCGATACAGCGCTTCCTTGCTCAGCAGGGATAACGCGGCCGCCGCAATTGCCCATATACTCGCCACTGCGACCGGCTCATCACTCAGCAAGCGGCTGATGTTATCCCATGCCAGGCCGACACCAACCAGCAGCAATACCATGCCCAGCAGCACCGTACCCACCGTTTCAAAACGGGCATGGCCATAGGGATGATTAGTGTCTGGCTCGGCGTGAGAAATCCGGTTGATCACCAGCACAAAGCCATCGGTGAGCAAGTCCGACAGGCTGTGGATACCGTCAGCAATCAAAGCCGGTGAACGCACCCATAAGCCAACCGCCAGCTTGACCACCGACAGTAGCAAGTCAACCAGGGTGCTGATCCAGGTAACCCGCTGCATATGTCGCTGACGTTCAGCAGGGGCCAATACCCGAGGAGTGCTGCGCATGGCGATCGCCTCAGTCTGGCAACGGATGGTTTAATTGCTGCAACAGGCTCTGTTCCAGTTGTATCAGTGTAGCAGTGCCAAGATCTTCGCCGGCATGACGACTTAACACCTGATCTACCGCAGCCTCCAACCGATCCGCCAACGTCGGCAGTGCCCAGTGGTAACGCAAGAGCAAAGCGGCACTGAGCACCGCAGCCAGGGGATTGGCGCGGCCCGTACCAGCAATATCCGGCGCGCTGCCATGCACCGGCTCGGCCAAGGCAATACCCTGCCCCCAATTCAATGAAGGCGCCAGGCCCAAACCACCAGACCAATGACAGGCCAGGTCTGAGAGAATGTCGCCAAACAGGTTGGTGGTCAGCAGCAGATCGAAGTGCTGCGGCTCGGCGACCAGCTGCAAGGCCGCCACATCGACCAGGCGCTCATCCACCCGATCCGCCAGGCCTGCTGCGTTCAGCACAGCGCGGCAACGGTCACGAAACAGGCCGCACGTCAGTGGCAAGACATTGGCTTTGTGCACCAGGGTAAGACGCTTGGCACCACGCAATTTGGCCACTTCAACCGCTCGCTGCGCTAGAGCCTCACTGGCGGCAGCGGTAATATGTCGCTCAGCCATGGCATGCCCGGCCGACAGCATCTGCTCACGCCCACTGTAGAGCCCCTCACTGTTCTCGCGCAGAATCAGCAAATCCACGTCGTCGCGTGGCGACACACCTGACCAGCTACGCACCGGCCGCAGGTTGACGTTCAACCCCAGAGTCTGGCGCAACGTCAGTATGGCACTGCGATAACCCGTTACCGGATGCGAAGGGGATGAAACAGCCCCAAACAGACCCGCGCCACAGGCACGCATACGCTGCAAAGTCAGATCCGGTACAGACTGGCCGCAGCGTTGAAAACATCCCCAGCCAGCCTCAGCGCTTTCCACCTGCAGGTCCGGCAACAGGACCTGCAAGGCGCGAACGGCAACCGGAACCACTTCGGCTCCGATACCGTCGCCCGGTATGACGCAGAGGCGATAGCTCAAACCGGTGGACTCAAGCGATACTGCTCAGGCAGTTGCTCTGCACTATCGACGCTAACGTCCAGGTCTTTCAAGTGACCATCCTTGATGCCATAAATAAAACCATGAACAGCCAGTGGCTGACCGCGATGCCAGGCATTCTGCACAATCGGCGACTGGGTGACATTAGCCACTTGCTTGATCACATTCAGCTCACACATACGATCTAGCTGCGCCTGTGGATCAAGCGGTTTCAGGGTTTCCCACTGCTCGTGGTACAGGTCACGAATGGTGCGTAACCAGGTATCCACCAAGCCTACCTGTTGTGGCTGCATAGCGGCATTGACCCCACCGCAGCCATAATGCCCGGTGACAATGATATGTTTGACCTTGAGAACATCCACAGCAAACTGCATGACTGACTGACAGTTCAGGTCGGTATGCAGTACGACGTTGGCTACATTGCGATGGACAAAGAGCTCACCCGGTAACAAACCAACAATCTCATTAGCGGGCACCCGCGAATCCGAGCAACCAATCCACAGATACTCCGGTGCTTGCTGGCTGGCCAGCTTGCTGAAGAACTCCGGGTCTTCTTCGGTTATCGCCTCTGCCCAGGCCCGGTTGTTGGCAAATAACTGATCCAAATCTGCCATGCCTTGTCTCCTTGCACATTCATTCCTGCCGCCGGCATCAACCGCCGCAGCGGTGTCACCCTTCCGGTTCATCCAGGGTAAAAGCCATGACCAGGGCATCTTCACGCCCGCCGGCCATTGGATAGTAGTTTTTTCGCCGGCCAATTTCGTTGAAGCCAAACTGATCATACAAAGCGATGGCTGCGACATTGGAAGCACGCACCTCGAGAAAACACACGTCGGCATGCCGCTGCTGAGCCCGAAGCAGCATATGCTGCAGCAATAAACGACCAAATCCGTTGCCCTGGCTTTCCGGCTTGATGGTCAGATTAAGCAGGTGCGATTCATCGCCAGCTGCCGTTAAAACCGCATGCCCAACTTGTTGAGCACCACGAAAGAGCATCCAGCACTCATAGCCGGATTTGACACAATCGAGGAAGATTCCCCGCGTCCAGGGATGCGAATAGGCGGAATACTCGACCCTCAAGACAGCGTCGATATCATCCTCCTGCATGACCTTCAATTGCACAGCTTCCTTCACGCCGACTGCCACCTCACCATCACACGCTGCAACAACGTCCATAATTCTGCCTTGCCTGCGGGGGACTGCAGCAAATCATCCAGGCCCGGGGCAAACCAGGCTGGAGGCAAGCCATCCAACGCCTCTTCCCGGCCAATAGCAGCATCCACCTCACGCACACTGGCCTTGGCCAATAACCCGGCATACTGGCCGAAACTGCCCAGGGATACGACGGTATGTTGCTCCAGCCGCCCCGCCACAAAGGCTTGTAAGGCCTGATGAGCCGCCGCCTCGCTTTGCTCAAGCTGAGTATTGCGCGTCAGCGGCCATTTGAAGTCAGCTATAAATTGCGCCGGCGCCGGCAATTGTACGGCGCGCAAAATATCAGCCAGCAAGCGGGCCGCCGTGCTGCGCGCACCCAAACCGTCAGCCGGCATCTCCAATAGCAAGGCACAGGGCCCGGCGAGCCATAACTGGGCACTGAACGGGGCGCAGGCCGGCACTACGGGTGATTGCGTAGACTGCGCTGCACCCACCGTGCTTTTGGTCTCTGCCGCAAGCGCTACGTCAGCCGCGGCGGGCTTTATCGCTGGACGCGGTGACAACATTGCTTGGCGCACAGCGTCAGCACCCGACTCACTGCGTGGTGCACCGGCTGCAGGCTGCTCAGGCGACTTTGTTACCAGTACCGGCTGCTCGGTTTCAGCTGCAACGTGCAGCGGCCGGCGCCCCTTGGCGGCACCGGACAGCGGCTGCCGAGGGACCCAGGACGTGACCCCGAGCACTTGCAAATAGGCTTGTCGACGTGCCTCCTGCATCAGACATCTGCCGCTTGCGGATGGGCGCGATAGGCACCGGCCAACAGCAGGTTCACAGCGTTGATATACGCCTTGGCCGAGGCAACGACAATATCCGTGTCGGCGCCGTTACCGTTGACGATGCGCCCAGCCCTTTCCAACCGCACGGTGACTTCACCCTGCGAATCGGTACCCTCGGTAATGGCATTGACCGAGTAGAGTTGCAGCAGGGTCTGCGAATCAACAATCGCCTCGATTGCCTTGAACGTTGCATCCACAGGACCCGAGCCCAGGGCACGCGCCTCCAGCTCTTCACCGTCGACATTCAGAAACACGTGTGCTTCTGGCACCTCACCCATGCAAGAAGAGACTTCCAGGTGTATCAGGCGCACCTTCTCGTCCACTTCAGTAATAGTGTCAGAGACCAGCGCCTGGAGGTCCTCATCAAAAATCTCGTGCTTTTTATCCGCCAGTTGCTTGAAGCGGGCAAACGCCGCATTGAGCTCTTCACCGGTCAGCTGAATACCCAACTCCTCCAGGCGTGAACGGAAGGCATTGCGTCCTGACAGCTTGCCCAAAGACAGGCGATTGGTATGCCAGCCAACCGACTGCGCGCTCATAATTTCATAGGTTTCGCGGTGCTTGAGTACCCCGTCCTGGTGAATACCCGATTCATGGGCAAAGGCATTGGCGCCGACAATGGCCTTGTTCGGTTGCACCGGAAAACCGGTAATCCCGGACACCAGCCGTGAGGCGGCCAGAATATGTTCAGTGACGATACCGGTGTGTACACCGAGTACATCCTCTCGGGTCTTGATCGCCATAACGATTTCTTCTAGCGAGGCGTTACCGGCACGCTCGCCCAGACCGTTGATAGTGCACTCCACCTGACGTGCGCCGGCCGTCACGGCAGCCAGCGAGTTGGCCACTGCGAGGCCGAGGTCATTGTGGCAATGCACGGAAAACACCGCCTGATCGGCATTGGGTACACGCTCGATAATTTGCCGTATCGTCTCGGCAAACTGGTGCGGAATGGCATAGCCGACCGTATCAGGAATATTGATCGTACGCGCACCGGCCTTGATCGCTGCCTCAATAATACGGCAGAGGAAGTCAATCTCGGAGCGGCCAGCATCCTCGCACGAGAATTCAACATCGGCGCATAAGTTACGTGCCTTGCGCACCGAGCGCACCGCTTGCTCGACCACCTGATCCGGTTGCAATTTGAGCTTGTGCTGCATATGAATTGGACTGGTGGCAATAAAGGTATGAATTCGCCCGTGATTGGCATTCACCAGCGCTTCCGCAGCCCGCTCGATATCTGCGTCCACCGCCCGTGAGAGGCTACACACGGTGCTGTCCTGGATGGTATCAGCGATCAGCTTGACCGCTTCGAAGTCACCCGGACTGGCAATCGCAAAGCCCGCTTCGATCACATCAACCCGCAGCTTTTCTAGCGCCCTGGCAATGCGCAGCTTTTCCTCTTTGGTCATCGAGGCGCCGGGGCTCTGTTCACCGTCACGCAGTGTGGTATCAAAAATAATGACGCGATCTTGGCTCATGGGTGTACTCCTCAGCAACAGTGAACGGCTGGAATCAGGACCACTGCAGGCATTCTGGTTATCTGCATAATATACCGCATTCAGTGCGCGAGGACTGCCTCGCACAGCGTTTGCCTTATGTCCGGTCAACACGGGTATAACTGAGGATTCCCAGTGCACAGGTTAACCACCTATGCTGGTATCAATAACAACAACGGAGTCATCGCATGTTTGACCGTCATTATCAGGTCTGGCCCGAGTTGGTGCCCCAGCATCTTGAGCTGCCGGCCACCAATCTCTTCCACAACATTACCGTAGCTGCGCTGCGGTATCCGGAACATCCAGCCATTATCTATTACGGCTCAACCATCAGCTATCGCCAGCTGCATCAGGAAGCCGAGGCCCTCGCTGGTTATCTGCAACAGGCCGGTATAGCGGCCGGTGACCGCGTACTTCTATACATGCAAAACAGCCCGCAATACATCATTGGTTTCTTTGCCATACTGCGCGCCAACGCAGTGGTGGTCCCGGTCAACCCAATGAACCGCAGTGCCGAGCTGGCCTATCTGATTGAGGATACACAAGCCAAGGTCGCCTTGTGTGCTGAAGAGTTGCTCGAATACATGGTACCGCAGGTTGCTGTCAGCCACCTGAAGCAGGTGATTGTCAGCGCCTACAGTGAATACCTCAGCGCGCCGACAGACCTGCCGCTACCCGAAGCCGTTCAGTTACCCCCCACCAGCTCCTGCCCTGCCGGTGTCAGCCGTTGGCAAGCGGCGCTGGCCGCAGCCTGCCCGCCACCACCCTTAACAACCGGACCCAAGGATCTGGCGGTCATTCCTTACAGCTCCGGCACTACCGGTAACCCCAAGGGCTGTGCGCATACCCATCACAGCGTCATGGCTACCGCAGTGTATGGAGCGGCCTGGGTCAATGCCCAACATGATCTGGTGCACCTGGTATCGGTGCCCATGTTCCATGTCACCGGTATGCAGTCCTGTATGAACAGTACCCTCTATGTCGGCGGCACTCTGGTCGTTATGACCCGCTGGGATCGCAAAGTAGCGGCCGAATTAATCCAGCGACACCAGGTTAATACCTGGCGCAACATCTCCACCATGGTGGTCGACATGCTGTCTGATCCTGATATCGACCAGTACGATATCAGCAGCCTGCGTGGCATCGGTGGCGGTGGCGCCGCCATGCCCGCTGCCGTTGCACACAAGTTGCAAGCAAAAACCGGGCTGGTCTATATGGAAGGTTATGGTCTGTCGGAAACCATGGCGGCAACACACGCCAATCCCTACCAAGCTTGCAAGGCGCAGTGCCTGGGCATACCTTCGATTGGCGTCGATTCCAGGGTGATTAATGTCGACACCCTGGAACAATTAGGGCCAGGCGAAACCGGTGAAATCGTGATGGCCGGCGAGCAAATTTTCCAGGGTTATTGGAATAACCCAACCGCGACAGCCGACGCCTTTATCGAACTTGATGGCAAACGCTTTTTTCGTTCCGGGGATCTAGGCTATTACAACGAGCAGGGCTATTTCTTTCTGGTCGACCGGGTCAAACGCATGATCAACGCCTCAGGCTACAAAGTCTGGCCGGCGGAAGTAGAATCCATGATGTATGCCCACCCGGCAATACGCGAGGTCTGTGTGATTTCCATGCCACATCCCCGCCGTGGAGAGAGCGTGAAAGCAGTGGTAGTTCCGGCGGACGGCGAGCAGCCGAGCGAAGAAGAGATCATTAGCTGGTGTCATGCCACGATGGCGGCCTACAAATGCCCGGTCGTCATCGAGTTTGCGAACAGTATCCCTCGCTCAGGTACCGGCAAAATAATGTGGCGACAGTTGCAGGAACAGGAGTGGGCCAACGCGCGGCAATAGCCGCGCAGCTGCTTTTCCCTCGCGCAAAGAAAAGCCCCGCACTGTTTCCAGGCGGGGCTATTCAGTATAGGCGCTTGACGATGATCCGGCCGGCGCTCCGGGACTCTCACCCCTTTCTTGGTTTTTCTAATACGTAAAGTAAAACCCCGACTATCTTACGATAAGTGGAACTGTTTTCTTCCGCCCAAAGTAAAACCCCGACTATCTTACGATAATCGGGGTTTTGGTATAGGCGCTTGACGATGACCTACTCTCACATGGGGAAACCCCACACTACCATC
>REBY01000006.1 GCA_007692485.1 Pseudomonadaceae bacterium | reverse complement strand
AGCGCGACCTGACCCTGCAACTCGGCGAGCCCTTTGCCGGGCTGGCCGAATCACCTCTACAGGTTCATCTCGGCCAAGCCATGTCACGTGGTGAGCGCATGGACTGGGCGATCCAGAAAGCCGTAGAGCTCGGCGTGAATGCCATTACCCCGCTATTTACCGAACGCTGCGAAGTCAAACTTCAGGGCGAGCGTGCCGACAAGCGTCAGGCCCACTGGCAGCAAGTTGCGATCAGCGCCTGCGAGCAATGCGGCCGCAGCCAGGTACCAGTCGTTCACCCGCCGCAGGCATTAGCTGACTGGTTGGCGCAACTCGATTGCGAGCTGAAGCTGGTTCTGCACCACCGCACCGAACAACCGCTGGCCAGCTTGCAGAAGCCTGCCAGCCTGGGCCTGTTGATCGGGCCGGAAGGCGGCCTCAGTAGCGAGGAAATTCAGCGCACCGAAGCCAGCGGTTTCCAAGCAGTTCGACTGGGCCCAAGGGTTTTACGAACCGAGACAGCTCCCATTGTTGCTTTAAGTTTGGCGCAACAATTGTGGGGAGATTTTTAGAGTTAACCAGCCACTAAGCCTTCCAGCCCTGAGCTAAAAACACCCTACGCAATTGATCTGCCAATGCGTCCTGAGTGTCAGGCTGACGATCTCTTACAAATTGAGCCCGTGGTGAGAAGCCTCACTAATGGCCTAATCCTGAGCTTGGTGTAAGGTAATAGGCAGATGCTCACAGGATAGGCAACACGCATGCACGAATCCGTTCAAAACTATTACGGCAAGGTCCTGGAGAATACCGGTGACCTGAAAACCAGTGCCTGCTGCGATATCAGCAGCATGCCGGACTGGCTCAAGCCCCTGCTGGCGAAGATTCACCCCGAGGTCACCGAGAAATACTATGGCTGTGGCCTGGTAGCGCCCCACTTGCTGGATGGCTGCAAGATCCTTGATCTGGGCAGCGGCTCCGGGCGCGACTGTTATGTGCTGGCGCAACTGGTCGGTGCCGCGGGCGAGGTTATCGGGGTGGATATGACCCCCGAGCAACTGGACGTGGCCAACCGGCACCTGGGCTACCATGCCGAGCAGTTCGGCTATGCCAATGTTAGTTTCAAGCACGGCTATATCGAGCAACTGGATGCCCTGGGGCTGCCGGACAATCATTTTGACGTCATCGTCTCCAACTGTGTAATCAACCTGTCACCGGACAAGGATGCCGTGCTGCGTGAGGCCTATCGCCTGCTCAAGCCCGGCGGCGAGTTGTACTTTTCCGACATCTACGCCGATCGCCGGCTGCCCGATGCCGTGCGTCAGGACGAAGTGCTCTATGGCGAATGCCTGGGCGGCGCGCTGTACTGGAATGATTTTGAGAACCTGGCCCGCCGGCATGGCTTTCTTGATCCGCGCCTGGTCGAAGACCGGCCACTGGAGATCACCGATCCAGCGCTGGCCAAGAAGCTCGGCAATGCGCGCTTTTTCTCAGCTACCTACCGCCTGTTCAAACTTGATGCGCTGGAGCCTGCGTGCGAAGACTACGGCCAAGCCGTGATCTATCAGGGCAGCATCGCCGATGCACCACACCACTTTTTGCTCGACAAGCATCACCTGATTGAAACCGGGCGTATTTTCCCGGTCTGCGGCAATACCTGGCGCATGCTGCAGGACACCCGCTTTGCTGAGCACTTCCAGTTTATCGGCAACTTTGACCGCCACTACGGCATCTTCCCCGGCTGCGGCGGCGCCCTGCCCTATGACAGTGACAACGCATCAGCCGGAGGTGAGGCATGCTGCTGAACCAGACATCCAACCCGATCAGTGTATTGGTCCTGTGCACCGGCAATTCGGCGCGCAGCATTATGGCGGAAGGGCTGCTCAATCGATTACTCAACGGGAAAGTCCAAGCCTTCAGCGCCGGTAGCCAACCAACCGGCCGCGTCAACCCGCTGGCCATGGAGCAACTGCACGAGTGGACCAGTAAACAAGCGCCACGCAGCAAAAGCTGGGACGAGTTTCTCAACACCGAAGCGCCAGCTCTGGACATTGTGTTGACCGTCTGCGGCAATGCCGGCCAGGCCTGCCCGCAGTTCCCAGGGTCACCGGAACGGGTGCATTGGGGGCTGCCCGACCCGGCTGCCGTCAACGGCAGCGAAGCCGAGCAGCGTGCGGCCTTCGCCAGTTGCTACCAAGAGCTGCAGCAACGTATCCAGCAACTGTTACCGACAAGCGCACACTCGCCTTGGGCTGACAGCCATAGCCTGGCCGAGCAGATGCGCGCACTGGCACCGACGGCCGCATAACCCTAGCAAACCGCCTGCCAGTGAGCCGCTACCTTTCACCTAAATACCGGGCAGCCCTGCTGGCATTTCAGCGCCAGCGGCTGCTAGGATTTGCCTGCAAAATGTTTCCTGTTACCCATAACCTCTAAAGGACTAGAACGATGTCGCGCATATTTCTGTTGTTTACTGCCTGTATTTTAAGCCTGCCCGCACTGGCTATCGAGCTGGTGCGCTACCCCACCCATCTAACCAACAATCAGGGCGTCCAGGCGCTGCTGGCCCCCAGCACCGACGGCCAGCAGGCACTACTGCAAGTTAAAGGCGTCAATCATGCGGTCGATGGCGTGGTGTTTCTTACCGAGGTGCAGGACCGTGGTCAGGGTGGCGAGGCCTACCGTATTCAGTTCGATGGTGAACCCCGTGGGTTGTTGGTAAAAACGCAGGGCTGGCGTGGCGAGGCATGGCGTCTGTACTTGCCGCGTGGCGCTGGCGAGTTTGATCTCTATGTGGATAACGAAGCAGCCGGTGATTTCGACGCTG
>REBY01000007.1 GCA_007692485.1 Pseudomonadaceae bacterium | reverse complement strand
GGCCACGGACGACACGGACAAGCACGGACGAAAAGATTCTATAGACAAAAGATTCGTAAGCGTCCGGTAATCCCATCTTGAGCCAGGCGCTGCCGCGTCAGGATAGTGTCCACTTATTTTCTAGTGGACACTTAACATGAACGAATTAGGCGTAACCAAACCCTACCAGCGCCGTCGCCGGTTTTCCCGCGAATTCAAAGCCGAGATTGTTGCCCAATGCCTGGAACCCGGCGCCTCCGTTTCCCGGATCTCGCTGGATAACGGTCTCAACGCCAACATGGTCCGGCGCTGGATGAGTGAAGCGCAGCGAGCGCATAAAAAACCAGCAACGCCGGGATTTGTTCCGGTTAATTTGCCAGCGGCAACCTCTGCACCGGGCAACCAATCGGTCTCAGATAAGCGTAGCACCATCCGCATCGAGATTCCCCGCGCCGGTGGCGCGGTTGTGGTGGAGTGGCCTGCGGAGCAGGCACACCAGTGTGCTGCGCTGTTGCGAGATCTGCTGGGATGATTCGAATCGACGAGATCTGGCTGGCCACCGAACCCTTGGACATGCGGGCCGGACCAGACAAAGCGCTGGCACGGGTTATTCAGGTTTTTGGTTCGGCCAGGCCTCATTGTGCTTATCTGTTCGCCAACAAACGGGGCAACCGAATGAAGGTGTTGATCCACGATGGCTTCGGCATCTGGCTCTGCGCCCGTCGGCTGAACCGGGGCAAGTTCCACTGGGGCGAATCCTGGCGCGGTGACCAGCTGCGCCTGACCGAAGAGCAGTTGTCCGCCCTGGTTCAGGGCTTGCCATGGCAACGCCTTGGGGCCGACGGCGTCATCTCCATCCTGTAATCACAAGTACCGTAATTTCGCCATAGCCAGAACTGCGAATCGCTTGCAGCACAAGGGCTTGGCATACTATGAGACATGACTCAGCGCCCCGACCTAAACCAACTCTCTGCCGAACAGCTCCGTGCTCTCGCTACGGAACTGTTCGATCGTGTCGAGACCAAGGATCGGGCGCTGGTGCGCAGCAATGTCATCATCGAGAAACTGACCCACGAAGTGGCCATCCTTAAGCGCCACAAGTTCGCTCGCCGGAGCGAGCAACTGGACGCAGTCCAGGGAAAACTGCTGGACGAGTTGATCGACAGCGACCTGGCCGCTATCGAGGTCGAGCTGGATCAGGCGATGACCGAGGAGCAGAAAGCCGCTCGGCCAAAGCAGCAGCCCAAGCGCACACCGCTTCCGCCAGAACTGCCTCGCACCCTGATCCACCACGAGCCTGAAAACACCCTGTGCCGTTGCGGTTGCCAGCTCAAGCGCATTGGCGAAGACGTCAGCGAAAAGCTGGATTACATGCCCGGCGAGTTCACCGTCGAGCGCCACATCCGGGGCAAGTGGGCCTGCAACGAATGCGAGACCTTGATCCAGGCACCGGTACCACCGCAGGTGATCGATAAGGGAATACCTACCTCCGGTCTGTTGGCTCAGGTGTTGGTGGCCAAGTACGCCGACCACCTGCCACTGTACCGCCAGGAACGCATCTTCGGCCGAACTGGCCTCGAAATCCCGCGCTCCACCCTGGCCGAATGGGTAGGTGCCTGCGGTGTGCAGTTGCAGCCCCTGGTGGATGCGCTGAGAAACACCCTGCTGGAGCACGGCGTTCTGCATGCCGATGAAACACCGGTCAGCATGCTGGCCCCGGGTAAGAAAAAGACTCATAAGGCTTACGTCTGGGCTTACTGCACCACACCGTTCTCAGACCTGAAGGCCACCATTTACGACTTCGCTCCCAGCCGTGCAGGCGAACACGCCCGCACCTTCCTGGGTGACTGGCAGGGCAAACTCGTCTGTGATGATTACGCTGGCTACAAGGCGGGGTTCGGCAACGGTATTACCGAGATCGGCTGCATGGCCCACGCCCGGCGCAAGTTCTATGACCTGCACGAAGCCAACAAGAGCGAGCTAGCCGCCAAGGCACTGGAGTACATCGGCGGGCTCTACGAAATCGAACGGGGCACCAAAGATCTGCCACCGGACAAACGGCAGGAGATCCGGGAAGCGAAAGCCAGGCCCATTGCTGATGCGCTGAATCAGTGGATGCTAGCGCATCGCCAGAAAGTGCCGGATGGCTCCGGCACGGCTAAAGCCCTGGATTACAGCCTCAAACGGTGGGCAGCGTTGACGCGCTACCTGAACGATGGCGCTGTGCCCATCGACAACAACTGGGTGGAAAATCAGATCCGGCCGTGGGCATTGGGTCGTTCCAACTGGCTGTTCGCGGGGTCACTGCGCAGTGGTCAGCGTGCGGCTGCGGTCATGACACTGATCCAGTCTGCCAAGCTGAACGGTCATGATCCCTATGCCTATCTAAAAGATGTGCTGACCCGCCTGCCGACGCAGAAGAACAACGCCATCGACGAGCTATTGCCCCACAACTGGAAGCCGACTATATCTGACAAGGTGTGATGGCCGGACGCTTACGGAACACCGCAGTGCCGGAGGTGATTATTGACCGAGGTCGGGCATGACGGATCAAGGACATGCCGTACCCGGAGATTAGTGGTGACGGTTATGACTGGACCCTCGAATCTGGCGGCTGCAACGCGTTACCGCATAGTTGAAGAGGGTGTGGTAAAAATTCAGCGCTCAGCTTGACCCGCCGGCTTTTAGGCTGTTGTTGGACTAAAATTCCAGCCGGCCCTGCAGCTCATCAAATGAAACCATGACATGCTCGCGATAGGCCGGCCGCTCTGCAAGACGTGCATACCAATCCACTACACGCGGATGGCGGACAATCTCCAGGCCCATCTCAAAGT
>REBY01000035.1 GCA_007692485.1 Pseudomonadaceae bacterium | reverse complement strand
GCAGAGTTACATGATCGCGCTGCACATCGAACACATCATCCATGCGCTTGGAGTTCGAGAAAGTCGGCGGGTCGATAAAGATCAGATCAAACTCATCACGATTTTCGCCCAGCCATTGCATGACATCGGCACGAACCAGCTGATGCAGATCTGACAAGCCGTTCAGCGCCAGATTACGCCGGGCCCAGTCCAGGTAGGTATTGGACAGATCGACACTGGTAGTGCGACGGGCACCACCCATGGCAGCGTGAACGGTCACACTGGCGGTATAGCAGAATAAATTGAGCAACCGCTTGCCACTGGCCTCGGCAGCAATACGCAAACGCATGGGGCGGTGATCAAGGAACAACCCGGTATCCAGATAATCGGTCAGGTTGACCAGCAGTTTGACTGCGCCCTCCTGCACCGGCATGAACTGCCCCTGCTGGTCCATACGCTGGTATTGCTGCTTGCCTGCCTGCCGCTGGCGTTGTTTGAGCACGATTTGCTCGCGCGGTATACCCAATACTTGCGGCAACGCGGCGACCACATCCTGCAAGCGCTCGGCAGCCTTGTCTTCACTGATGCTTTTCGGTGCCAAATATTCCTGCACATGCGCCCAGTCACCATACAGATCAATCGCTACGGCAAATTCAGGCATGTCGGCATCGTAGACCCGGTAGCAACTGATGCCTTGCTGGCGCGCCCATTTGCCCAGGGTTTTCAGGTTTTTCTGCAAACGGTTGGCAAACATCTGTGCCGACTCGCCCAAGCGCGCCACGTTGCTCTGCGCACTGTCTTGCCCCGACTTTGACTCTGTATCCGTCAGCAGGTAGGCCTCGGGCTGCAAGTGCATCAGCAGCAGCTTGCAAGGCAAAGCGCCATTGAACAGGTTGTATTGCTTGTGACTGCGTATGCCCATGCGCTTGCCCAGTTCCGGGTTGCCGGTAAAGATCGCCGCCTCCCATCCCTGACAGTGCTGACGCAGGACTTCACCAAGTTTCTGGTACAAGTACACCAGGCTTGCAGCGTCTCCCAGGCGTTCACCGTAGGGTGGATTGCACACAATCAGACCCTTCTGGCCACGGTCAGGCTGGGGAGAAAAGGTCGCCAGTTCGCCCTGGTAAACCTTGACCCAATCACCCAGCCCGGCGCGCTGAATATTATTGCGCACTGGCTGCAACAAGCGCGGGTCAGCTTCGTAACCGCGAATCCATGCTGGGGGCTGGCGCATGCCTGCCTCGGCGCGCTGACGGGCTTCCTCTACCAGACGCGTCCATACTGCTGGCACGTGCTGTAACCAGGCACTGAACCCCCAGCGCTCGCGCTGCAGGTTGGGCGCCATGTCAGCAGCCATCATCGCTGCCTCAACCAGAAAAGTGCCAGAACCGCACATAGGATCGGTCAGGGCTTCACCCGCGGCTGCACGCCGCGGCCAGTCCGCCCGAAGCAAAATCGCCGCCGCCAGATTTTCTTTCAAGGGTGCTGCGCCTTGCTGAAGGCGGTAGCCGCGTTGGTGCAGGCTGGCACCGGACAGGTCAACCGCCAACTGCACCTCACTGTTACGGCAATGCACGTTCAGGCGTAAATCCGGCTGCACGCGATCGACACCGGGGCGCTGACCATCAGGCTGGCGTAGTTGGTCAACCAGGGCGTCCTTGACCTTGAGGGCACCGAAATGCGTATTGTCGATGCCCGGCAAGCGGCCGCTGAAATCGACGGCCAGCGATCCATCGGCGGCCAGATGATCGGCCCAATCAATGGCACTGACGCCCTGATACAAGGCAGCCGCATCCTCAGCGGCGAAGCGGTTAAGCACCAGCAACACCCGGTTGGCCAAGCGCGACCACAGACAAAGCCGGTAACCCAAGGTCAGGTCACCCTGGCAACTCACCCCGGCCACCGTTTCTTTGGCCTGTTCCGCGCCCAATTGACGCACTTCGTCGAGCAACAGCCCCTCAATTCCTTTAGGACAGCTAACAAAGTATTCAAGAGTCTGTTGCATCATGTTGATTTCCAGTGCCCGTGTGACAGTGATATTGCATCCCTGTTTAAGCAGGGCCGCGAGTATGACAAAACGATCTTTTACGTCACTCAAGTCAATGCAGTACAACTTAGGCATGACTTGAGCGTTTGATTTCGGCAGTCATCGACTGCCCAAGGAAGCAGCCCTTACGGCTGCTTCTTAGCCCCGGAGCAAAACCTGGGCAAATCCCTGCTATTTCGCCGTTCTGGCTAGCATAGCGGGTTGTGGAACCAAATGAGGGCTTTACCTTATGCGAAGACTCAAGCGTGATCCGATGGAACGAGCATTTCAACGCGGCTATCAAAATGGTGTTCAGGGCAAGTCCCGCGATACCTGCCCTTTCAGTAATCCCGAGGTCAGACAAAACTGGTTGAATGGTTGGCGCGAAGGCCGCACCGACCACTGGGATGGCCTCACAGGCATTTCCGGCGTGCATCGATTAAACGAGATGCATGCGGTAGGTTAACTCCCCCGCTTTTCCCAGTTTCCCCATGACGCTCCACCCGAGCGTCGGCCCTTGAGGCCTGGCCCCCGCTCTGCGGGGGCTTTTCATTTGCTCTTCATTGAGCCGCTATGGCATCCACGGATTCACGAATCAAGGCTGGCCCACGATAGATAAAGCCGCTGTAAATCTGTACCAGGCTGGCGCCAGCCGCAATTTTCGCTGCAGCATCCGCGCCGCAGAGAATACCACCGACACCAATAATCGGCAGCCGGCCATTCAGCTCCTGGGCCAGCAGACGCACCACTTCAGTCGATGCGCCGGTCAGCGGGCCGCCGGATAAACCGCCAGCCTCATCACCATGGGGCAAATGCGCAACCGCATCCCGCGCCAGCGTCGTATTGGTCGCGATAACGGCATCCATGCCCTGATCAACCAGGGTATTGGCCACCAAGACCAGCTCTTCCGGCGCCATATCGGGTGCAATCTTGATCGCAATAGGTACATAACGGCCGTGTTCATTGGCCAATTCCAGCTGCGCTTGCTTGATCTGCTCGAGCAACTTTTGCAGCACATCACCGTATTGCAGGGTACGCAGACCAGGCGTGTTCGGTGACGACAAGTTGACCGTGACATAACTGGCATGGCCATACACCTTGCGCAGGCAATACAGGTAATCATCCACCGCCTGTTCAACCGGAGTCACCGCATTCTTGCCAATATTGATACCCAGCACGCCCTGATATTTCACTTTGGCCAAGCGCTCTAACAAGGTATCCACGCCCTGGTTGTTGAATCCCATGCGATTGATGATGGCCTTCTGCTCCTGCAGACGGAACATCCGGGGCTTGGGGTTGCCCGGCTGCGGCCGGGGGGTAACGGTCCCCACTTCGATAAAGCCAAAGCCTAGCGCCGCCAAGCCGTCAACCGCCTGGGCATTCTTGTCGAGGCCTGCAGCCAAGCCCACCGGATTAGGAAAGTCCAAGCCCATCACATTGACGGGCAGGCTCGCTGGCTGGCGATTGAACCGGGTAGCCAAGCCCAGCCTGCCAGCAGTCCCCAGCATGTCCAACGTCAGGTCATGCGCGGTTTCCGCCGGCAGTCGAAACAGCAGCGAGCGTAGTGTGGAGTACATGGGAGGTCCTTGGAAAAAATTCAGCGCTGATTATACGGTATGGCCTATCCGGAGCCCACCCTGGTGGCAAACTTAGAGTCGCTTCAGGTCATGCAGCTTGCCGTCATCGGTAAAGCGCATGACAAAGCTGCCATAGATACCGTCGTGGTGCAGAAAAGGTCGTAGGTGATGCGCCGGCAAACTGATGCTACGCCCATCCCGGCTGCGCAGCCAAACCCTGCCGACGCGCCCCTGGTACCAAGCCAGGTAACGTTCGGCAGGTACAGCAATATCCACAATCAACTGCTGCACGTTTCACTAGACTCCTTGATCAGCATCGACAGACAAGCGCGCATTCTGCGCCAGATCGAGGAGCTCGCGCATCGCCACAGCTACCATGGGATAATCACCGCTACTGGCGCTTTTGAGATCAGTCAGCATAGCCTGCCAGCGCTGAACCATACTACCCTGGCGCTGCATCCAGTCAGCCACCAAGGCATCAACCGCCTGCTCCGGCTCGCCACTTTGCAGTGCCGATACAGCCATAGTGCGGGTTTGCCAGTCCAGGTCATCTCGGTAGCTTTCGCGGGCCAGTGCCTGCCAGTGGTTATCCACCTGCAGATTATTGACCTGCTGAGCAAACCAGGGCAATTGCAGCTGACTGGCAATGGCAAAAAATACTTCGGCCACCCGTTCCGGAGACTGCTTGACCGCATCCGCCGCTTCGATGATCCCTAACAAAGTATAAAACTGTCCGGTTGCCGCTACACGACGGGCCAACTCTTCGGGTACGCCGGCAGCGGTGTAGCGCTTGACCTTGTCTTGCCACTGGCTGAGCACAGGCCCCTGCAAACGCTGTTCAAAGTCACTGGCCAGGTCACGAATACGCGGGGCGAAATGCGCCACTTCGCGGGCTGGCGACAACTCAGTACGCCGATTGCGGATAAACCAGCGGGTCGCGCGGCGACCCAGCCGCATCAGGTCGTCCATCAGTTCAAGCTGCACTTCAGCGGGTATCTGGTAATCCAATGCTTCAATCGCCGCAAAACTGTCCATCAAGCCAAAGACATCCCGCCCAACGACATAGGCCTTGGCAATTTCTCCAACCGGCGCACCGGTAGACTGCTCCAGACGGCGTAAAAAAGTAATCCCCATATGGTTGACCAGGTTGTTAGCCAACTGGGTGGCAATGATCTGGCTGCGCAGACGATGGTTGTCCAAGGCTTTAGCGAATTTCTTCCCCAATACCCGGGGGAAGGCGCTGTGCAGTTCAGCCGTGAAATACTCGTCGGCGGCGATGTCCGAGCCGCCCAGCGTTTCCTTCAGATCGGCTTTGGCATAAGAGACCAGGACTGACAGTTCCGGTCGTGTCAGCCCTTTACCCTGCGCTGAACGCTCCGCCAGCTGCTCGTCATCGGCAATGTATTCCAATGCACGGTCCAGCTTGCCCGTGCTCTCCATGGTGCTGATAAAGCGCCGGTACTCACTCATCGTCTGCAACGCTTGGCGCTGCGCCAGGCTGATTGCCTGGGTTTGCTTGTAGTTGTTCGCCAACACCAGGCCTGCAACCTCTTCGGTCATCTCGACCAACAGCTTGTTGCGCTGCTTGCCCGTCATGTTCTGTTCCGTCACCACTTCATTCAGCAGGATCTTGATATTCACCTCATGATCCGAGCAATCAACCCCACCGGCATTGTCGATAAAGTCGGTATTCGCCCGCCCGCCTCTGAGGCAAAACTCAATGCGACCCAGTTGGGTCATCCCCAGGTTGCCTCCTTCACCGATAACCTTGCAGCGCAACTCGCGGCCATTAATGCGCAAAGTGTCATTGGCTTTGTCACCGACGTCAGCGTGCTGCTCGAGGGCGCCTTTGACATAGGTTCCGATGCCACCATTCCAGATCAGGTCAACCTGAGCCTTGAGCAACAGGTTGATCACCTCCGCTGGGGTCAGCGTGGTGGCTTTGGTATCCAGCAGTTTTTGCATTTCAGTCGTCAGCTTGATTTGTTTCAAGCTGCGCTCAAAAATGCCGCCACCGCTGGATATCAGCTCACTGTTGTAATCCGTCCAACTGGAGCGGGGCAAGGCAAACAGCCGCTCGCGCTCGGCAAAGCTGGCTTCCGGGTCCGGATCAGGATCGATAAAGATATGTTGATGATTGAAAGCCGCCACCAGCTTGAGGCTACGCGACTGCAGCAAACCATTGCCGAATACATCGCCAGCCATATCACCGATGCCAACCACTGTGACCGGATCCTCCTGCACATTGATACCTATCTCACGGAAGTGACGCTGTACCGACACCCAGGCACCCCGCGCGGTAATACCCATTTTCTTGTGGTCATAACCGGCTGATCCGCCGGAAGCAAAGGCATCACCAAGCCAGAAGTTATAACTGGCGGCAATCTCGTTGGCGATATCCGAGAAGGTCGCCGTCCCCTTGTCAGCCGCGACGACCAGGTAAGGGTCGTCGTCATCATGCCGAACGACCCCGTCCGGCGGCACCAAGTCACCATTAACCAGGTTGTCTGCCAGGTCGAGCAAGCCACGAATAAACAATTTATAACAGGCAATGGCTTCCTGCTGGATGTCATCCCGGCTACCACCCAGTGGCAGGCGGCGCGGCACAAAACCGCCTTTGGCACCGACCGGGACGATCACGGCATTTTTCACCTGCTGGGCTTTGACCAGCCCCAGCACCTCGGTACGGTAATCTTCTTCCCGATCCGACCAGCGCAGACCGCCACGCGCCACTTTACCGCCACGCAGGTGCACACCCTCAAAGCGCGGCGAATAGACAAAGATTTCATACATTGGCCGCGGTAGCGGCAAGTCAGGTATGCGCTGCGGGTCCAGTTTGAAACTCAGGTAATCATGAGCTTCACCCTTGGCATCCAGTTGGTAAAAGTTGGTCCGCAGCGTGGCTTTGATCAGGTCCAGACAGCGGCGCAGGATACGGTCTTCATTGAGCACAGCGACATCATCGAGCGCACCGATAATCGCCTGCTCCAGTCGATTCTGCTTGTCCGCCAGGTCATCTGGCGTCAGTTTGCGTGCCAGGTAGAAGCGGGTCTTGAACAGACGCACCAGCTCATGGGCAATAGTCGCGTGATTAACCAGCGTATTGGCGATATAGGGTAATTCGAAACCCAGACGAATCTGTTTCAGGTAGCGCGCATAGGCACGCAACAGGCTCACCTCCCGCCAGGGCATACGAGCATGCAATACCAGGCGGTTGAAGCCGTCATTCTCGGCCTGCTGATTCCAGATCGCGAGGAAAGCCTCACGGAACAGCTGGTTAACCTCCTGAATGTCGAGCGCTTCACTGCAGGTAAATTCGAAATCGTGAATCCAGTATTCAGCGCCACTTTGATGACGGAACTGGAACGGGTATTCACCCAGCACGCGAAGCCCGAGGTTTTCCAGAATAGGCAATACATCTGACAAGGGCAGAGATTCACCAAAGTGATATAACTTGCAGTGCAACACCCCGCTCTTCTGCGACAACGGTTGATAAAAGCTCATGCCCAGTGGCTGTTCCGCCGTCAGTGCTTGCAGGTGCTCAACATCGACCACCCCGCTGGCCGGCGTGAAGCGGTCGCTATAGCCTGGCGGGGGGCCGTCCGGAAAATCATGGAGTACCTGCGTGGCCGGTGCCTCACCCAGCCGATCGTGCAAGCGCAACTTGAAATCATCCTGCCAACTGCTGCAGGCCTGAACAGCTTCCTGTTCTATCTTGTCGTGATCCACATCTACCGCCTGTAGCGGGTCTACCCGCAAAATAAACTGAGTGCGTGTCAGCACAGATTCAGAAAAATAGGTCCAGAACTCGCATTCACTGGCCTGCAAGCGTTGCATCAGTACCTGCTGAATTTTTTGCCGGATAGCCGTGGAGTACAGCTCACGTGGTACGTACGCCAGGCAATAATAGAAGCGGCCATAGTTGCCCCGACGCAAGAACAGGCGTATCTGGCTGCGCTCCTGTATCTGCACAATACTCACTGCGGTATGGCACAACTCTTCGGCGCTCATCTGGAACAGGTCGTCGCGCGGCAATACCTGCAACACCTGGTTCAATTCCTTGCCCAGATGCCCACCTGGATCGAAGCCAGCCTCCTGCTTGACCCATTCCACTTTTTGCCGCAACCAGGGGATGCTCGCCACATTGGTGCTATACACCTTGGAGGTATACAGCCCCATAAACCGGTGTTCGCAGACTACATTACCCTGGGTATCCACTTCACGAATGGAGACGTAATCTGGATACGCCGGCCGGTGAACCTGGCTCATTTCTGATGCTTTGGCAAAGGACAGCAACAAAGGGCTGCGCAGATACTCAATAACCTTGTCAGGAATATCATCGACCCGATCATCAATCGGGCTCAGGCGCAAAACACCCAAACTCTGTGCATCATCAAGGCCGAGATGCCCGTCAGCGAGCCCGTCGTTAATAGCAAAGCGTTCGTAGCCAAGAAAGGTAAAGTGGTCATCCAGCAGCCAATGCAGAAAGTCCACCACTTCACTGCGTTCAGCGGCGGGGAAAAAACTTTTCTGGCGCGGCTGCAATGCCTTTATCCGCGCTTCAAGCTGGTCGCGCATAGCCGCAAAATCGCCCACGGCTGCACGCACGCGCGCCAGTACGGATTGCACCAGATCACTGACCACCTGCAACTCACCGGCGCGTGAACAGCGGTCAATCTCGATATGCATGATGGACTCGGCCGCTCCTTTCGCTTCGCCACTGGCAAACAGCTGCTGCAAGTTGCCTTTGGCATCCCGCTCACTGCGCAGTACGGCGTTCTGCAGGCTATGGATAGCCAGGCCCTGATGCTTCAAGGCCATGCGCACAGAGTCAACCAGAAAGGGGCTGTCCGGATGAATGATCTGGATAATACTGTGGGTCGACTGCCAGCCGTGCTCCTGGGTGTCCGGGTTGAATACGCGAAGCTGCTCCTGCTCGCCGTGAAACTGCTGGTAAAAACGCCAGAAAGCCAGTGTACAACCCAAGAGGTCGGTATCCTGGCGCAATTGCAATTCACTCAAAGGCACAATTGCAAATAGCCGTCGGGCAAAGTGCTGCAAGGTTGTACGCTGGTCATTACTGACCAGCGGCAATAAGCGGTCATTGAGCTGTTGCAGAAATTCATCTTTGCTATTGGCCAGAATACGCGCCATGAAACCTCCTCGAAAACACCACCGACAAAAACACGCTCTTGGGTTAGTCTAGTCTACGCCGGTAACAGTTGAGTGACCTGGATCAGCCATTACTGCATGAACCGTTAAACCCGATCACAGCAAACGGAAGGTCGCCATGAGCCAACGCGAGGCCCTGCTGCAACTCAAGGACTTTATCCAGCAACAGATATTCGGTCAGGAGTACCTGATTGAACGCATGCTGATCACCTTGTTATCAGGTGGTCACTTGCTGGTGGAAGGAGCGCCGGGGCTCGCCAAGACTAAGGCGATCCGTGCTATGGCCAACGGTATCGAGGCAGAGTTTCAGCGTATCCAGTTCACACCGGACCTGCTACCAGCCGATATTACCGGTACCGAAGTCTATCGTCCGGAAACCGCCAGTTTCAGCTTTCAACAAGGGCCGATTTTCAATCACCTGGTATTGGCCGACGAAATCAACCGGGCACCGGCAAAAGTGCAATCCGCTCTGTTGGAATCCATGGCCGAGCAGCAGGTAAGTATTGGCCGTGCCACCTACCCGCTGCCACAGCTGTTCATGGTCATGGCGACGCAGAACCCGATTGAACAGGAAGGCACCTACCCATTACCAGAAGCCCAGCTGGATCGTTTTCTGATGCATGCCCGCATCGGCTTCCCCGATGCCGGACTGGAGCGGCAGATACTGCACTTTGCCCGCGGCGAAGCCCAGGGCCAGGAACCTGTAATGCAGCAACGTGTCAGCCAGCAACAGATTCTGGCGGCGCGTCAGGAAGTGCTGGAGATGTACATGGCCGATGCGGTCGAGGAATACCTGATCCAACTGATCATGGCGACCCGGCGCCCGCAGGAATATAACGAACAACTCGCTGACTGGATCGAGCTGGGCGCCAGCCCCCGCGCCACCATTGCACTTGACCGCTGCGCCCGGGCCCATGCCTGGCTGGCTGGCCGCGACTTTGTCAGCCCTGAGGATGTGCATGCTGTCGTCCACGATGTTTTGCGTCATCGCCTGCTATTAAGCTTTGAGGCAGAAGCCAGTGGCGTCGACAGCGATCAGGCAATCACCCTGTTGCTGAACTCGGTAGCGGTGGTCTGAGCCATGCAGGAAACCACCGCACCGGGTGTTCTGGTCAGCCTCACCGAACTGCTCGAAGCACGCTTGCAGTGTCGCGAACTGCCACTGTTCAGCACCCCGCAGCGCAGCGGTCGGCAGCGTGGCAAGCAACGTGCGCGGTTACGTGGGCGCGGCGTAGACTTTGATCGCGTGCGCATCTACCAGCCAGGCGATGACATGCGCAGTATCGACTGGCGGGTCACTGCGCGTACCGGTGCGGTGCATACCAAGGTATTCAATGAAGAACGCGAGCGTCCGGTATTCATCCTCTGTGAACAGAGCAGCCGGCTGTTTTTTGGTAGTCAATTACAGTTCAAATCAGTCCTGGCCGCCGAATGTGCCGCGTTGATTGGCTGGGCCGCATTGGCCAACAATGACCGTATTGGCGGCCTGGTGGTTGATGACTTGCAGTGCCGTGAAAGCCGACCACGCCGCAATCGGCATGCCCTGATCAACCTGCTGCGCTTGGTGCACCAGGCTAACCACGCATTGGCCGCAGTCAATGCCCAGAACCTGCCTAGCCGGCGCCCGGAGCCAGTCAACCTTGCCTTACGCCATGTCCGCGAAATCATGCGCCCTGGCAGTATACTTTTCGTTCTCTGTGACCACAGCGCGATCGGGCAACTTGATCAAGGGCAACTCAGCATGCTCGCAGCCCACAATGAAATCGTGCTGTTGCCACTCAGTGATCCACTGGAAGCAGAACTTCCCGCAGGGGTCTGGGATTTCACCGATGGCAACCAACAGCTTCAGTTCGATAGCCGCGACGCTCAGGCGCGCTATCACTTTCAGGCAGAGTATGTTGCCCGGCAACAGCAATGGCAGAAACTGGCAGCCAGGCTGCATAGTCATCTGTTGCCGTTGGTCACCGGTTCACCGGCGCTGGCGCAGCTCAGCTTGCTGCTGACCGGTCATCTGCCAAGGCACGCCCTATGAGTAGCCCGCTTCAGCAGGCGTTAATTCCGCCAGTTCAACCCGAGCCAGTCAGCTTCTGGCCACTGGCGCCGGGGTGGTGGCTACTCCTACTGGTAGTAACCCTGCTCATTGCCGTAGTGGTCATCAGCCTCAGGCTGCTGCGCCATCGACAAAAGCACCAGCGCCTGGCTGCCCGCTGGCTGGAAGCCGTCGATCCCGACTTGCCGGACGGCCTCTGGCTGAGCGCGCTCAATGACGTGCTCAAGCGTGTTTGCAAACGCCAAGGACAGCTTGATGCCATGCTCTATTACGGCACTGACTGGCTGGATTATCTGTGTGCCCGCTATCCGCACGCCCAGCGTGAGCTTTTACAACCCCTGGCAGACGGTCATTACCAGCCCGGCATGCAGCTGGACTTGCTGCAACGCCAATTACTGTTACAGGAACTGCATCGTTGGCTGAGGCATACCCATGGTTGAATTTGCCTGGCCGCTGGCGTTGCTACTTTTGCCCCTCCCCTGGTTAATGCGCAGCCTGATGCCGCCGCTGCACAAACCCGCTGCAGCCCTGCGCATTCCTTTTATGCACCGCTTGCACAAGGTACCCACGGCCAAGAGCACACATCACAGCCGTCCAGGATGGCCATATTGGTTAATCTGGACATTACTGATCATCGCGTTGATGCGTCCGGAACTGCCCGGTGACCCTCTGCCGCAGGCAGTCAGCGGTCGGGACATGATGTTGGCTGTCGACCTCTCCGGTAGCATGGCGTTTCGTGATATGCAGCTGGACGGCGAGGAAACTGATCGGCTGACCGCATTGAAAGCACTTCTGGATGCCTTCATCGCGCGTCGCGAAGGTGACCGTATGGGGCTTATCCTGTTTGCCTCGGATGCCTATGTACAAGCCCCACTGACACATGACCTGGATACTGTAAGGCAGTGGCTCGACGAAGCTTTTATTGGTCTTGCTGGCCGGCAAACGGCAATCGGTGACGCCATGGGATTGGCCATCAAAAGGCTGCAAAATGAGCCTAGTCAAAACCGTGTATTGATGCTGATTACCGACGGTGCCAACAACGCCGGACGGTTAATGCCACTACAAGCTGCCCGGCTGGCTGCTGCCGAAAATATTCGCATATTTACTGTTGGCGTCGGCTCGGAAAACCCTATGAGCGGTAGCCTGGAGGGGTTATTCAGTTTCACGGCTGATCCATCGATTGACCTTGATGAGGCGAGCCTGAAAGAGATTGCCTTGCTCACTGGCGGTGAGTACTTCCGCGCCACTGACAGCGCCAGCCAGCAAGCCATCTACCAACGCATTGACCAACTTGAGCCGGCATTGCGGCAGACCCGCCCGCTGCGTAGCGTGAAGCCGCTCTATCATTGGCCTGTACTGGCCGCGCTGTTGATCGGTTTTGTGCTTGCCGGTCGCAGCCTGCGTACAGGGGTCAGCCATCATGCCTGACACCCTGTTCGGCCTTACTCTGCTGCGACCCTGGTGGCTGTTGCTATGGCTGCCTGCGATCTGGCTGGCCTGGCGCCTTTACCGCAACCATCGCAGCGGTCAACAATGGCAGCGCGTCATCAGCGCAAGGCTGCAACCTTGGCTGTTGCAACAACCAGCAAACAGTCAACGCCGAGGCCGTTTCTGGCTGCTGGGCCTGGCCTGGTGCCTGGCCGTACTGGTACTCAGCGGGCCAGCCTGGGAGACTGAAGGCCATAGCCTGTTGAATGACCGCTCAGCGCTGGTCATCGTCGTCGATGTGTCGCGTCAGATGCTAGCTAAAGACTTACCCCCAGACCGTCTGCAGCTGGTGCAGCGCAAAATCCATGATATCAGCGAGCGACATGCTGACAGCCAGTTGGGTCTGATCGCTTTCGCCGGCAGTGCCCACCGCGTCACCCCCTTGACCACTGATGCCCAGACCCTGCGCGCGATGGTCGACAGTTTGCATCCGGATATCATGCCGCGTGACGGTCAGCGGCTGGACCTGGCCATGGCGTTGGCACGAGAAACCCTGGATCAACTGCCCCCCGATAGTTCACGCCTGCTATTGATTACCGCCGGGCTACCGGTAACGCAGCAGGGTCAGTTACAGCAACAAGCGAATGAACTCGGCTCTCGCCTGGTCATTCTCGGTGTGGGCAGTGCAGAAGGATCCCCCCTCCCCTTGCCTGAGGGCGGCTTCATGCGCGATGACGATGGTCGCATACTGCTGTCCCGGCTCGATGCACCTGCCCTGGCCTCTATCGCCCGCCGGCATGGCGCCGGATATCATGGCTTGACCCTAGATGACAGTGATATCGATTACTTGTTGAGCGATCTGTTCCAAAGTGGTGAGCGCAGCCTTGACCATAATCGTCGGCTGGCTGATCAGGGGCACTGGCTCTTACTCTTGCTCGTGCCCCTGGCTGCACTAGGGGCCCGACGCGGCCTGCTGCTGGTGTTGCTTGGCGTGCTCTGGATGCCCGTACCTGCGGCTGCCAGTTGGTGGCAGGATCTGTGGCAGCGCCCGGACCAGCAAGCCATGCAGCTATTGGCGCAAGAGCAACCTGGCGCTGCCGCTGAACGCTTTCAGCACCCTGGCTGGCGGGCCTGGGCCTGGCACGCGGAAGGTGATTATGCTCGCGCAGCATCGGCCTGGGCACGCTTGATTGCTGAGACGCCCGACAACCCGGATTACCATTTCAATCACGGTACCTCGTTGGCGCTCGCTGGCCGTTATACCGCTGCGCTTGAAGCCTTTGAGCAAGCGCTTACTCGCGCCCCGGACCACCAGGCAGCACGGCATAATCGGGCCCGTGTTGAAGCGTACCTGGAAAGCCTGAAACAAGAGGAACGCGCGGACACGCAAGATCAGACTGCTGACGCGGACACGCAACAGGAACAGACTCAAACACCAAGC
>REBY01000008.1 GCA_007692485.1 Pseudomonadaceae bacterium | reverse complement strand
CTGATGGTGTCTGGCAAGCCAATAGAAGTTGAAGTGGAAAACCTCGAAGAAATGCAGGAAGCCCTGGAAGCAGGCGCCGACATCATCATGCTGGATGAGCTAAGCCATGCGGACATGCGCACTGCCGTCGAGCGTTGCCAGGGGCGTGCCAAGCTCGAAGCGTCGGGTGGCATTACCGAAGCCACCTTGCGTAGCGTAGCGGAGACCGGCGTCGATTACATTTCCATCGGTGGCATGACCAAACACATTCAGGCGGTTGACCTGTCATTGCGCCTGAACATGATATAAACGCCCGACAAGCCATCAAGACGGCCTGATTCTAGCCCTGCAGGTAACGCAGCAAGCTCTGACAGTCAGGCATATGCCAATCGGCCAGTGCCGGCCAGCTGTTCTCGGGATGGATCAGGCAGGTATGGCAGCCGGCGGCGCGCCCGGCTTCCAGATCAAAACGAAAATCACCCAGCATCACCGCATTGCGCGGCGTGTGCTGCCAACGCGTGAGCAAGTCAAGGATGCCGCCCGGCCCCGGCTTGGGTTCAGCCTCATCGCGACCAAGAATATCCTCAGCGGCAAAGCAATCCAGCACACCAATCACCGCCAGGCTGTCCCGCGCCACCTGCTGCAGGTTGCGCGTCAGAATCCCCAGCTTATGCCCCTCGGCATGCAGGTGGCGAATCAACTCGGCAGCTCCGGGTGCTGGAGTGACCTGTTGCGCCAACTCACGCTCGATCGCATCCAGCTCATGCTGCAAGCGCTGGCGTTCAGCCGGCGCGCAGGTTTGCAGATACGCCAGAATATCGGCCTCGGCCGGTACACCAAGCTGCCGACGGATTGCAGGGAAGTCATGCTGGGCCAGCGTCAGGGTGCCATCGAGGTCAAAAATCCATGCCTGAAGGTCGCGCATATCAGCTGGACCGCTTGCGCATCAATGATTCCTGGGTCACCGAGGCCACCAGCTCGCCATCGCGGTTAAAGATCTGCCCACGCGACAAACCACGCGAACCGCTGGCCGACGGGCTGTCCATGGCATACAACAACCAGTCATCCATGCGTAGCGGACGGTGATACCAGACCGAATGATCGAGGCTGGCGACCTGCATATCTTTGGTCCAGGAAGAAATAGCATGCGGCAACATGGCCGTACCCAGTAAGTGAAAATCCGAGGCGTAAGCCAACATATAGCGATGCACCTGTGGATCATCCGGCAAATTGCCGTCTGCCTTGAACCACATATGCCGGACCGGCTCGGTCGGCTGCGGATTGAACGGGTTGAACACTTCTACCGGGCGAATTTCGATGGGTTTGTCCAGCAGCACTTTTTCTCGCACCGATTCATGAATCATGTGCTGATATTTGCGGCTCAGTTCCGTTTCATTGAGCAAGTCTTCAGGGCCCTGAACATCGGGCATAGCCGCCTGGTGGGAATAGCCCTCTTCATCACCCTGAAATGAGCAAATCAGAGTAAAAATCGGCTTGCCCTTCTGGATCGCCTGCACCCGGCGAGTGGTAAAGCTGCCGCCATCGCGCAAGGGGTCAACCTGGTAGACAATCGGCAAAGTGGCGTCGCCTGCGCGCAGAAAATAACCGTGCACAGAATGCACATGCCGATCTTCAATCACCGTCTGGCTGGCTGCCGACAGCGCCTGACCCAGTACCTGGCCACCAAACAGCTGCTTGAAGCCCAGATCCTGACTGCCGCCACGGAACAGGTTCTCTTCAATTTTTTCCAGTGCCAACAGGCTGACCAGATCATCCAGCAATTGCGTCATCAGGTGAAATCCTCAGGTAAAACAAGACAATTCGGCAGACCAGCGCCCTCAGCGGCACATTGTCGCACATGGATACATTCTATCTGCCTTTACCAGCTGCCGCACACTTGTTCAGCCACCCAACGCCCGCTCATACTCGGTAGACCAGCAACCACAAGGGCCATAATGGACATTCCACTGGTTTATCATGCCGATTACAGTTTTGAGTTACCCGCCCGGCATCGTTTCCCGATGGACAAATTCGTTCGCCTGCATGATTACCTGCGCGATGGCGGAATATTACATGCCGGCAACCTGCACAGTCCGGACACCTGCAACCGTGAGTTGCTGACCCTGGCGCACGCCACAGATTATGTCGATCGCTTTCTCGACAACCAGTTAAGCCCGAAAGAACAGCGGCGCATGGGGCTGCCCTGGAGCGAGCCGCTGGCACGGCGGACCACCCGCGCAGTTGGCGGTACACTGCTGACTGCCGAGCTCGCCCTGCAACAGGGACTGGCCTGCCACCTCGCCGGAGGCACCCATCATGCCCATCATGATTTTGCTTCCGGCTTCTGTATCTTCAACGACCTGGCCATTACCAGCCGCTACTTGCTGGCCGCTGGCAAGGCGCAGCGCATCCTGATTTTTGACTGCGACGTGCATCAGGGCGACGGCACCGCACGCATTCTGGCCGACGACCGCGACATCATTACCGTATCCCTGCACTGCGCCGATAACTTCCCTGCCCGCAAAGCCTCCAGTGACTGGGATATTGATCTGCCACGCCGGCTGGATGATGCTGGTTATCTGCAGACAGTAGACGAGGTGCTTGGCTATCTGCTGCCGCTGTACCAACCGGATCTGGTGCTTTACGACGCCGGTGTCGATGTGCACCAGGACGACGCCCTCGGCCTGCTAGCCATGACCGACGCAGGCATTGCCCAACGCGATCACGCGGTTCTCGACCACTGCCTGGGTAGTGATATTCCCGTCTGCGCCGTGATTGGTGGCGGCTACTCCGATGACCGCACTGCCCTGGCGCGTCGCCACGCCCTGCTGCATGAGGCCGCCAACGCAGTATGGCAAGCACGGGGAATGGGGTAGACTGCGCCGATTTACCGA
>REBY01000009.1 GCA_007692485.1 Pseudomonadaceae bacterium | reverse complement strand
CGGAGGGTTGCACGCCATGTCAGCTAAGAGAGAATCCATCGGGCGCACGGTTACCGTCGCCTTTCTGGTCTGCCTGGTTTGCTCTGTTGTGGTCTCAACCGCTGCAGTGTCTTTGCGCCCAGCGCAAATCCAGAATGCGTTGCTGGACAAGCAGCGTAATATTTTGTCGATTGCCGGTCTGCTGGAACCGGGTGTGAGCGTTGAAGAGCAGTTCGCTAACATCACCCCGCGTCTGGTTGACCTGCGCACTGGGCGCTTCAGTGATGAGCATGATGCGCTGACGTTTGATGCCGGTCGTGCTGCCAGCGATCCCAATCTGTCCAAACGCCTTGATGACAGTGATGACATTGCCAATATTCGACGCCGCGAGCATTTCACTACCGTTTACATGGTGGAATCTGATGACGGTGGTATCGAAACGCTGATCCTGCCGGTATATGGCGCCGGTCTATGGTCAACGCTATAT
Source organism: Pseudomonadaceae bacterium (assembly GCA_007692485.1). Taxonomy (GTDB): domain Bacteria; phylum Pseudomonadota; class Gammaproteobacteria; order Pseudomonadales; family Pseudomonadaceae; genus Halopseudomonas. Next base: position 2,462 of record REBY01000009.1, on the reverse strand, counting down.
GGTTTTATCGCACTGGAAGGTGACCTGAATACCATCGTTGGCCTGGGCTTTTACCAGCACGCCGAAACACCTGGATTGGGTGGTGAGGTTGATAATCCCAACTGGAAGCAGCAGTGGGAAGGCAATCTGGTATTTGACGAGGATGGCAATGTTGCTACTCGCGTTGTAAAGGGTGGTGTGCCCAGCGGCAGTCCGCAAGCAGACTATTCAGTTGACGGTCTGGCAGGTGCAACCTTGACTGCGCGCGGGGTAGAAAACCTGGTGCGTTTCTGGATGGGTGAGCAAGGTTTTCGCCCATTCCTGAACAACCTCAGTGACGGGGAGGCTTAATCATGGCTAAAGCAAGCGCAAAACAGGTGCTCTTCGAGCCTATTTTTAGTAATAACCCGATCGCTTTGCAGGTGTTGGGTATTTGTTCTGCTCTGGCAGTAACAACCAGCCTGAGCGTTACGCTGGTGATGTGTGTGGCGTTGACGGCGGTATGTGCGCTGTCCAACCTGTTCATTTCAGTGATTCGCAACCAGATCCCCAGTGCAATTCGCATGATCGTACAGATGGTGATCATTGCCTCGCTGGTAATCCTGGTGGATCAGATCCTCAAGGCCTATGCCTATGAAACCAGCCGTCAGTTGTCGGTATTCGTAGGTTTGATTATTACCAACTGTATTGTAATGGGACGGGCGGAAGCCTTCGCCATGCAGAATCCGCCACATATGAGTTTCCTTGATGGCGTCGGTAATGGTCTGGGTTACAGCTTCATTCTGATCGTGGTCGCGGTAATCCGTGAGCTGTTCGGGGCCGGCACCTTGCTCGGTTTCGAAATCCTGCAATCAGTGAATAACGGTGGTTGGTATCAGCCCAACGGCATGTTGCTGTTGCCGCCGTCAGCCTTCTTTATCATTGGTTTCACCATCTGGATCCTGCGTACTTGGGACAAAGGTCAGATTGAGGAAGAAGACTTCAAGATGAAGCCGCAGACCCGGTCCCTCAAGGAGGCCATGTAATCATGATTGAACATTACATCAGCCTGATGGTCAGGGCGATTTTTGTCGAGAACATGGCTTTGGCCTTCTTTCTCGGCATGTGTACCTTCCTGGCTATCTCGAAAAAAGTGCAGACCTCGTTGGGTCTGGGTATTGCCGTTATCGTGGTGCTGACCATCACCGTACCGGCCAACAACCTGATCTTTAATTACCTGTTGCGTGACGGTGCCCTGGCATGGGCCGGTATGCCCAACGTCGACCTGAGCTTTTTGGGTCTGTTGAGCTACATCGGTGTTATTGCCGCGATGGTGCAAATCCTGGAAATGACCCTGGATAAATACCTGCCGGCACTCTATAACGCGCTGGGTGTGTTTTTGCCGCTGATTACCGTGAACTGCGCCATTTTGGGTGCTTCTCTATTCATGGTAGAGCGGGATTATGCGCTTGGTGAAAGTGTGGTCTATGGTTTTGGGGCCGGTACTGGTTGGGCATTGGCAATTGTTGCCCTGGCCGGTATCCGGGAGAAACTCAAATACAGTGACGTACCTGCGGGTCTGCGTGGCCTCGGCATCACCTTCATTATTGTTGGTCTGATGTCGCTTGGCTTCATGTCCTTCTCCGGCGTCCAACTGTAAAGAGGAGCTGTACCCGAGATGAATATTGAAATTTTCCTTGGCGTCGGGATGTTCACTGCGGTCGTACTGACCCTGGTGGCCGTGATCCTGGCAGCCCGTTCCAAGTTGGTCGCCAGTGGCGACATCACCATTGAAATCAATGGCGAGCGCACGATTACTGTTCCAGCCGGCGGCAAGCTGCTGAATACCTTGTCTGACAACGGTATTTTCCTGTCCTCGGCCTGTGGTGGCGGTGGTACCTGCGCTCAGTGCAAGTGCATTGTCGAAGAGGGCGGTGGTTCCATGCTGCCGACTGAAGAGACGCACTTCACCAAGCGTGAAGCCCGTGAAGGCTGGCGTCTGTCCTGTCAGGCACCGGTCAAGGCTGACATGAAGATTGAAGTGCCGGAAGAGGTCTTCGGCGTCAAGAAGTGGGAATGCACCGTTGAGTCCAACCCCAACGTGGCAACCTTCATCAAAGAGCTGACATTGAAGTTGCCAGAAGGCGAGAACGTCGATTTCCGTGCCGGTGGCTATGTGCAGCTCGAGTGCCCGCCGCATACCGTGCATTACAAGGATTTTGACATTCAACCGGAATTCCATGGCGACTGGGACAAGTTTGACGTCTGGCGCTATGTGTCCAAAGTTGATGAAACGGTCATCCGTGCCTACTCCATGGCTAACTACCCGGAAGAGCAAGGTGTCGTGAAGTTCAACATCCGGGTCGCTACACCGCCACCGGGTCGCGATGATCTGCCACCGGGCAAGATGTCGTCCTGGGTGTTTGGCCTCAAGCCAGGCGATAAAGGTGTTGTCGTTTATGGTCCCTTTGGTGAGTTCTTTGCCAAGGAAACGGATGCCGAGA
>REBY01000041.1 GCA_007692485.1 Pseudomonadaceae bacterium | reverse complement strand
CACATCTCACCAATCACTCCCAGCCCAAAGGGCGCAGCTATCCATTTCCGCAGAACACCGCGTCCACCCGCAAGAGTGCTGAAGTGCTTGGGCGTCAGGCTTTTGTTGCGTCTTCCAGCGATGGATCAAACCGCTCCTTCAACCACTGATTGATTGCACTGGATTCATACAACCACTCCTGGCTTCCATCGCTCTGTGCAATCCGCAGGCACGGCACTTTAGTTAGTCCGCCACCGTTTACCAATGCAGTGCGATGGATTTCATCATTGCGGGCATCAAGCAATTCGATATCCAGCCCCAGCCGGGCAATTTCCTTACGCACCTTTACGCAGAATGGGCAGGCCTGGAACTGGTAAAGGGCAAGATCCTGGCATGCGCTATCAACCTTTGCCTGATCTTCAACTGACCGGGCCACAGCCTTGGGCGTGGTGAGTTTTTCCATCAGCAAGATCACTGGAGTCAGTACCAGGCGCACAAAACGAAAGAAATAACGTATTACGAATCTCATTGAATCAGCCTTGTTTCAGGGAAATGGTCGTTCGCGGCGGCAGATGATAACAACTTCCTGGCTTCGGGGTCAGTGCCGTAACCAACTCAGAAGGATCTGTTCATTCAATGCCGCGACACCCTGCCCCTCTCAGCTAGCCAAGACAGACCACTTAGGCCTCCTTGCTGAACTATACTCACAGTATTAATCGAGGTTAATTCGGCGTACTCGCCGGTCTGTCTTATAATCAGGAGATCAGCATGAACAGCTTGCAAGGCAAAGTCATCGTAATAACCGGTGGTGCCGGAGGTATAGGCGAAACCACCGCAAGAACTGCGTGGGCTCAGGGTGCCAGTGTGGTCATTACCGATCGCGATGGCGCAAGGGTTGAGGCGATTGCCGCGGAACTGGGTGAGCGCGCCGCTGGCCTGGCCGTTGATGTTACTCGGCGGGAAGACAACCAGCGTATGGTTGACCTCGCATTGGAGCGCTTTGGCCGTCTGGACGGTGTGTTTCTCAATGCCGGTATTGAGGGCGAGGTAGGCCCCTTCGATAGCCGCTCAGATGCCGCCTGGGAAACAGTTTTTGCAGTCAATGTGCATGGTGTGCGCTTTGGCGTTCAAGCCGCCTTGCCGGCGTTGCGGCAAAACAAGGGCGGCAGTATCGTCATCACTTCCAGCGTGGCGGGAGTGCGTGGTGCCGCCGGCCTGTCGCCCTACGTTAGCAGCAAACACGCTGTGATCGGTTTGATGCGGACCTTGGCAGCCGAACTTGGGCCAGAAGGCATTCGTGTCAACACACTAAACCCGGGGCCTGTCGATAACCGGATGATGCGCTCCATCGAGGAACAAGCCAATCCCGGCCATGGTGACGAAGTGCATACCGCCTTTGCTGCACGCATCCCCATGGGCCGCTATGTGACCAATGAAGAGTGCGCCAATATGGCCGTTTTTCTGCTGTCTGATAGTGCCTCGGGCAGTAACGGCAATACCTTTATGGTCGATGGTGGCTATTGTGCCCACTGAGCAGAGTCAGGGATCAGGACGTTGATGCCCTGATCCGTGCCCGGATCACACCTCAGCGTTGTGATACACGTTCTGCACGTCATCCAGATCATTGAGCATGTCGATAAACTTCTCGAACATGGGCATATCGTCTTCAGCGATCGGTGTGCTGGTTTGCGGCAAGAATTGGATTTCATCGACCTGGAAATCAATCTCGCCCAGCGCGTCAACCAATGCCTGCTTGGCCTTGAAGTGTTCGGTATGCGGCGCGAAGACGGTGATCATGCCGGCTTCGTTTTCGATATCAGTGACATCCACATCGGCCATCATCAAGGCTTCCAGCACTGCCTCTTCATCATCCCCCGCAAAAGACAGAATGGCGCAGTGATCAAACAGATGGCTGACACTGCCGGCATTGCCAATCTTGGCCTTGGTCTTGGTGAAGCACTGGCGCACGTCGGCAAAGGTGCGGTTAGGGTTGTCGGTCAGGCAGTCGACAATCACCATGCAATTGCCGGGGCCAAAGCCTTCGTAGCGTGCTACGGCAAAGTCTTCACCACCGGCGCCGCGGGCTTTTTCCAGCGCCTTGTCGATAACGTGCGTGGGCACCTGGGCTTTCTTGGCGCGCTCGATCAGGCCACGCAGGGCCAGGTTGGCATCGGGGTCGGGGCTTCCAGACTTGGCGGTCACATAGATTTCACGGGCAAACTTGCTGTACACCTTGGTTTTAGCGTCAGCCGTTTTGGCCATGGATTCTTTGCGGTTCTGATAAGCGCGACCCATTGTTTTCATCCTGTGCGTAAATAAAACCGCGATTCTACCCAGAGAGCGCCAGAGACGGTAGCATTGGCAGCGATTTTCTCCGCTTACCGACAGGATACCGCTGCGTGCCCCACCCTGAGCATTACGATGTGATCATCCTTGGCGCTGGCGCCAGCGGCCTGTTTTGCGCCTTTACCGCCGCCCAGCGCGGGCGCCGGGTGCTGGTCCTGGAAAGAGCCAACAAGGTTGGCAAAAAGATCCTGATGTCCGGTGGCGGGCGCTGCAACTTCACCAATTACTTTGTCACGGCAGATAATTTCCTGTCCGCTAACCCGCACTTCTGCAAGTCCGCGCTCAAGCGCTACACCCAGTGGGATTTTATAGCCCTGGTGGAAAAGCACGGGGTTGCCTATGAAGAACGCAAGCACGGCCAACTGTTCTGCCTGGACTCAGCCAAGGACATTCTCAACCTGCTGCTCGATGAATGCGCCGAGGCCGGCGCCGAAGTGCGCAACCCCTGCGAGGTCACCGGGGTGCAGGCACAGCCGGCAGGCGGCTACCAACTGAGCTATACCCATAACGGCAGCACCCAGACGCTAAGCTGCGAGTCCTTGGTGGTGGCAACCGGCGCGCTGTCGATCCCGACGCTGGGCGGCAGCGGTATCGGTTATGAACTGGCAGAGCAGTTCGGCCTGCCGCTACTGCCCCGCCAGGCAGGCCTGGTGCCCTTTATGTTCAGCGATGAGAACAAAGCGCTATGTGAACGCCTGTCGGGCCTGGCGCTGGATGTTGAGGTCAGCTGCAATAACCGCAGCTTCCGTGAAAACATGCTGTTTACCCATCGTGGCATGAGCGGGCCTTGCATGCTGCAAATCTCCAACTACTGGCAACCCGGCGACCGCTTAAGCATCGACCTGCTTCCCGAGCTGGATGCCACCGAAGCACTGTTAGCCGCCAAACAGCAGAGCAAAGCCCAACTGAAAACCTGGCTGGGCAAAGCCTTGCCCAAAGCGCTGGCGCAAGAGCTGCAGGAGCGCTATTGGCCGGCACATGGCGATAAGCCCTTGGCTGACTGCACTGACAAACTGCTGCGCGATGTCGGGTCGCTATTGAATGCCTGGAGCGTTAAACCCTCAGGGACAGAGGGCTACCGCACTGCTGAAGTGACGCTGGGCGGCGTGGATACCCAGGCCATCAGCTCCAAGACCATGGAAGCGCGTAACCAGCCGGGATTATATTTTATCGGTGAAGTGCTGGATGTCACCGGGCATCTGGGTGGCTTCAACTTCCAATGGGCGTGGTCGTCCGGTTACTGTGCCGGCCTCTATGTGTAAGTAGCTGGTCATCAACCATCATAAGCCCAATCTATGGCCCTTGTTCATCACTCTGCCCGGCGCCAGAATGCTTGGAAGCCCCTGAACAACTTCTTACATAATAAACAACAAATCGAGGTACCCCAATGAGCGCAGTAATGCAGGCATGGCACCGTATTGTGGAGCAGCAGGATGGCAGTGGGCTGGATGAACTCTTGGCCGATGATGTGGTGTTTCACTCACCCGTGGTACATACCCCCCAGCGCGGCAAAATGATTACCCGGCTATACCTGACCGCCGCCATGCAGACGCTGAACGCCCCGGGGCATTTCAAATACCTGCGTGAACTGGTGGATGGGAATAATGCAGTGCTGGAATTTCAGACCGAGATTGACGGTGTATTGATCAACGGCGTCGATATGATTCAGTGGAATGATGCCGGCCAGATCATCGACTTCAAAGTGATGGTACGGCCATTGAAAGCCGTCAACGCGATTCATCAGGCCATGGGCCGTATGCTGGAGCAGATGAAGCCCAAGGGTTGAATCGAAAGCCTGCGGGGCCTGGCAGCCCCGCAGTTCAGCCAGCGCTTAGAGGCTAGCCGCCAGACGCGCACCCTGATCAATCGCCCGCTTGGCATCCAGCTCGGCGGCCACATCCGCGCCACCTATCAGATGCACCGGCTTGCCCAGAGCTTCGATACCCGCTTGCAGTTCACGCAGCGGTTCCTGACCAGCGCAAACAATAATGGTATCGACTGGCAATACCTGGGGCTCGCCATCGGCAATGCGAATGTGCAGGCCCTGATCGTCCACTTTGTCATAGCTGACGCTATTGAGCATTTTCACCTGCTTGTTTTTCAAGCCGGTGCGGTGGATCCAGCCCGTAGTTTTGCCCAGACCGCTCCCCACCTTGCTGTCCTTGCGCTGCAGCAAGAACACATCACGCGCCGGCGGATGCGGCTGCGCCAGCACACCCTTGATACCGCCACGGGCTTCAATGGCCGGGTCAATGCCCCACTCTTTCCAGAACACATCGTTATTCTGGCTTGGGCTCTCACCAGCGTGGGTAATGAATTCAGAAACATCAAAGCCGATACCACCAGCCCCAATCACCGCCACCTTGTCGCCTACCGGCTTGCGCTCGAGAATCGCATCCAGATAGCTGATGACCTTGGCATGCCCAATACCCGGAATGTCCGGCGTACGTGGAACAATACCAGTGGCCAGAATCACTTCGTCAAAGTCTTTGAGGTCGTCTGCCGATACCCGCTTGCCCAGCGCCAGCTGTACGCCGTGCTTGGCAATCATCTTGCTGAAATAGCGCAGGGTTTCGTAGAACTCTTCCTTGCCCGGAATGCGCTTGGCGATGTTGAACTGACCGCCAATCTCGTCAGCGGCATCAAACAGGGTCACCGTGTGACCGCGCTCAGCAGCTATGGTCGCAGCGGCCAGACCAGCCGGGCCAGCACCCACCACGGCGATGTTTTTCACTTGGGTGGTCGGAATGTAGTTCAGCTCGGTTTCGTGACAGGCACGCGGGTTAACCAAGCAGCTAGTCAGCTTGCCACCGAAGGTGTGATCCAGGCAGGCCTGGTTGCAACCAATACAGGTGTTGATCTCATCGGCACGGCCTTCTGCGGCCTTGAGTACAAACTCGGGGTCAGCGAGGAAGGGGCGCGCCATGGAGATCATGTCGGCATCACCGTCGGCCAGCACCTGATCAGCCACTTCCGGCGTATTGATGCGGTTGGTGGTGACCAGGGGAATCGACACTTCACCCTTGAGCTTGGCGGTAACCTTGGTAAAGGCGCCGCGCGGTACTTTGGTGGCAATGGTCGGGATGCGTGCTTCGTGCCAGCCGATCCCGGTATTGATAATGGTCGCCCCGGCCTTCTCGACCGCTTTGGCCAGCATGACCACTTCATCCCAAGTGCTGCCATCTTCGATCAGATCCAGCATCGACAGCCGATAGATAATGATGAAGTTGGCACCCACGCCTTCACGCACCCGGCGCACGATCTCGACGGGCAAGCGCATGCGGTTTTCATAGCTGCCGCCCCAGCCATCCGTGCGCTTGTTGACGTGGCTGACCAGGAACTGGTTGATGAAGTAACCTTCCGAGCCCATGATTTCGACGCCGTCATAGCCAGCCTGTTGGGCCAACTTGGCGCAATTGACGAAATCATTGATCTGCTTCTCGATGCCCGCCTCGTCCAGCTCTTTAGGGGTAAAGGGGTTGATCGGCGCGCGCACCGCACTGGCAGACACCAGATCCGGGGTATAGGCATAACGCCCGGCGTGCAGAATCTGCATACAGATCTTGCCGCCGGCTTCGTGAACCGCCTTGGTCACCACGGTATGATGCTCGGCTTCTTCTGGCGTGGTCAGCTTGGCCGCGCCCTTGCCGACACTGCCCTCTTCATTCGGGCCAATACCGCCGGTAACAATCAGGCCAACACCACCTTTGGCGCGTTCGGCAAAATAGGCCGCCATGCGTTCAAAACCATGCGGGCGCTCTTCCAGGCCAGTATGCATGGACCCCATCAGGCTGCGATTGCGCAGGGTGGTAAAACCCAGATCAAGTGGGGCCAGCAAGTGCGGGTAACGGGCTTGCGTATTCATCGGTCTCTCCGGTGTCATCAGGCGTTCAATGCCGGCCTTGTAGTGGCCGATCGAGTCAGTGCTGAGACAATAGGCCGAGTCCGGTAGACGGACAATCACCCTGAATAACATTTTTATGACTTTAGATAACAATGCAGTAGACTTGCGTAACCAATAATGTCGAGGCATTGGCAATGAAACTGGGTGATCTGTCCGTCGGTTATTTGCTCAGCCTGCGCCTGGCGCTGGAACAGGCAGGCCAAAACCCCTGGCCGTTGTTCCAGCGTTACCGGGTAACCCCTGAACTCTTGTCTGAACCGCTGGCCAGAATCAGCATTCCGCGCTTTATGCGCCTGGGCAATGCCGCGATTCGCCTGACCGGCAACCCGGCGATTGGCCTGCGCATGGGTCAACTGAGCCAACCCAGTCATTTGGGGCTGGCAGGCATGGCCGCGCAATGCGCCCCGACCCTGCAGCAGGCACTACAGACCCTGACTCGCTTCGAGCGTCTATCGAGCCAGAACTACCGGGGGCATTCCACCTTTGCAGCCCCCGCTCACCGGTTCTACTCGATCAGTCCCTACAATGCCTTCAACTTTTTTGTGGTTGATTCTGCCTTGTCTTCGCGCGCTCACCTGGCCTGGCAACTGACGGCTGGCCAGGCGCGCCTGCGTGAAGTGCATGTCGAATTTGCCCCACCGCCCTATGCAGATGCGTATGAAGCCCTGTTTGGCTGTGCAGTGCACTTTGGTCAGGCTGACAATCAACTGATCTGGGATGCTGCCAGCCTGGAGCTACCGCTGGTGCAATCAACAGCCACGACGCATGCCCACCTGATACAACTGTGCGAACAGCAACTGGCTGAGCAAATGCGTCATCGCCGCTTGCGCGAAAAAGTCGAGGAACTGATTTCCGCCCGCTTGCATCACACACTGCCAACCCTGGAACAAGTTGCCGCCCAACTGGGTACCGCGCCGTGGACGCTGCGCCGACGCTTGTTACAGGAAGATCAGATTCGCTTTCAGGACATTATCGACCAGACCCGACGCGGCCTGGCAGTGAGCTACATCCGGGATACCGAGCTGGCACTCGGTGAGATTGCCTTTTTGCTCGGATTCTCATCGCCGGCCGCCTTTCAACGCGCGTTCCGCCGCTGGACCGGGCAACCTCCCGGACAGTTCCGCCGTAGTGAACCGAGTAGTGATTGATGAACGTTTTTCCGAGCATAAAAAAACGCCGAAGAATTTACATCTCTTCGGCGTCATCCAGATCATCCCCATCACGGGATCGCTGCTCGAGCAGCTCTTCCACATAGTCATTCATCGGTCATCTCCTGTATGACTGGTTAACTGAACCCTCATTGGTTCACAGCCTGTTTAACATACTGCTGATGACAGTCAGATGACTACGCTGGAGTAAAGTTCCCCCGGTTGGCGCTACCGCAGCCGGGAGTGCCAACCCCCTGCCATGCTGCGGACCCACGGTATCAAGTCCGCCGTGCCTGCCAACAAGGATCTGCTCCTGGCGCCTCAGGCGGCGCTCTTTTCCACTTTGCGCTGTTTTTCGTACAGGAAACGCAAGACTGCCTGGCGGTATTGGTTGTACTTGGGGTCATCCGCCAACGCGATACGGTCACGTGGGCGCGGCAAGTCGATATCCAGTACCTCACCGATAGTAGCCGACGGGCCATTGGTCATCATGACAATACGGTCCGACAGCAACACCGCCTCATCCACATCATGGGTAATCATCATCACGGTGTTCTTCAGTTCGTTCTGAATACGCATCACCTCATCCTGCAGATGAGCGCGAGTCAATGCATCCAGTGCGCCAAAGGGTTCATCCAACAGCAACACCTTGGGCTGCATGGACAGCGCCCGAGCGATACCCACGCGCTGTTTCATACCGCCAGATATTTCATCCGGCAACTGGTGCAGAGCATGGGTCATATTCACCAAGTTGAGGTTGTAGCGTACCCACTCATCACGCTCAGCCTTGCCCATGCTGCGACCAAATACCTTGTTGACTGCAATGGCCACATTTTCATACACCGTCAGCCAGGGCAGCAGCGAGTGATTCTGGAATACCATGCTGCGCTCCGGGCCCGGGCCTTTGACTTCCTTGCCGTCAAGAATCACCGCGCCGTCACTGGCATCCAACAGGCCTGCTACGATATTCAACACGGTCGACTTGCCACACCCTGAGTGACCGATAATCGAGATATATTCGCCGCGCTCGATTTTCAGATTGATATCGCGCAACACCTCATTGCTGCCCTTGGCAGAGTGGAAACTCTTGTTGACCTTTTCAATTGTCAGATAGCTATTACTCATAAGAACTCTCCTCAGGCGCCAGACGTGCCACGGGTAACCAGTCGACCGATCAGGGCAACCAAACGGTCAAGGACGAAGCCCACGATGCCTACATAGATCAGGGCCAGGACGATGTCGCTGATCAGCGAAGCATTCCAGGCATCCCAGATAAAGAAGCCAATACCCACACCACCAATCAACATTTCAGCCGCCACAATGGCCAACCAGGACAGGCCAATACCGATACGCAGACCCGAGAAGATGTAAGGTGCAGCCGCAGGCAACATGATCTTGGTGAAGTACTCGGCACCGTTCAGACGCAGCACGCGGGCAACATTGCGGTAATCTTCAGGAATATTGCGTACCCCAACCGAGGTGTTGATGATCACCGGCCAGATTGCAGTAATAAAGATCACGAAAATGGCTGATGGGTTGCTGTCCTGGAAACCCGCCAGTGACAGCGGCAACCAGGCCAGCGGCGGTACCGTACGCAACACCTGAAACAGCGGATCCAGGCCGCGCATGGCCCAAGTGGACTGCCCCACCAGCACGCCTAGGGCAATACCGGCAATGGCAGCCAGTGAGTAACCATAGGCGACCCGCTCCAGACTGGCGAGAATTTGCCAGGCCATGCCCACGTCATTACCACCGTGGTTATAGAAGGGGTGAATAATCAACTCCCAGGTATCCGTAACCACCTGGCTGGGTGCCGGCAAAGCACTGTCTGGCGCGGCACAGAGCATTTCCCAGAGCAGCAGGCAGCCAGCAATCATCAGCACCGGCGGCAATGCACGATGCAACAAAAACTGTCCAACGTTAACCAGCCAGGCTGGCATGCTCTTTCCCACTGCGTCAGCACCGACCACAGAGGCGCCGCTATTGACGGTTTCAATACTTGCTTTGGCATTCATCAGGCTGTCCTCCTGCCACGGCTTCAAGCCGTGGCTTTGATCTCAAGGCTGTCTAGGTAGGCTTTCGGGTTTTCTGGATCAAACACCTTGCCGTCGAAGAAGGTTTCCTTACCGCGCGAGGTGCTTTCCGGAATCAAATCACTATCCAGACCCAGATCAGCCGCAGCAGCGCGCCAGATATCTTCGCGATTAACCTGCTCAACCAGCCTCTGGCTATCGAAGTCCATAGGCAGATAGCCCCAACGCTGATTTTCGGTCAGGAACCAGAGGTCATGGCTCTTGAAGGGGTAAGAAGCGTGGTCGTCCCAGTAGCGCATCTTGTGCGGGCTGTTTTCGACCACCTTGCCATTGCCGTAATCGAAGGTACCGCGCATGCGCTGAATAATGTCGTCGAAAGGCGCGTTGATCCAGCGACGGCGTGAACAGATGGTTGCGACCTCTTCAACATTCGCTGGATCCTCACAGAACATCTGCGCGTCCATGACTGCTTTGACCAAGGCCCGGGCGGCGTTCGGGTTTTCCTCAACCCAGTCCGCACGCATACCCAAGGCTTTTTCCGGGTGCTTGTTCCACAGTTCACCGGTGGTATTGGCGGTGTAACCGATGCCTTGGCGGATTAGCTGCTCATTCCAAGGTTCACAAACACAGAAGGTATCCATACTGCCCACGCGCATATTGGCAACCATCTGGGCCGGCGGCACAACGATGGTAGAAATATCGCGATTCGGATTGATGCCACCGGCCGCCAGCCAGTAACGAATCCAAAGGTCATGGGTACCACCCGGGAAGGTCATGGCCGCACGAACTTCGTCCCCGCCCGCACGCTTTTCGGCCAGTGCCGCTTTAAAGGGCGTGCTGTCGACACCCAGTTTCAGGTCGGCATATTCTCGGCCAACAGAAATGCACTGTCCGTCGAGGTTGAGCCGGGCCAAAATGACCATGGGTACCTTGACGTTATTCGAGGTCATTGCACCGGAAGAGATCAGATAGGGCATCGGGGTAAGAATGTGCGCACCATCAATACCGTTGCGGCGCGAACCCAGCACCAGATTATCTCGCGTAGTGCCCCAGGAAGACTGTTTGAGCACTTCAACATCTGGCATACCGTATTTGGCAAACAAGCCCTTTTCCAAAGCCACAAACAATGGCGCGGCGTCTGTCAGCGCGATAAAACCAAGCTTTGCCTTGGTGGTTTCCGGCGCGTCCGAACCGCCAGCCCAGGCGGCGCTGCGCACACCGGGCAACATACCGGTCATCAGCGCAGCGCCCCCTGCTGCGGCAACCGAATACTTCAGAAAATCGCGACGCTTAATAGTGTTTTCGCTGATCTTGGCCGAATACTCTTTGCTCTTGTCCATCTGTGCACCCCTTGCAAATGCGCAAAAAAAACGGCGTGCACTCCGAACTCGATCAAATCGAGGGGGAGTGGACGCCGTTGTCCGAATTCAATGTCTGGCATTACTGCTTGCCTGAAATACTCTTTGCAGACTCTATGCCAACTTGAACGTGGTCACTTGATTTGTTGACAAATGTTTGCCGTCAAAGGTTACCCACAGCGCCCTGAAACAGGTTGACACGCTTTTTATCAAAAGGCTTTGTTTACAGGATGTTAAGCACATCTTTTAAGAAACTTTATAGCAAGGCGACAATACAGCTCGGCATCCCAAAATAAATCCACGGCCAGACCAGATAAAACCCTCAGGCCTTGTTCAGAGCCGTTGAGAAAACGCACAGATTAGGCGCAGGATGGGGCGCTATTGCGCAGTGCAGGTGCACAGCCTTACGCCCGTTTGTGGTTTTTTTCTTTATTGACCAAGGTCCGGGCCACGTCCAGCAGCCGAACCCCTTGAGTCATCGCGGCTTGTTGCAACAGGCGGTAAGCTTCCGGCTCATTGACGCCATGCCGCTGCATCAGTAGCCCCTTGGCCCGCTCTACCCACTTGCGCTCGTCCAGCGACGTGCGCACCAGCGCCAGCTCATCATGCAGCGCCAACAAGCGCTGGTTTTGTTCATGCACAACATCCAATACCGAGCGGTTGACCTGATGCCCCATGGCATCCCCCGTCACCGACTCCAGCTCGGTCGCCTGAACGTTGTATAAGCGCGTTCCCGGGCTGGCAGCGTTACTGTCCAAATTACCCAGCCGCTTCAGCAGTGCCCGATGGTTATCCAGCTCAGCGCTGGCCTCCGCAATGCTGCGCTGGCACTGGGCGCGCAGCTCGGCAGTCAGCTCGTCTTCAATGGTTTTAAAGGCATCAATACGCGTGGTGGTCAGCTCGAACCAGGGCTGGTACAAGCTGGTGGGGATCGGCTGGCGCTGGCTGCTGCGCACAGCTACCTGACGCAGTCGCTCAATCTCACCCTGCCAGGGCTCGGCCGCCAGGGCCTTCCAGGCCAACAAAGCTTCCGGTGGCGCAAAATCGACAAAGGTCTCAAAGCAGCGCTGCTGGCTCTCTCCCAGAAAGCGCAAGCGCTCCAGCAATACCGGGCTGAACCAACCCTGTATGAAGCCCGCAACCCCGGTCGCCCGCTCCTGCCCAGCCAGCTCCTTGCCCTGCATCATATTAAACAGCGCTACCAGACAGCGGGTAACCTGCGGCTCGCTGGCGGTGTCTGCCGCCTCAAAGACCACCGCCAGCATGGCCGCAATCGGTCGACTGAATGCCAAGGTGGATTCGTCGGCACTCAGCGCCCGACGGCGCACAGCCGCGCGTAATTTGACCAAGCCTTCCAGGCCGTGGATAACAGCAGCAATATGGTTGAACAGCCGAACCTTCTCCGCGGCACACGCGCGGTTCAGGTCTGGCTGCTCAAAACCATCAAGCAGTGCAGCCTCAGCCAACTTGCTCTGGGCAGTCAGCGCATCCAGCGCGTCCTGGCACTGATCATCCGCACTACCCAGATGCACATTGGAGTAGCCCCGTTCACGTTGCAGGGCATGCACCAACTGGCTGACTTTAGCCACCAGCTCACAGGTTGTATCCAACTGCTGCAGACCCTGAATTTCACTGCGTCGGGCTGCCAGAATAAAGTCCAAAGCACGGGACATGTCAGCTCCCCCGATAAATGCCGTTACAACTGTGAAGCAATACTCATACCAGCACGAAGAGACTTGACCCCGTGCATGCCAAGCGCCTTAATAGCAACAGGATCACCAACCACCCAGGATGGGTATATCAATGCCAATGTTTTTCTGCAGGATGCAGCCAAGATGATTGCTCATACACCGACCATTTTTGCCTCGGTGGCCTGGGTCGCTCTGATTATGGCGTTCTGTTTGCTGGTGGTCGGTCGTTTCAATCAGCGCGATGGCCTGCTAACCGCTGGCGCTGGTCTGCTTGCCCATGCCTTGGCCTATGTCTGCTTTATGTATTACGGCCAAGCTCCGCTATGGCTCACCTATAGCCTGCCCAATACGCTGCTGGCGGTTGCCTTGGCGTTTTACTCCGCCAGTATTTTTCGCATCAACCAAAAGCCGGTGCCCTGGTTACTCGTTTTCAGCCCGCCCATCATTCTTGGGCTACTGATGATTCTGCTGCTCAACACCAATGAGCCTCGCATGCTCGCGGCTTCCGGCGTGCTGATGGTGCAATGCCTGCTAATCATCCTCTGGGCGCAGAACAACCAACAACCTGATGGGCGCGCGCACTTGCTGCTGATTGTCGGCGCTGCAGTCAGCCTGGTGGGCATTCTGATCCGCGTCATCGCTATCGCCACCGGGTTGCTTGAAGAAATGCGTTACGATATCAGCAATATTCGCCAGTCAATTTCCATCAGCCTTGGCACGGTAACGGTAATGATGCTTTCGCTGGGCCTGGTGCTGCTATCCAAAGAGCGCATTGAAGGTGTGCTGAAACATATGGCCATGCGCGACCCACTGACCGACCTGCCCAACCGGCGTGCAGTGATGGAGCAAATGGATAGTGAAATCGAGCGCGCCCGCCGCAACGGCAGCACATTGGCGGTGGCAATCATTGATATTGATCACTTCAAGAATATCAATGACATCTACGGCCACCTGGCAGGCGATGCGGTACTCAAGCATTGTGCCAAACTGATGAAACAGCGCTTACGCCAGTCAGATGGCCTGGGGCGCTACGGTGGTGAAGAGTTCTTGTTATTGCTACCAGACACCTCGCGCGAAGGCGCTGCCATTGCCCTGGACGATTTGCGCGCTTTTGTTGCCAACACGCCAACCCGATTCGGCGACCTGAACATTCCCCAGCATTTCAGCGTTGGCGTCTGGTGTGGCGTACCCAGCCCTCAAGACTCGGGCACTACGTTACTCGGCAAAGCCGATACAGCGCTCTATAAAGCCAAAAACGCCGGGCGTAATACCTTAAAGCTGTCCGAAGACATCACCATTTCTTCTATCGTCTAGCCATCTCAGCGCTGCTGCCTGGTTTCATCTCGCAGCCGATGGATATCCACCAGACGCCGACGGGTAGCCTGTTCACCGGTAACAATAAGGCGCTGCATGGCTGCGATCGACGGCAATCCGGTGAAGCGCAGGGGGTGACGCCAGCGCTCAGGCAGGAAAATACTCACATCAGCGGTATAGTCTTGCTGCAAGAGTCCGTGCGCCAGATGCCCAGCGCCCGCATAAAGGGCGGCACCATTTCACCTGCCGAATTGGTCAGGT
>REBY01000082.1 GCA_007692485.1 Pseudomonadaceae bacterium | reverse complement strand
AACCGGGCGTTTTGCTCTATCAGTTTGTGACCTTGCAGGATGAAGTCAGCGACGAATTCAAGCAGATAACCCTGAGCAGCGTCAGCGATGATCTACTCGTTGACTGGATGCAGGATTATTTTGCTTGACCTTGATCAACCAGGATCCGGCTGCAGCGAAAACCGAGCGCCTGCAACCCAGCCAGCAGCCGCGCTTTGTCGGCCGCCGGCACCAGAGGTCGTGTTAGTGGCGGCCGGTCATTTACTGAGGTAGTGACAAACGGGCTTGCCCGCGGTTGATAGCACCATGGCCTGGTGCACCGGCAGTCTGAAGCCCCGCGCATGGTCTTCAACCGCAACGATGCTGATCACCGGTGGCACAGTGGCAATAACGGCCCCGAATACCGTCGCGAAGGACACATCAGCCGCATCCCTGCCGGTACCCAAGCGAAGAAGCCCCATGGTTGGGGATATACCTGTGGGGTCGAACAAATACCAGCGGTCACTGAGGAATACCTCAACGTAAGCATGAAAATCCGTCGGCCCCATGCTCGGGTCGGCGCCATAGTCGATACCGGAAACAAAACGTGCCGGGATGTTCAACGCCCGACATACGGCAATCATCAGATGAGCAAAGTCGCGGCATACGCCGATATGGTCGACCAGTGTATCGATCGCCGAGGTACTACCAGCGGTGCTGCCCTTTACAAAACGGGTGCGCTGTTTGACCCAGTCACGAATAGCCAGCACCCGGTAATAACCTGGCGCAAACGAGCCGAATTCATGGTTGGCCAGCGCAAGAAAACGATCTGACTGACAGTAACGGCTGGGATAAATATAGCTGAATAATTCCAGCGGCAGGTCGGCCACCGCCATTTCCATGAGCACATCTGGCGGTGACTCGATATGCTGGATATCCACGACACCCTGGTAGTGAACCTGCAAGGGCCCTCTGGCCGCCTGCAATCTCATGAGCCGTGTGCCGTCGTCTCCTTGGATATAGAGGTTATGTTGCAACGGCTGGTTGATGGTAATCGACTCACTGGCCACCTGCTGACTAGCCGTTATGGCGGGATGGATGTTGAGCAGCAAATCACAGCTCGTATCCAATACCTCATAGGCCAACGCGATGGAGATTTCTAACCGTACCATGGAATGTGTTGCTCTTTGCGCTAGAGGCGAGGGTCATCACTGGCCCCGTATAAAGCGGGTTAGTGACGCTGCCCGCAAGCCTTGTTGTTCAGACGCGGCGACCCTGCAACAGACGCACGTCAATGACCACCAGAGCGATCACCAGCAAGCGGTGAATTAGCCCGCCAAAAGTATAGGATGAGACCCAGCCCTGCGCCCAAAGTTCTATCAGGATAGGCGCATCACCCACCCTGGCTGCTTGCCGCTCCGACTCACAGCCGCTAGCCTGTAGGCCTGTCTCGTTCGGAGTTGAGTACCATGCCGGTCAAAGTTTGGGATTTACCCTTGCGCCTGTTTCATTGGTTACTGGTGCTCTGTGTCATCGGCGCCATAGTTACCATCCAGTTCAAAGGTGAATGGATGGTCTGGCATGAGCGCTTTGGTCTGGCCATTATTGGCCTGCTCAGCTTCCGCCTGGTCTGGGGCGTGCTGGGTTCTACCCATTCACGCTTTATCAGCTTTTTCCCGACACCGGGGCGTTTACTGGATTATCTGCGTGGTCGTTGGCAGGGGCTGGGGCATAACCCGCTGGGTGCTTTATCGGTGTTTGCGCTGATCGGCTTGTTCGGCTTTCAGGCCGTCAGCGGGCTGTTCAGCAACGACGACATTGCCTTCAGCGGCCCGTTGCGCAATCTGGTCAGCAGTAGCCTGAGCGGAGACATCAGCAGCCTGCACCGGCGCGCAGAAGACTTTCTGTATATTTTGGTCGGGCTGCATGTGCTGGCGATTATCGTCTACCGCGTGCGTGGCAAGAAACTGGTCGGGCCCATGCTGCACGGTTACAAGCAAGTACCCGCAGAGCAATCCCAGCCGGTCCGTGGTGGGAGTTGGGTCGCGCTGGTGATTTCTCTGGCTGTGGCGGGGTTAATGGTCTGGTTGGCCAGTGGCGTGTGGATCGAAGTACCGCCACCAGCACCGGCCACACCGGCCTGGTAACAGGCCACCAGCAAAAAGGGTGCCTATAAGGCACCCTTTGTTGGTTCAACGAAAAGACTGATCAGTCTTTACGGTACTTGTCATGGCAGGAGCTGCAAGCGCGCCCAACTTGCGCGAAGGCACTGCGCACATCGGCCTGCTCACCGTTTTCAGCTTGCTCAACCAGATTAGTCGTGGCCGCTACGAGATCGCGGGAAAGCTCACCCACTTCCGGGAAGTTGTCGAACAACGCCGGCTCGACCCGCGTAGTCTGGTTGCCCACGTCCTGATCAGTACCCGGGCCAAACAGGGCACCCATACCGGACTGGGAAATGGCATTGATCGTATTGGCGGCGGCCAGAATCTGCTGCTGGTCATATTCAACCGTACCATCAATAGCCATGGCCTTGATCTTGCCCATATTCCAGGCCATGAAACTATAACCGGCCTTGCGGAATTTGATCTGGTCTTCCGGGTCCATCTGAGCCTGGGCGGTAAGGCTGGCGCTCAGCACGGCGGCGCCGAGCAAGCTGGCAATCAGGGTTTTCATCACGAACTCCTTGTTGATCTGTTATATCAGCAACAGTGTACTTCAGGACTTGTTCTTGCCACAGGTATTGATACCCAGCAGCGGATAAGCCGGGCAAAACCGGAACACACCGGTTGCCAGAGGCAGAATACCAATATAGCCCCACCAGCCAATAACGCCAGTCAGAGCCAGAGCAATCAGGATCAAGCCAGCGACAATGCGCAATACGCGGTCGATAGTACCTACATTCGGGGTCATGGGGTTACTTCCTCAGAGTTGGACTTTGATCTAGTTATACTGGATAGGGTATTAAATGCAATCAGAATGCTAGGGAAAACCTCATCAACCTGCTGCTCCAACCAGTCGGTTTTTTCCAACTGATCCATGACCGGGCCTTTGACTTCCGCCAGATGCACACGGATATCCCGCTCGGCCAGCCCTTCGCTCAGCTCGCTGAGCATGTCCAGCCCGGTACTGTCGATATGGTTAACCGCCGACAGAATCAATAATAATTCACTGGTATCCGGATAATCATTCAGCGCACGCTGGATCGACTGTTCAACCGCCTTGGTATTGGCGAAAAAGATACTTTCATCGATGCGCAGTGCCAGCAGATGTGGCTCGGTCTCCACCAGATGGCGCTTGGTGTTACGGAAGTAATCCGTACCCGGTACCCGGCCGACAACCGCCACATGTGGCCGGCTGCCACGCCATAACTGCGCCGCCAAGGACAGCGCAATACCCAGCACAATACCGGCCTCGATGCCGAAAATGATCACGCCCAAGGCAGTGACCAGCAAAGTGAGCCCTTCCGCCCGGTCATAGCGCCAGGCCCGACGCAGGCTGGGCAGATCGATCAGCGGCGATACGGCCACCAGAATCACTACCGCCAGCACCACCAGCGGTAACTGAGAAAACAACGGTGCTAGCGTCATCAGAATCAACGCAATCAAGCCAGCAGCAACCACCCCGGCCAAGGGCGTCTGTGCGCCCGCCTCATCATTGACTACCGAACGGGAAAAGCCGCCACATACAGCAAAACCGCCGCTCAGACCCGAACCAATGTTGGCTGCACCCATGCCCAACAGCTCACGATTGGCATCGATGCTCTGACGCTTGCGACGGGCCAGCGACTGGGCAATGGAAACGCTTTCGACAAAGCCCACCAGGCTGATCAGCAAGGCCGGCAGTAGCAAGCTGTACAGGGTACCCAAACCCGGCGTAGACCAGACAATCGCCGGCAGCCCGGCGGGTAATTCACCAACCACCGGCACACCAGCATCCTGTAACTGCCAGAATTGGGTGACCAGAATACCCGCGACCACCACCAGAATCGGCGCCAGACGGGCGAGGATGCGTGCCAGCGGCATAGCCAAGCCGCAGCGATGGAGGTGCCCGGCCAATAGCGAACGGGCGTAAAGCAGCCAGACCAAAGAGGCCAACCCCATAGCCAGAATCAGACTGTTGATCGCCTGCCAACCAGACAACAGCGCCTCCGGGCCTGGCGGCATCTCAGCCAGACCGAGCAGGTGGGGGATCTGACTGAGGACAATCAGCACCGCAGCACCGCTGATAAAACCGCTGATCACCGGATGACTGAGAAAGTTGGCGAGAAAGCCCAGACGCAGCAAACCAAAGACAAACAACAAAGCACCTGATAACAGAGCCAGCCAGATCGCCAATTGCAGATACTCGGCACTACCGGTCGCTGCCATCGGCGCCAGCAGGGCAGCCGTCATCAACGCGGTCACCGCTACCGGGCCGACCGACAACGACATACTGCTACCGAACAAGGCATAAGCAATCAGCGGCAGTATGCTGGCATACAAGCCCACCTGGACCGGCAAGCCAGCCAACATGGCATACGCCATACTCTGCGGGATGATCATCACGCTGACCACCACGCCCGCTGTCAGATCACCGGCCAACCAGGCACGTCGATAGTTTCGCAACCAGGCCAGGTAGCCACTACCACCTGGCGGCTGCAGGCGTGATTGCAAATCCATCAGGCTAACGCCTGGGTGCGGCGATTGTAGACCTCAAAGGCAGCCATACCGACCAACATGGCCAGCACGAAAATGACTGCACCGGGCATGGCTGCGCCCAGGGCGACCACCGCCGGGCCGGGACAAAAACCCGCCAGGCCCCAGCCGGCACCGAATAACAGACTGCCAGTCACCAGCCGGCGATCGATCTGCCGGTTGGTCGGCAACTGCATAGGACCCCCCGCCACGCAGGTCTGCTGGCGCATCGCCCACTGCATGGGAATAAAAGCGGCCGCAATGGCACCGCCCATGACCAAGGCCAGAGAAGGGTCCCACTGGCCAAACAGATCAAGGAAACCCAGCACCTTGGCGGGATTGGCCATGCCGGCAATGATCAGACCGAGACCAAAAATCAGACCACTGAAAAAAGCTATCAGACGACGCATGGTTCAGGCCCCCAAGACATGACGAACAATATAGACCATGGCAAAGCCACTGCCCATGAAACTCAACGTAGCGACCAAGCCCCGCGGTGACAGCCGTGACAGCCCGCAGACCCCGTGCCCACTGGTACAACCCGAGCCGAGCCGAGCACCAAAGCCGACCAACAAGCCGGCCACAATCAGCGCCAGTGGGCCAGCCTCGATCACCACGGTTGGCCGCGCATGGACTACCCAATAGAGCAAGGGCGCCAGCAGCATACCGAGCACAAACAGCCAGTTTTCAGCTTTGCCTTGCCAGGGCCGATTGAGCAGGCTGCCGACAATGCCGCTGATACCCGCGATGCGTCCGTTCATGACCACCAGCAGGGCGGCCGCCAGACCGATCATGATGCCGCCCAGCAGGGCGCTCCACGGGGTGAAGTTTGCCCAATCAATCGTCATGCTGACTCCTCATTGCAGAATAGTTGATACAGGGTTTGCAGAACGGCCAGGGCTTCCGGGCTGTCGATGCAGTAGAAAATCTGTTTGCCCTCACGTCGGGTGCAGACCAGGCCTTCACGGCGCAGCACGCCGAGCTGCTGGGACAAGGTCGGCTGCTGGATACCCAGTGACTGTTCAAGCTCGCTGACATTGCGCTCACCACTGACCAACTGACAGAGCAGCAGCAGGCGATCACGGTTGGCCAGCGTTTTCAACAGCGCCTGGGCCTGATCAGCAGAGGCCCGCAAGGCGGCAACATCAAGCTGATCAGCGGCAGTGGGCATAGCCTGAACAGTCATGGCAGACTCCAAATACTTTATTGACTTACAATATATATATAAATATATTGTTTTCAAGTAAATTATTGAGAGCCCACCATGAACAAAGCCCTGATGAACAAGCGCCAATGGCTTTTTGCCCTGCTCATGGGTGCCATCATGACCCTGATACTGACTGCGGCCCTGAGCCTGCTTAATCGCGAGCCCAGCTTGCCTTTTCTGCTGCAGTGGATGCGTTCCTTCCTGCTCGCCTGGCTCATTGCCACACCCTTGATCCGCTTTCTGGCCGGACCTTTACGCGCCTGGGTCGAACGCACAGTTACCGGCTAGCGGCAGAGAACCACGGGGTTTGAGCATTAACCGCTGCGATAGTCTGTTAAAGTCAACGCTATCGCCACGCCAGGAACGGCCATGGACACACCCTATCTGCTGATCAATACCCCGACCACACTGGCCCTGGCGATTATTGCCCTGTGGTTGGGCTATCAGATCAATCGTCGACTGGTCTGGCTGGAACGCTACAACATTCCGGCCGCAGTCAGTGGTGGCCTGCTGATCAGCAGCCTGGTTGCCATGATCGACGTTATCAGTGGCTGGGAAATCCGTTTTGATCTCAGCCTGCGCGACATGCTGCTGATCATGTTTTTCAGCACTATCGGCCTGTCTTCCAGGCTGCGCATGATGCTCGAAGGCGGAAAAATGCTGGGCATCATGATAGGTCTGGCCGTCGTTTTTTTGCTGCTGCAAAACCTGCTCGGCACTGGCCTTGCTCTGGCAATCGGAGAAAGTCCCTTGTATGGCCTGATCGGTGGCAGTATTTCCCTCGCCGGCGGCCATGGCACGGCCCTGACCTGGGGCCAACTGCTGGAAGAGCATTTTGATCTGGCCAATGCCAGCAGCCTGGGCCTGACCTTTGCGACTGCCGGCCTGATTACCGGCGGTGTGGTGGGTGGCCCGGTTGCCGCTTTTCTGATTCGCCGACACAAACTGGCGCCCGAAGCCGTCGAGCATGAGCTACCGCATATCGAAACCAATGGACATACCACCTACCTGATTGATCTCAACAGCCTACTCACTGCAGTGTTACTGCTGGCACTGTGTTTCGCCCTGGGGGCCAGCATTTATGACTGGCTGTCCGGCGCGGGCATTCGGCTACCCGCCTTTCTGACCGCGATGTTCCTCGGCATTGTGCTGGCCAATGGGCTGGATCTGGCCGGGGTGAACATAGACACGCGACCGATACAATTACTCGGCGACCTGAGTTTGCAGCTGTTTCTCGGCATGAGCCTGATCAGCCTGCCCCTGCTATCGCTTCAGGGGGCGCTGGGCGCTATCAGCCTGATCATGCTGTTTCAGGCCTTACTGATTGCCGTTTTTGCCATAGTTCTGGTATTTCCGCTGCTCGGTCGCAGTTACGATGCTGCCTGTATCAGTGCCGGTTTTATCGGTATGGGGCTGGGCGCAACACCGGTAGGCATCGCCAATATGAATGCCATTACCCAGCGCTTTGGGCCCAGCCCCAAGGCGTTTCTGGTGATTCCCCTGCTCGGAGCTTTCTTTATCGATATCGCCAATGCCACGCTGGTTCAGCTATTTCTGCATGTACTCAGCTAACTGCCCGGTATTCAGCCACCTGCGACCACTGGTATTGCTCTGCTAAGCTGCAATAATGATCAGATATTCAACCGTACTGGATCGACTGCATGACTGACACCCTGTTTTCCCTCAAGCAGCAAACCGCCCTGATTACTGGCGCTTCCAGCGGCCTTGGCGCCCATTTTGCCCGCGTTATGGCCGCTGCCGGCGCGCATGTCGTGCTGGCCGCCCGCCGCGCCGAGCGCCTGCAGGCGCTGGTTGACGAGCTGCAAGCACAAGGGCACCAGGCTCTGGCGGTGACCATGGATGTGACCGACGCAGACAGCGTCGAGGCAGGCTTTAGCGCCGCAGAACAGGCTTTTGGGCGCATCGATATTCTGGTCAACAATGCCGGCATTGGTGATCCGGTCAAGTTCCTCGATATGACCGAAGGCAACTGGCGCAGCATGCTGGATACCAACCTCGATGGCGCCTGGCGGGTTGCCCACCGGGCCAGCGTCGCCATGGCCAAAGATGGCCAGGGCGGCAGTATTATCAATATCGCCTCAATTCTCGGCCTGCGCGTCGGCAAGGCGCTGAGCCATTATGCGGTGGCCAAGGCTGCCGTGGTGCAGCTAACCAAAGCCATGGCACTGGAACTGGCCAGCGAGAAAATTCGTGTCAATGCGATTGCGCCCGGATACTTCCGTACCGAAATGAATGGTGACTACTTCGATACCGAGCACGGCCAGAACTATATCCGTAGCAAGGTACCCATGCGCCGCCTCGGGCAACTGGATGAACTCTCCGGGCCGCTACTGCTGCTGGCCAGCCAGGCAGGCAGCTTTATGACCGGTAGTGTTCTCACAGTTGACGGTGGTCACGTCAATAATAGTCTCTGATTGCGGATGAAAAGTCCTGACACAGGCTCATCGATCTACAGCCAGCTGATCATTGTCATCGGCGGCCTGACTCTGGCCGCTTTTTTTGCTTTTTTGACCGCTTGGGGTTGGCAGCAACGCGAGGCACAGTGGGCACTTACCCTGGAAACCCAGGCCGAAGTTCAAAAGCTTGCGGTGCTCCAGGCGCAATATGGCCTGGAGCAACAGGCTCTGCTACTGGCCGAGCAGCTGGCACTTGATGTCACAACGCAACGTCTGATCAGCGAGCTGGCCGAGCTGATTACCCGTCACGGGCAACAAGATCCACATGTTCTGATGCAACGGCAAGCCTTGCAGCAACACTTGTTACCCTTTTGGGATTATCTGCGTAGCAACGGTGCCAATCAATTACATGTCCATCTTGCGCCAGGCGTCATCAGCTTGTTGCGCATGCATCAACCCCAACACTGGGGGGACTCATTGGTCGAGATCCGACCATTGGTGGATCAGGTTCAGCAGCAAGGCGAGGCACGCTATGGCCTGGAAATTGGCCGTTTCGGGTCTGGTGTGCGCGGTGTGGTGCCTATTTTTGCCCAGCCCAATCTCGAAGGCCCAGTAGTAGGTAGCCTGGAAGTAGGCTTTGGTATGCTGCCGGAGCTGCGCCAGCTCGACCAGGAACTGGATGCCGGCCTGGCACTGCTGCTTTTTGCACCGGCACTGGACAAGGTGATCGCTGACTACCAAGCCTCAGGTCTGATCGGCGTGGATCAAGACCGCTGGCTGATCAATCAGCATTCTCGCCGTGAAATACTGCACTGGCATGCCCAACAGCAGATCCCCGACCCGATTGCCTCGGCGCAACATCAGGTCTTGCGCGCTGATGGTCAGGATTTCCTCGTTACCTTGATCCCATTACGCGACGTTGCCGGCGACCTGGAAACAGACCGGCCGGCCGCTGCAGCCGCACTGATCTGGAAAAATATCAGTACAGCATTGGCGACGCACCACAAAGATCAACAGGTGCTGGTGATAAGCTGGCTATTGGCATTCATTGCCGCCATGGGTTTGTTGGTACTTTTACTGCTTGCGATGCGCCGGGCTGTTGACCGACAAAATAAAGACCATCGCGCAACACTGCAGGTAGAAAGCCACGAACGAGAGCAAGCACGGCAATTGCTCTCGATTATCACCAGCACGCAATCCGTCTACATCAGCGCAGAAAACCCACGAGAGAGCTTTGAGCGGCTGTTGGAACGCACCCTGCAACTGACCGACAGCCAGTTTGGTTTTATCGGCGAAGTATTCCACGATGAACACCAGCAGCCCTACCTGAAAACCTATGCCATCAGCAATATTGCCTGGGACGATCAAAGCCGGGGGATTTTTAGTCAGGAAGCACCGAGCGGACTGGTTTTCAGCAATCTGAACACACTCTTCGGTTCTGTCTTGACCTCAAAGAAGCCTGTATTAAGCAATAACCCGGCGACGGACCCACGAAAAGGCGGGCTACCGCCAGGGCACCCACCGTTGCATAGCTTTGCCGGGCTGCCGGTCATGTTCGGCAGCGAACTGGTCGGCATGATTGGATTGGCCAACCGGCCAGGCGGCTATGACAACGAGCTCATCAACTTTCTTGTTCCCTTGCAACGCACCCTTGGGCAGTTGATCCATGCGCTTCAAGAAGACCGTGCGCGACGCCTTGAACAACATCGACTCGAACGCCAACGTCAAGCCTTGCGCGCCCTGAATGATATTGCCGCCATCCCCAACCTGGGCTTATCTCAGCGCTTACAACGGGTTCTGCAGCTCGGCTGCAGTTATTTGCAACTGGACATGGGCCTGGTTACCGAAGTGCAAGGCAGCGATTACCGGATTATTGCGCACCATGCGCCCGGTCAGGTATCGCTGGAAGGCGCTCATTTCGAGCTGGAGTTGACCTATTGCAGCCTGACCCTTCAACACAACGATATTCTGGCCATACAACATATGGCACGATCGCCATTCAAACAGCAACGCTGTTATGAGCAATTTGGCCTGGAAGCCTACCTGGGCATCCCGCTCCACGTTGATGGTATTGCCTGCGGCACACTAGCCTTCAACAGCCTTTCCCCGCGTGAAAAGCCCTATGATGATATCGACATGGAGTTTATGCGGCTGTGTGCCCGCTGGGTCGGTAATCTGCTGGCCGAAAAAAAAGCACAGGATGATCGCTTTGAACTGGTCCAACGTTTCAGCAAGCTCGCACATCATTTACCGGGTGTGATCTACCAGTATCAACTGGACGCAAACGGCCATAGCTGGTTCCCGTTCAGCAGTGCTGCCATTACAGATATTTATGGCGTATCGCCGGAACAAGCCAAAGATGATGCGCAAATGGTTTTTCAGACCATTCACCCGGATGACCTTGAACAGGTGAGCCAGAGTATTACCGACTCTGCAACACATCTCAGTGAATGGCAGGCGACTTACCGCGTAATACACCCCCAACGCGGCATCATTTGGTTATCAGGCCAATCCACGCCAGAGCGGCTTGATACCGGGGCTACCATCTGGCACGGATACATCACAGATGTTACCGAGAGTCGCGCACAAGCAGAGGAAGTCAAAGAAGCCCGAGCATTTCTGCGCACAGTCATTGATGCCGCAACTGAAGTAGCCATCGTTGCGACGGATAGCCAAGGTCTTATCACCCTGTTTAACAGTGGCGCTGAGCACTTGCTGGGCTATTCCGCCGATGAATTGATTGGACGACGTACACCGGCTGTCTTTCATTTGCCCGATGAGCTCAGGGCGCGTCATGAACAGCTCATTGGCAACACAGAGACAGCCTATGACCCAATGCAGATTTTTATTCAGCCCGCCCGTGAAGGCAAGGTGCAAAGCAGCGTATGGACATACTTGCGCAAGGGTGGCGAGCAACGCCAGGTTCACCTCTCAGTGACGCCCATCAATGATGGTGATGGGCAATTGCTAGGCCTGCTTGGCATGGCTTCAGACGTGACCGAGCAACTGCGGCTGGAAACGCTGAAAAGTGAGTTTATCTCTACCGTCAACCATGAGCTTCGCACCCCCTTGACCTCCGTTATCGGTGCTCTTGGGCTGCTGCGCGGGGGCGCTCTGGGCACGGTACCGGAGGAGATGCAGCACATGCTGGGTATCGCCGAAGACAATACCCGTCAGTTGCATGCGTTGATCAACGACTTGCTGGATCTGGACAAACTAAGTGCGGGTAAGGTGGACTTTGATACGCAATGGCTACCCCTTGAAGCAAGCTTGCACCAGGCTCTGGAGGTCAATCAGGGTTATGCCGAGCGCTA
Organism: Pseudomonadaceae bacterium; assembly: GCA_007692485.1. Lineage (GTDB taxonomy): Bacteria > Pseudomonadota > Gammaproteobacteria > Pseudomonadales > Pseudomonadaceae > Halopseudomonas. Next base: position 2,498 of record REBY01000082.1, on the reverse strand, counting down.
TACCATTGATCTGGAACTGATACAGCCCGTGCCTGCCGCCGAGATTGCCGCAGACCCCCGCCGTCTGGCACAAATAATGGCCAACCTGATCTCCAACGCATGCAAGTTCTCACCGGCTGGCAGCCGGGTAAGTGTGGCCGCAGCCCAGCATGGCGAGCAGATTCGCATTAGCGTCACCGATCGCGGCATGGGCATAGCTGCAGAGTTCCAGTCACGTATTTTCCATCGTTTTGCCCAGGCTGACAGCTCGTCTACACGTCAACATGGCGGCACCGGGCTGGGCCTGGCTATCAGTCGAGAATTGGTACGGCAGATGAACGGCGATATGAGCTTCAGCTCAACCGAAGGCGAGGGCGCCTGCTTCTGGTTTGACCTACCGGCACGCGCTGACGCCAGATTGTAAGCCGTGGCAAACTATGAGGTGTAATCTATCTCAAATTCAGGCATTTCCGTGACCTGATACTTTCAGCTGGCAAAGGGTCTTCACAGCATGAAGCAGATCTGCGTTATTGAAGATGATCCCTGGTTGGGACAATTGCTTGAACTCAGCCTGCTTCAGGTTTTTGCTGACGCGCAGATAAACCGCTTTGATAAACTGCAGCCGGCACTGAACCATCTGCGTGGTCAGCCCCTGGATCTGCTCCTGTGTGACCTGAAACTACCCGATGGTAGCGGCCTGGACGCGTTGAGCTTGGCCATGCAGCGCCACCCCAAGAGTTTCCGCGTTCTGATTTCATCTCATATCGAGCGACACAGCGTGCAAGCCGCCATACACGCGGGGGCGACCGACTTTATTGCCAAGCCTTTCAGCATTGACAGCCTGCTTGATCGCTTTCAGCGCTACGGTGCGAGCCCAGGTCAGGCGCCCGTTACCAGTCACTTGGGCAACCTGGATGACTTCCTGAAGCAACGCCTGCAGTAAACCTTGTTGCTGCCTTGGACACACCAGGCAAACCATACGCTTATCAGTGACCTGTTAGACGATGCAGCGCCTCGCGAATTGATTCGCCTGGCACGCTTGGAGCCCCTGCTGAGCGCCGAACTGATAACAGCCGCCAATCGCCTTGACCCGGATGACAATGGTTTTGACTGCTTGAGCGTGGAGACGGCCCTGCGCCAGCTAGGCGCCGCCAGTAGCCTGCGTCTGACGCAACAGTTACTCGGCACCCGACCGGTACTCAATGAGCCAGCATTGGTCAGTCTGGCGCGCAAGCTGACCGAACAACAAACCCTGTTAGCTAAAGCTCTGACCCGGCATAGCGCCGAGATGCAGGCCTCTGCTGATGTGGTTCGGGCTGCAGTTAGCCTGAGCTGCATCGGTGAACTCTCGGTGCTCTGCGCCATACAGAACTTCATCAATTATGGCCAACACCCGGATGCCGCAGAGCTCCCCGGATTACTAAAGAAATATGCCAGTGAATACGGCAATCAATTAAAGATTCGACTCAAACTGCCTTTCCCGTTACGGCAACTGATTGGTGCTCTTTTTGTATTGCCAAAAACCCAGGTTCACAAGGATCAGATCATTATGCGCATTGCCGCACTGGAAACCGGTTTAAGCGACAACCCCAGCGAGCTGGTCCAGTTAAAACGCCAGATCGGCCAATAACCTGGCAACTCACTCGGCGAAGCAGGCCATTACAGCCTACACTGGATAAGAATCACAATAAGCGCTATCAGCCTGCTGATAATTAAAGCGGCTTTAACCCTGTGCATAGCCTGCGGAGACACACCTATGCTCAAGCAACTTGGCCGTTTATTGGCTGGTAGAAAACACTCCACACAGACTCAGGTTCTTGAGCAAGCGATTGACGCCATTGTGTCGATCAATACACGCAATGAGGTGGTGTTCTTCAATGCAGCAGCGGAACGCTTGTGGGGGCTTGCCCGTCAGGATGTTCTGGGCAAGAACGTCAAGATGCTGGTGCCTGTCGATATTCAGGCCAAACATGACGATCTGATTGATGCCAACCGCCGCACCGGTGTAGACAAGATTGTCGGCACTTCGCGGGAGGTTCTGGTCGAGCGTGCCGATGGCCGTAAAGTCTGGGCTAATTTATCCTTATCCAAAGTAAAACTCGGCAGTAGCATCACCTACACCGCTTTTGTTAAGGACATTACCAACGAGCGAAACGCCCGGGAGGCTATCCAACAAACACTGGAGCAAGCCATTGATGCCGTTGTCAGTATTGATGAGCACAACAATATTACGTTTTACAACCTTGCCGCCGCCAAACTATGGGGCTATAGCCGCGACGAGGTGGTCGGCAAAAACGTCAAGATGCTGGTGCCCCATAACATCCAACCAAAACACGATGAACTGGTAAATGCCAACCGAAGCACCGGTGTGGATAGAATTGTTGGCACCTCCCGCGAGGTCGAAATAGAGCGCAAAGATGGCTCAACCTTATGGGGCAGCCTGTCACTGTCGAAAGTCCAGCTAGAAGGCAAAATCCTCTATACCGCCTTCATCAAGGATGTTACCGAGCAGGTCGAAC
>REBY01000123.1 GCA_007692485.1 Pseudomonadaceae bacterium | reverse complement strand
TGGTTCTGGTGGCTACAACCCGGAAGGCATACGGGTAGGTGATGCCGGTAAACGCCAGGGCCGCGCGGCCAAAGTGTGGGACAAGCGTGAATACAAGAACCTGGATGACCAGGTTGAACTGGGTACGCGCAATATTAAGGTGGCCTTGCGTCGCCTGCGCAAGTTTGCCCGTACCGGTGCGGCGGACGAGCTGGATATCGACGGCACTATCGACCACACGGCACGCGATGCCGGGCTGCTAAATATCCAGATGCGCCCGGAGCGGCGTAATGCGGTCAAGTTGCTGCTGCTGTTTGATATCGGTGGCTCCATGGATGCCCATATCAAGGTCTGTGAAGAGTTGTTTTCGGCCTGTCGTACCGAATTCAAGCACCTGGAATATTACTACTTCCATAACTGTGTCTATGAGTCGGTGTGGAAAAACAATTTGCGCCGCACCAGTGAACGTACCTCGACCATGGACCTGCTACACAAGTATGGCGCGGACTATAAAGTGATCTTTGTCGGTGATGCTGCCATGGCACCCTACGAGATTACTCAGCCCGGTGGTAGCGTCGAGCACTGGAATGAAGAGGCCGGGCACGTATGGATCCGCCGCTTCATGGAGAAATACAAAAAGATTATTTGGATCAATCCCTATCCCAAGGATGCCTGGGAATACACAACCTCGACCCGACTTATGCGCGAGCTGATTGACGACAAGATGTACCCGCTTACGCTGGAAGGCTTGGAAGAGGGGATGCGCTACCTGAGTAAGTAGCACCAGCTACAAGCCAAAGCCGGCTTGCTTTAGGCTTGTAGCTTGCTTACGGCTGCCACTCTCAGCCAAGGCTGACAGGTGGCAGGCTGGGTCTGTCGATGCTGACTTTTTCAGTGGGCGCCATCACCGTTGCTATGCCATCCACTACCTGCTTGCCATCCTGGTTGAAAACACGGGTTGCGATCTTGACCCGGTTTTTCGGCAGCTTCTCCAATATTTCCAGCTCCACTGTGATCTCGTCGCCCAGTTTGACGGGTCGCATAAAGCTGAGCTCCTGGCCGATGTAAATACTGCCGGGGCCGGGTAGCTCACAGGCGATTGCGGCAGAGATCAGCGCGCCTGAGAACATGCCGTGGGCAATACGTCCCTTGAAGGGGGTTGCCGCAGCAAAGTCCTCATCCAGGTGAACAGGGTTGACGTCACCGGACACTTCGGCAAAAAGGATCAAGTCACGTTCGGTGACGCGGTGGCTTACCCGGGCCTGGCTTCCTTCGACCAGTTCAGCGTACGGGGTATTGGTAAGTTGACTCACAATGTTCTCCTGCGGGTTTGAGGTGTATTTTTCGAGCTAGTAAGGCGGTGTCTCGGTTTGATAAGCTTGATCATCGTCATACAGGAGTATCGATTTGACCAATGAAACAGAACAAGGTTTTGTATTTACTGATATTCCTGTTAATTTTGACTCCCAGATTCTGAACAACCAAGCAGCAATGTCGATGAATTGGCCTGTAGAGCCAATCAAACAACAAGCTACAGCATCCACCATGGGGAAAGAGGACAAGAATAATGGAAGCAGCATTCTGGAATGACAAGCGGCCGCCAGGCGTGCCTAATGAAGTCGATTTTAACCAGTACAAGAGCATCACTGAAGTGTTTGAGACCTCGGTCAGCAAATTTGCTGATCGGCCGGCCTTCAGTAACCTCGGTGTCACCATCACTTACGGTGACCTGGACCGTTATTCAGCGGCCTTCGCGCACTATCTGCAAACCCAGACTGACTTGCAGCCGGGTGACCGCATTGCAGTACAGATGCCCAATGTTATTCAATTCCCGATCGCCGTCTTCGGTGCCTTGCGTGCCGGCCTGATCGTGGTCAACACCAACCCGCTATACACCGCTCGGGAAATGCGTCACCAGTTCCAGGATTCGGGTGCCAAAGCGCTGGTTTACATGAATGTGTTTGGCCACCTGGTACAGGAAGTCCTGCCCGATACTGACATCAAACATTTGATCGAAGTGCGCATGGGTGACATGCAGCGCCCGCTCAAAGGCTTGCTGATCAATTTCGTGGTCAAGAAAGTCAAGAAAATGGTTCCTGACTTTGAGCTGCCGCAAGCGGTCAGCTTCAAAGATACGCTCAAGCAGAGTGCTGGCAAGCTGCCGACTAAGGTGGAAAAGACCCTGGAAGACATTGCTGTGCTGCAATACACCGGTGGCACTACGGGTGTGGCCAAGGGTGCCATGCTGACCCACGGCAATATCGTCGCCAACATGCTGCAAGTGCATGCCAACCTGCAGCAAATTGGTAGTGACGGCAAGAAGATCATGAGCGATGAGGGTGAAGTGGTTATCGCGCCTCTGCCGCTCTATCACATCTACGCCTTTACCGTGAATTGCATGTGCATGATGGTTGCTGGTAATCACAACGTGCTGATCACTAACCCGCGTGATATTCCAGCCTTTATCAAAGAACTGAAGAAATGGCAGTTCTCTTCCATCGTCGGTCTGAACACGCTATTTGTCGCCCTGATGGATCACCCCGAGTTTGATGATATCGATTTTTCCAAGCTGAAAAGCACCAACTCCGGCGGTACCGCATTGGTGAAAGCCACCGCTGAGCGCTGGAAGTCGCGGACCAACTGTACCGTCGGTGAAGGCTACGGTCTGACCGAGTGCTCGCCTGTGGTATCGGCAAGCCCGGGTGATGGTCTTGCACGTTTGGGTAGCGTTGGTCTGGCTGTGCCGGGCACTGCACTCAAGGTCATCAATGAAGAAGGTGAAGAGCTGCCCATCGGGGAGCGCGGCGAGCTATGTGTGAAAGGCCCGCAAGTAATGAAGGGTTACTGGAACCGCCCGGAAGCCACTGCCGAGAGCATCACCGAAGATGGCTGGTTCAAAACCGGTGACGTTGCCATCATTGATGAAGACGGTTTTGTCAGCATTGTTGATCGCATCAAGGATCTGATCATTGTTTCCGGCTTTAACGTCTACCCGAATGAAATCGAAGACGTGGTTGCTGCTCACCCGAAAGTAGCCAATGCCGCTGCGATCGGTGTGCCGGATGAAAAATCCGGTGAAGCCGTCAAGCTCTTTGTCATCCCCTCTGACAAGAGCCTGACCGTGGAAGAGCTCAAGACTTACTGCCGCGAAAACTTCACCGGCTATAAAGTACCTCGTCACTTCGAGCTGCGCGATGAGCTGCCGATGACGCCGGTGGGCAAGATTTTGCGTCGTGAGTTGCGTGACAGCTAAAGACTGACCCGCCATACTGAGTTTGCTGGCCACCCATTCGGGTGGTCGGTGAGCGGAGGCCACTTTTTTCTGTTGCTGGCTCGATGCTGGCCGACATGCAGAAAAGCTGATAATCTTCGCTCGCTTTGTGACTATTTATAAAAAATCGTGCGCATTTTTGCGTTGTGACTTGTTTCACTATAACTTCAAGAAATAGTGCCGGCCCGCGTCTCTCGGGCGGCAGCACTCAGGAGCGGGCAGCAATGAATGACAATTTCTGGACTGACAAATATCCAGCCAGCATCCCAGCTGAAATTGACCCTGACCAATACCCCAACATCCTCGCTGTATTGAAGGAATCTTGCGAAAAGTTCGCGGACAAGCCAGCTTTCAGCAACCTCGGCAAAACCCTTACTTACGGCGAGATGTACGAGCTGTCCGGCCACTTTGCCGGTTATTTGCAAAACCATGCCGGTCTCGAGCCGGGTGATCGTATTGCCATTCAGATGCCCAACGTTCTGCAGTACCCGATCGCGGTTTTCGGTGCTATGCGAGCCGGCTTCGTGGTGGTCAACACCAACCCGCTGTATACCGCGACCGAGATGGAGCACCAGTTCAAGGACTCCGGCGCCAAGGCCCTTATCTGCCTGGCCAATATGGCTCACTTGGCAGAAAAAGTTGTGCCCAAGACTAATGTGCAGCAGGTCATCGTTACCGAAGTTGGCGATATGCTGCCGCCACTCAAGCGTCTGCTGGTCAATACTGTCGTCAAGCACGTTAAGAAGATGGTGCCTGAGTATCATCTGAAAAAAGCCATCCGTTTCAACGATGCGCTCAAGCGTGGAAAGCAATGCAGTTTCCGTGAAGCGCACCCGCACACCGATGATATTGCTGTGCTGCAATACACCGGTGGCACCACCGGGGTAGCCAAGGGTGCAATGCTGACCCACCGCAATCTGGTTGCCAACATGCTGCAGGCCAAGGCGATGATGGGTAACACCATCAAGGACGGCGAAGAGGTACTCATTTGCCCCTTGCCGTTGTATCACATCTACGCCTTCACCTTTCATTGCATGGCGATGATGATCAGTGGCAACCATAATGTTTTGATCACCAATCCACGGGACATACCCGCCTTCGTTAAAGAGTTGGGTAAAGTACAATTCACCGGTTTCGTTGGTCTGAATACGCTGTTTGTTGCTCTTTGTAATGACGACGTTTTCCGTCAGCTGGATTTCAGCAAATTCAAAGTTACTCTGTCCGGTGGCATGGCGTTGCAACTGGCAACTGCCGAGCGCTGGGAACAAGTCACTGGCTGTAAGATTTGTGAAGGCTACGGTATGACGGAAACCAGCCCGCTGGCGACGGTCAATCCGATCGACAATATTCAGCTGGGCACTATCGGTATTCCGGTCCCCTCGACTCTGTGTAAGGTGATCGATGACGACGGGAATGAAGTGCCCATGGGTGAGCGTGGCGAGTTGTGCGTCAAAGGCCCGCAGATCATGAAAGGGTATTGGCAGCGCAAGGAAGCCACCGATGAAATGCTTGATAACGAAGGTTGGCTGAAAACAGGTGATATCGCGATTATCCAGCCGGATGGCTACCTGCGTATTGTCGACCGCAAGAAAGACATGATTCTGGTCTCCGGTTTCAACGTGTTCCCCAATGAACTGGAAGACGTGATGGCCAAGATTCCGGGTGTGGTGCAATGTGCCGCCGTGGGTGTGCCGGATGAGAAGTCAGGTGAGGCGATCAAGGTGTTCCTGGTCAAGGCTGCAGATTCTGACCTGGATGAAGCCAAGGTCAAAGAGCATATGCGTGAGCATCTGACTGCTTACAAGGTGCCCAAGTTTGTCGAGTTCCGTAGTGAGTTGCCAACCACCAATGTCGGCAAGATCCTGCGTCGTGAATTGCGTGACGAAGAATGGAAAAAGGCTGGCTAACACCGCCGATTCCATATCTGCGACAATAGACCCCGCCCGGGCATCCGGGCGGGGTTTTTTCATTTGGCCGATTGCGGTCTACAGATAGCGAATTCATGAGCGATCAGCAGCAACTTATCAAGAATCTCGAATTGGCCATGAGTGCCGACCGGCATCCGCTGCGGCGGCAACTTCAGGCGCTGGGCAAACAGCCAGACCCTGCTCGCAAAGAAAAGTGGTTGGCGCGTTTCCAGGCATCCTGCGCGCTGGCTAGCCAACGTGCTGCCAGTGTCCCGGCCATTCGCTATGATGATCAGTTACCCATTGCTGCCAAGCGCGCGCAGATCATGGCCGCTATTCGTGATCACCAAGTAGTGGTGATTGCCGGGGAAACCGGTTCCGGCAAGACCACACAAATACCGAAAATTTGTCTGGAACTGGGCCGTGGCGTGCATGGTTTGATTGGCCATACTCAGCCGCGTCGCTTGGCTGCGCGCAGTGTCGCCAGTCGGGTTGCCGACGAGGTGGGTACCCCCCTTGGCGAGCTGGTCGGTTATCAGGTGCGCTTCAACGACCAGAGCAACGAGCGCACCTTGGTTAAACTGATGACCGACGGCATCTTGCTGGCGGAAACCCAGCATGATCGCTTTCTCAATCGTTATGACACCCTGATCATCGACGAAGCCCATGAGCGCAGCCTGAATATCGACTTTTTGCTCGGCTTTTTGAAAACCATTTTGCCCAAGCGGCCAGACCTGAAAGTCATTATTACCTCGGCAACGATCGACCTTGAGCGGTTTTCTGCGCACTTTGACCAGGCACCCATAATCGAGGTATCCGGACGCACCTATCCGGTGGATGTCTGGTACCGCCCGTTGCAGGCGGACATGGACGAGGAAGGCAACGCCGTCGAAGAAGACCTGAGTATTGACCAGGGCATTGTTGCCGCCATTCGCGAGCTGGAAGGGTACGAGCGGGCCAATGGCAAACCGCCGGGCGATGCTTTGGTATTTTTGCCCGGTGAGCGCGAGATTCGCGATACCGCAGACTATCTGCGCAAGGCCAACCTGCGGCATACCGAAATTTTGCCCTTGTATGCCCGGCTGTCCGCCGCCGAGCAACAGAAGATTTTCTCCAACCATGCCGGTCGGCGCATCGTGCTGGCCACCAACGTCGCCGAAACCTCACTGACGGTCCCCGGCATTGCCTATGTGATTGATCCGGGCGAAGCGCGTATCAGCCGCTACAGCCCGCGCTCCAAGGTTCAGCGCCTGCCTGTTGAGCCCGTATCCCAGGCCAGCGCCAACCAGCGCAAGGGTCGCTGTGGCCGTGTTGCCGATGGCCTTTGCGTACGTCTGTACAGCGAAGAGGATTTCGACCGCCGCCCAGCCTTTACTGACCCGGAAATACTGCGTACCAATCTGGCCGCAGTGATTTTGCAGATGCTGCATCTGCGCCTCGGGCGCATCGAGGATTTCCCCTTTATCGAACCGCCGGACGGCCGCGCTATCAGCGATGGTTTCAACCTGCTGCAAGAACTGGGCGCGGTCAACAAGGAAGGTCAGATCAGCGCCATAGGTCGCCAGCTGGCCCGCCTGCCGACCGACCCGCGGATTGGCCGCATGCTGATTGCCGCCGCCGAACTGAACAGCCTGGAAGAAGTGCTGGTGATTGCCAGCGCGCTGTCAGTCCAGGACCCGCGCGAACGCCCGGTAGAACGCCAGCAGGCAGCCGATCAGGCGCATGCCCAGTGGAAGGATGAGAACTCGGACTTTGTAGCCTTTATCAATTTATGGCGTGCTTTCGAGAACGAGCGCCAGAACCTGACTCAGGGTCAGCTGCGCAGCTGGTGCCGGCGCCACTTTATCAATTACCTGCGTATGCGCGAGTGGCGCGAAACGCATCGCCAGTTGGTCATGACCTGCCGTGACCTGGGTTTGCCACGTAACAGTGAAGCGGCCGCCGATGATGCAGTGCACAAGGCGCTGCTGGCAGGCTTGCTTAGCCATCTGGGTAACAAGACCGAAGAGGGCGACTACCTTGGCGCCCGCCAGCGACGTTTTTTGCTGCACCCGTCATCCGCGCTGGCGAAGAAAAAGCCAGCCTGGGTTATGGTCGCCGAATTGACCGAAACGCGTCGCCTGTATGGCCGCCTGGCCGCCAAGATTGACCCCCTGTGGGTTGAACCTCTGGCCGCTCACCTGAGCAAGACCAGTCACAGTGAACCGCATTGGGAAAAGAAGCGCGGCCAGGTGGTGGCTTTTGAACAGGTCAGCCTGTTCGGGCTGATCATAGTCCCGCGGCGCAAGGTGCATTTTGGCCCGATTGACCCGGTTGCGGCGCGGGAGATTTTTATCCGTCGCGCTCTGGTTGAGGGGGAGTGGCACGGTAAGTCAGCGTTCAATAAGGCCAACCAGGCGCTGCTGGCAGAGCTTAATGAGCTGGAAGCCAAGGCACGCAAACGCGATATTCTGGTTGATGATGAGACCCTGTTCAGCTATTTCAATGCGCGCATTCCGGATGATGTTTACCAGTTGGCGAGTTTTGAGCGCTGGCTGAAAAAAACCAGCCAGCAAGACCCCAAGCTGCTGCACATGACACGAGATGAGTTGCTCCAGCGTGAAGCCAATGAGGTGAGCGGTGAGCGCTATCCGGATGCCTGGCGTTGGCAGCAGGTGGCCTTGCCGCTCAGCTATCACTTTGAGCCCAATCATCACGCCGATGGTGTCACGTTGCGGGTGCCTGCGGCGCTATTGCGCCAGCTACCGGAGCAGCGGTTGGACTGGCTGGTACCCGGCTTGCTGTATGACAAATGCGTTGCCATGGTGCGCGCTTTGCCCAAGGCGCTGCGCAAGAATTTTGTTCCGGTACCCGATTTTGTTGCTGCTGCATTGGAGCGCATGCCCTTTGGTGAAGGTCCGCTGGGGCCTACGCTGGGGCGTGAGCTGACGCGGATGACCGGCGCCAGGATTGACGAAGACGTCTGGCAACACTTGGAGCTTGAGTCGCATCTGCTGATGCGGCTGGAAGTGCTTGACGGCAGTGGGCAGGTGATTGCCAGCGGGCGTGATTACACCGCGCTCTGTCAGCAATTGGAAGGGCAGGTCATTGAACCGCCAAAACCACCGACTGCAGCATCCAGCCAGCCGAAAGCGATACCGGGAAGCTATGCCTTGCCTGAGCAGATTACGCAACAGCAGGCGGGTATCGCCGTCACCTTCTGGCCGGCTTGGGTGGAGCAGGGTGACACGGTGATCGAGCACTTGTTTGATTTGCCGGAAACCGCTGAACAGGCCCATCGCCTGGGAGTGCAGCGGCTGATTTTGCAGGGTCTGACCGAGCAGGCACGCTACCTGCGTCAGAAGCTCAGTGTGGCCAAGGATGCAGCCATTTATTATCGTGAATTCGGCAGTCAACAGCAGTTGCTGGATGATGTGCTTCTGGCTGCTATTGACCGCTGCTGTTTGCCGCCGGAGCAACCCTTGCCGCGTGATCCGGATGCCCTGGCTGCCTGTATCGAGGCCGGGCGGGGAGACTGGGTGGCGACGGCTGAGCGGCTTGCCAGTGACGTATTGACCCGATTGAAAGACTGGCATCAGGTACAGAAGCGGCTCAAGGGCAAGATCGACCTGTCTTGGGCCTTGGCACTCAATGACGTCAAACAGCAGTTGGCCAACCTAGTGTATCCAGGCTTTGTTCGTGAAGTGCCCGCTGAATGGCTGAGCGAATATCCACGTTATTTCGCCGCCTTGCAGCAACGCCTGGACAAATTGTCCGGGCAAACGCAGCGTGACCGGGTATGGACTGATGAGCTGCAGGCTTATTGGCAGCAGTATCAGGATCGCGCTGCACGCTATCGTCAGGAAGGACGCTATGAGCCGCGACTGGTGCAGTGGCGCTGGATGCTTGAAGAATATCGGGTGTCGCTCTTTGCCCAGCAGTTGGGTACGCGTATGCCGGTCTCAGCCAAGCGCCTGAATAAACTCTGGCAGGAGATTGGCCAGTGAAAAGGTTACACTGGGCAAATGATTGACGAGACCTTTGCCCCGCCCGAGATTGTCAGCAGCGCTTTGCAGCTGCCAACTGCAGATGGCGAAATCCTGCATGTCCAGCGCTTTAGCGCGACGACAGAGGCTAGCGGTCCACCTGTGGTGTTGCTGCATGGGCTGGCCGAAGATGGTCGCGTATTCTATCCCGCTCATGGGCATGGCCTGGCGTCCTGCTTGGCGACGGCCGGTTACAGTGTGTATGTTCCCGATTTGCGTGGTCACGGGCAAAGTACACCCGCTATGGCTCCAGGCCTGGTGATTACCCAGCAAGCGTTGGTAAGTCAGGATATGCCCGCTCTGTTTGCACTGCTGGCTGAATCACATAGCGGTCAGGCTTGGGTGGGTATGGGGCATGGTGCTGGTGGTCTGTGGCTGGCCAGTGCGCTGATTCGCCATCCTCAATGGCTGACCAGCTGTGCAGGCCTGGTGCACTTTGCTACGCGTCGCGCCAGCGCCTCCAACAGCTGGCGCAAACGTCTGGTCATTGCCTGGCTGTGGCAGGGTGTCCTGACCCGAGTGTCTCGCGTCAAAGGTTATATGCCGGCGGTTGCACTGGGTGCAGGTACCAATAACGAATCCTGCCAGTTACAGCGGGAAGTGCTGGACTGGATGCAGGGCGCAAGCGCATGGCGTGATCTGACTGACGGTTTCGACTATGCTAACGCTTTGCAGAACGTGAATTGGCCGCCTGGGCTGTACCTTGCCGGCAAGGCTGACCGGGTAATGGGCGCAGCGACCGATGTCAAAGCCTTTGCCCGTGAATTGGGCCGGCATGATGCGCAGGTAGTCGTACTCGAACAGGGCAGTGGATGCTCGCGGAACTATGGCCATAATGACCTGCTGACTCATGCGCAGGCAGCAATGGACCATTTCCCCTTGGTGCAGGAATGGCTGCGACAACAATACAACAAGGTGCAGGGTGTACGCGCTCTGCATCGCCCTGATAACAGAGAAGAGGACCGACCGTGCACAACGTCGTGATCAGCGGAACGGGTTTGTATACGCCCCCGAACAGCATCAGCAATGAAGAACTGGTTGCCAGTTTCAATGCCTTTGTCGAACAGTTCAATCGCGACAACGCCGACGCCATCGCGCGCGGCGAGGTAACCGCACTGGCCGGCTCGAGCACGGACTTTATCGAAAAGGCGTCCGGTATCAAGAGCCGTTACGTGACCAACAAGACCGGCATTCTGGATATCAATCGCATGGTGCCGGATATTCCTGATCGCAGTAATGACGAGTGGTCGATTCTCTGTGAAATGTCAGTCAAGGCCGCCACTCAGGCACTGGAGCGGGCAGGGCGTACGGCTGCCGATATTGACGGTGTCATTGTCGCCTGCTCCAACCTGCAGCGCGCCTACCCGGCGATCGCAGTGGAAGTGCAGGAAGCCTTGGGTATTGACGGGTTCGGTTATGACATGAATGTGGCCTGTTCCTCGGCTACCTTTGGCATTCAGAACGCAGCCAACAATATTCAGCTGGGTCAGGCCCGCGCGGTATTGATGGTCAACCCGGAAATCTGCACCGGGCACATGAACTTCCGTGATCGTGACAGCCACTTTATCTTTGGCGATGCCTGTACGGCAGTGATTTTGGAGCGGGCAGACCTGGCCGTATCCAAGCAGCGTTTTGATATTCTTGGTACCAAATTGCTGACCAAGTTTTCCAACAATATTCGCAATAACTTCGGCTTCCTTAACCGTTGTGACACGGCGGCGGCTGGCCAGCCAGATAAGCTGTTTATCCAGCAAGGCCGCAAGGTATTCAAGGATGTCTGCCCAATGGTTGCTGAACTGATTGGCCAGCACCTGCAGGAGCATAGCCTTCCAGTGACCGATATCAGCCGTTTCTGGTTGCATCAGGCTAACCTGAATATGAATATGTTGATTGCGCGCAAACTGCTGGGTCGTGACCCGAATGAGCAGGAAGCGCCAGTCGTGTTGGATGAATACGCCAATACCAGTTCAGCCGGCTCCATCATCGCTTTCCACAAAAACCAGGATGACTTGCCCAGCGGCAGTCACGGGGTTATTTGCTCTTTCGGCGCCGGTTATTCGATCGGCAGCGTGATTGTGCGCAAACAGTGATGAGGTGCTGCCGGCAAGCTTTTTGTGGCTTGTCAGCAGCCTCTAGACCAAAGTAGGGGGTGGTGCTTTATGCATCCCCCTTTTTCTTTTTTAGCGCTAAATTCCCTTTTTTAATCAACTCCTTGCCGCGTAATTTATATGCACTTTGGTGCCTTGTATCTCGCGCCTGATCAGCCCGCTACGACCTAAGTCTTAATCTCCGATTGACCCTCCCGGTGCTACCGTCGAGGCGTCAAAACAACAACAATCGGAGATGGATATGTCCCTTTCAAAAGAAGACGCTGCCCGCGGCTACTGGAAGGAAAATGTGCGCCTGATGCTGACCCTGTTGGTCATCTGGTTCGCTGTTTCCTTTGGTGCCGGAATCCTGTTTGTCGACTTGCTCGACAAGATCCAGTTCTTTGGCTTCCCGCTCGGCTTCTGGTTTGCCCAGCAGGGCTCCATCTATACCTTCGTGATCCTCATTTTCTTCTACGTGTGGAAGATGAATCGGCTCGATCGTAAATACGACTTCCACGAAGAGTAAGCGAGGAGCCCCGCATGGAAACCCAAACCCTGATTTATATCTTTGTCGGTGCGACTTTTGCGCTCTATATCGGTATTGCGATCTGGTCGCGCGCCGGCAGTACCAGTGAATATTACGTTGCCAGTAAGGGCGTGCACCCGATTGCCAATGGTATGGCCACTGGTGCGGACTGGATGTCAGCCGCCTCGTTCATCTCCATGGCCGGCATGATTGCCTTCCTTGGCCGTGACGGCAGTGTCTACCTGATGGGCTGGACCGGTGGTTATGTGCTGCTGGCGATGTGTCTGGCACCTTACCTGCGCAAGTTCGGCAAGTTCACTGTGCCTGAGTTTGTCGGTGAGCGTTATTACTCGCAAACCGCGCGGGTGGTAGCGGTGATCTGTGTGATTTTTATTTCCTTTACCTATGTGGCTGGTCAGATGCGCGGTGTGGGTATCGTGTTCTCACGCTACCTGGAGGTGGATATCACCGTCGGTGTGGTGATCGGTATGGCCATCGTGTTTTTCTATGCCGTGCTCGGTGGCATGAAGGGCATCACCTATACCCAGGTGGCGCAGTACTGCGTGATGATGTTTGCCTACATGGTGCCGGCTATCTATATCTCGCTGATGATTACCGGCACACCCATTCCGCAACTGGGTTTTGGAAGCACGGTAACGGGCAGCGATACCTTCCTGCTCGACAAGCTCAATGGCCTCGGCGCTGAACTGGGTTTCGATGCCTATACTGACGGCAGCAAGGCGACCATTGACGTGTTCTTTATTACCATGGCACTGATGGTCGGCACCGCGGGTCTGCCCCATGTCATCGTCCGCTTCTTCACCACACCAACAGTAAGAGATGCACGTAAATCAGCAGGTTACGCTCTATTATTTATTGCGATTCTGTACACCACCGCACCGGCGCTGGCGGCTTTTGCCAAGACCAATCTGCTCAGCACCATCCCGGAAACACCCTATGCGGAAGTTCCGGAGTGGATCACCACCTGGGAAAATGCCGGCCTGGTCGCCTGGCACGACAAGAACGGTGACGGCATCATTCAGATGGCGCCGGGCAATCCCTTCCAAGGCGCGCCGCGTTTCTCTGGTGAGCGTGGTGAACATGGTGAGCGGCTAGTGACCAACACCATCACCGATAATGCCAACGAGATCTATGTTGACCGCGACATTATCGTGCTGGCCAATCCGGAAATCGCTAACCTGCCCGGCTGGGTAGTAGCCCTGATTGCTGCCGGTGGTCTTGCTGCTGCGCTGTCGACAGCGGCTGGTCTCTTGCTGGTGATCTCGACCTCGGTCTCGCACGACCTGCTGAAGAGCAATATGGCGCCCAATATCACCGAGAAGCAGGAGCTATTGGCAGCGCGTTTGGCTGCAGCAGTGGCGGTGGTGATCGCCGGCCTCTTTGGTATCTATCCGCCGGCCTTTGTGGCGCAGGTGGTGGCCTTTGCCTTCGGCCTGGCGGCGGCGTCCTTCTTCCCGGCCATTGTACTGGGCATCTTCTCCAAGAAGATGAACCGGGAAGGCGCCATTGCCGGCATGATCGTTGGCCTGGTATTTACCTTCAGCTACATCGTGTTCTTCAAGTTCATCAGCCCGGAACTGGATAACGCCAACCACTGGTGGTTCGGGATCTCACCGGAGGGTATTGGCACCCTGGGCATGATCTTCAACTTTGTTGTCGCTGTCAGTGTGGCCAAGTTCACCAAGGAACCGCCTGAGCATATCCAGCATCTGATCGAGGACATTCGTGTCCCTCGCGGTGCCGGCGCTGCGATTGATCACTGATACCCGAGTGTTAAACAACAAAGGCTCCCTCGGGAGCCTTTGTTGTTCAGGTCTGATGTAAACCCTTTAGAAGCTGGCTTGGGCCATCAGCCAGAATTTCTCGGTATCGACGCCAAGGTCTTTGGCCGAGTAGCGCGCATATTTGGCCAACAGGTTGACCGGTCCGAAGGGGCGACCGGCCTGCAGGTTCAGCTCGCGGCCGTAGCGGTCGCTGCCGCGATCAGCATAAAACTGGTGCCAGGCAGCCAGCAGATTGATGCCTTGCAGCCGGCCACCCAGTTTCAGGTAGCGGTCATCCAGGCCATCGGCCGGTGTGGCAATAAAGACATCAGCCCAGCCATTGAAGGCATGTGCCGTGGCCAATGGGGTGCTGAACGGGGTGCCATCAACGCCCAGAACTTCGCGACCAATACGACCGGTAACGCCATTGACGGCCGCGCCCAGCTCAATCAGCCGGTAATCGGCGTCGATATCCGAGTTGCCGCCCTTGTAGTCGCTCTGTTTGGCGTATTCCAGGGTGTACAGCCAGGACAGCGTGGGGCTGCTGGCATAGCTGCC
>REBY01000048.1 GCA_007692485.1 Pseudomonadaceae bacterium | reverse complement strand
ATGAGCGCAGTGCTGACCCATGAGCCTGACCGGGTAGGTGATTTCTACAGCCTGAACCCGCGGGTGCTGATGAACCTGGCCGATCTGGACGCGACCGGCATTATCCAGCCGGGTAGCCGGATACGCTATCGCTTGCTACTCAGTGGTGAGGAAGCCGCTCTGGAGCGTTTCCAGCAGTGGGTCAGACCGCAACTGGAACCCAACCAGCGGCTAACCACAGTCGCGGATGACAACCAACAAATTGGTAGCGCGCTGGACCGGGCCGGGCAGTTTCTCGGTCTGGCCAGTATTGCTGCTGTGGTGCTGGCCGGGGTAGCGGTTGCGCTGTCAGCCAGCCGCTTTGCTACCCGGCATTTCGATACCAGCGCCCTGCTCCGCTGCCTGGGCGCTAGCCGTCGCCGGGTGATGCAGATTTTCCTGATCCAGCTGGCCTGCCTGGGGGTATTGGCCACCCTGGTCGGTTTGTTGCTGGGCTGGTTTATGCAGTGGGGGCTAATTTATCTGTTGCGGGACCTGTTGCCACCGGACTTGCCCGGCGTTGGCTGGCAGCCCTTATTGGTCGGCGCGGCGACCGGCATAGTCGGTCTGGCCGGCTTTGCGCTGCCGCCCTTGATGCGACTGGGGCGGGTCTCTCCGCTGCGGGTGCTGCACCGGGAACTGGCGCCACTGCCCAGCAGTGGCTGGCTGATTTATGGCTTGGCCTTGGGGGCACTGTGTTTGCTGATGTGGCAGTTCACCGGCAACCTGCCCATTACTCTGGCCGTGGTGCTAGGCGGCTCGGTGGCTTCGGTGCTGCTCGGTATCGTTGCCCTTGGCCTGCTCAAACTGGTCGGTAATCGTTTGCGCCAGGCTAGCCTGGCCTGGCGCCTGGGCAGCGGCCAACTGCTCAAGCAACCCACCACCGCAGCCGGGCAAATTCTGGCGTTTGGCCTGATTCTGATGGCCATGGTGGTCATTCTGATTTTGCGCACCGAACTGCTGGATACCTGGCAAGCGCAATTACCCGAAGACACGCCGAACCAGTTTGCGCTGAATATTCTGCCCAGCGAAGAGGCGGCCTTTGTCGCCAAACTGGAAGAGATTGGCGCCACCCCTGCCCCGCTCTACCCGGTATCACCCGGCCGCCTGACCTTGATCAACGATCAGCCGGTGCGTGACCTGGTGAGTAAGGGCAGCCAGGCAGAAAGAGCCATCAACCGTGACCTGAGCCTGACCTGGTCAGCCGAACTGGCGACCGATAACCGTATTGTCGCCGGCCAATGGTGGGGCGAGGTGCAACCCTTGCAACCAGAGGTCTCGGTGGAAAGCCAACTGGCCGACAGCCTTGGGGTTGGCGTGGGAGACAAGCTGACCTTTATCATTGCCGGACAAACGCTCGAAGCCGAAGTGAGCAATATCCGCGCAGTGAACTGGGATAACTTCACCCCCAATTTCTTTATGATTCTCTCGCCCGGCAGTATGGATGAGGTGCCAGCCACCCTGCTGACCAGCTTCCGTTTGCCCAGCGAGCACCGTGACGGCCTGCGCGACTTGGCCCGCGCCTTCCCGGCGATGACACTGTTGGATGTGGAAGTGATCCTGGAACAGATTCGCGAGATCCTGGCCCAGGTCACGCTGGCCGTTGAGTACGTGCTGCTGTTTGTTCTGCTGGCTGGCTTTGCGGTGCTCTTTGCTTCACTGCAGTCGACCCTGGATGAACGCTTGCACGAAGGCGCATTGCTACGCACCCTGGGCGCACGGCGCAAGCTGCTGCAACAGGCCAACCGGATGGAGTTTGCTTTGCTCGGCGCACTGGCCGGGGTGCTGGCGATTGTCGCCGCCGAACTGATCACCTGGCTGCTCTACCGCTATGCGCTGGAACTGACCTGGCAGCCGCACCTGTGGTACTGGTTGTTGGTACCCCTGGCTGGCGCCCTGCTGATCGGTGTGGCCGGCGCAGTCGGTACCCGCCAAGTAGTCCGGCAAAGCCCGATGTCACTGCTGAACCGGGGCTGAGATGAGCCGTTATCGCCCGCCCCGGCCTGCCGGTACGCCCCTGATTACCGCTGCCGGTGCTCAGCGCCTGCGTGACGAGTTGCATGAGCTTTGGCATGTGCGTCGCCCGCAGGTCACCCAGTCCGTCAGCGAGGCGGCAGCTCAGGGCGACCGTTCGGAGAACGCCGAATATACCTACGGCAAAAAGATGTTGCGTGAGATCGATAGCCGGGTACGTTTTCTACGCAAGCGACTGGAAAACCTCAAGGTGGTTGATCAGCCGCCCACCGATCTGAGCAAGGTTTTTTTCTCGGCCCGCGTCAGCCTTGAAGATGAGGATGGCAAGGCGCTGGTGGTGCGCATTGTTGGCCCGGATGAGATCGACCCCAAGCAACAACACATCAGTATCGACAGCCCCTTGGCGCGTGCATTGTTGGGCAAGACGGTGGATGACGAAGTGACTGTCACCGCCCCCGGCGGCGAGCGCAGCTGGTGGATTGTCGCGATTGACTATGCCGCCAGCTAGGCTGGCTACTCGGTCAGACCCTTGGCATAGACCTCGATAAAGATCGGCGGCATGCGTTTGGGCTTGCCGGTGCTGACCTGGATACAAGCAAAGGTGGTTTCGGCGCGCAGCAACGTCAGGCCATCGGACTGGCGGCACAGCTGGAAATGCCGGGACATGCGCAGCTTTTTGTCCCAGCGCACAATCCAGGTCGCCATGGTCAGTTGCTCACCGGCATAAGCGGCAGCCAGGTAATCGATTTCATGCCGCACCACGGCCATGGCGCGGTCCAGTTCGCGGTATTCCTCAACGCCCAGCCCCAATGACTGTGAATGCTGCCAGGCGCAGCGTTCCAGCCAGCGCACATAGCTGGCATTGTTGGCGTGCCCGAGCTCGTCGATTTCGTCCGCCTGGACTTCTATGTCAATGGTATAGGGCTTGGGTAGATCCCAGTTCACATCTCTACTCCCTGCTAAAATCGGATGCTGGCATGGTACACCAGTTGATGTAAAAGCTTGATGACC
>REBY01000023.1 GCA_007692485.1 Pseudomonadaceae bacterium | reverse complement strand
GCATTGCCGGCCACCGGTGCCAGACACGCTACAAGCACTTCCGTGTGCGCTCGGCGATAGCCATCCCTGGCTATCGACGGTCTGGCACCGGTGGTCGGCAACACCCCTGCCATGCCACCATGCTAAACCATTCCTGCCTTGAAAGCGGCCTCAAGTCGATCGATCTTTTACAAACAACACTGCTTATACTTCTTGCCTGAACCACAAGGGCAGGGCGAATTGCGGCCAGGTTTGAGCGGGTGGTTCGGGTCGATAAAATACCAACGCCCCTGTTCGCGACGAAACTCTGAGTGTTCTTCGTGGGCCTGCTTTTCACCGTTGGGGTCCTGCCAGCGTGCAATAAAACGCACCCAGGCCTGGTCGCTGTCAGGCCTGGTCGCTTCGCTGGCGATCACCTCCAAGCCCAACCAGCGGCTTTGTTTGCTCCATTGGCGCATGGCCTTGCGATCCAGATTGGCTTGTTGCGCGGGTAGGGTGGTGTTGATCAGATAATCAACCAGCCCCAAGGTGTAAGCGCTATAGCGTGAACGCATCAAGCGCTCGGCGCTGGGTGCTGTGTTGCCCAGGTGCAGCGGCTGGCAGCAGTCAGCATAGGTGTTGGAGCTGCCACAGGGGCAGGGGGATGATGCGGGCAGGGTCACGCTTACCACCAATATTTGCCAAAGAGTTCCGGGTTGGCCCAGTACTTGGCGTTCAGCCAGTCGGGCACCTGTTTGTAATCTTGCAGATCATAACTGAACAGGTGCAAGCTGCGCGTGTCTTGCTGGAAGTAGCCCTGACGTTGCAGTGCCAGGGCGAAAAAATCGTTTTCCTGCCAGCCTGTGGCTAGATCCAGATCGACCAGTACGGCCAGCCGATTGACCAGCAAATTGCGCAAGCCGGCCAGCAGCTCGGTTGCCAGCTGCTTGTCGAGTATTTCCAGTTGCTCGGCGACCAGTGCCAGATCATAGCGTTGCTGTTGCAAACCGTCGGGTATGGGTACTTCACGGCAATGGATCAGCTCAACCTCGGGATGCGCGGCGGCATAGGCTTGCGCGGCTGGAATCGGCTCGAGACTCACACACAGCAAACGCTGAGGCTGGTAGTGATCCAGCAAGGCGAGCAGGGCGCTGGTCGGGGTGGTCGACATTGGCTGAGCTCCAGCGGGGGTGAGAGTTCAGGGTGCGAGGCGTTCGCGTACCCAGGTGCCATTAACCAGGCGATAATTCAACCGGTCATGCAGACGGCTGGGGCGGCCCTGCCAGAATTCAATCAGGTTGGGTACCAGGCGGTAGCCACCCCAGTGCGGCGGGCGATCTGGCGGGTTGTCACTGTGCTCTTTGGTTAAGGCGCCAATACGGTCTTCGAGTACACCGCGGTCGGCAATGACCTGGCTTTGCGGTGATGCCCAAGCGCCAAGGCGGCTGCCGATCGGGCGGCTGTGGTAGTAGGCGTCAGATTCTTCGGCGCTGACTTGTTCGACAATGCCTTCGATACGGGCCTGACGTTCCAGGTCATGCCACCAGAAAGTCATGGCTGCTTTCGGTTGCTGTTGCAACTGCTGGCCCTTTGCGCTCTGGTAGTTGGTAAAGAATACAAAGCCGCGCTCATCAAAGCCTTTCAGCAGTAGCGTGCGCAAGTGCGGTTGGCCTTGGCCGTCCACGGTTGCCAGCATCATGGCATTGGCTTCGGCGGTTTCGACTTCCACGGCCTGTTTGAACCATTCGGTAAACAGGGCAAAGGGTTCGTCAGGGGCTTGGCTTTCCGTGAGGCCATCACGGGTATAGTCGCGGCGCAGGTCGGCGATAGATGGGGTCATACCGTTTCTCCTTGGTCTTTGGAGCTATGCTAGCACTCGCTGCGGCGGGTGCATTGATCCGCAGCAAGTTCACGCTGGGCAAATTCAGTCGAGTTGTTGCAGGCAGCGTGTTAGCTCACGACTTAGTGCCAGTGCGCGTGGGTCCATCAGTACATAGGGCCCCATAGTATTGGTGACATAGCCAAAGCCGACCTGTCGCTCGGGATCACAGAAGCCCAATGCGCCGCCTGCGCCCGGGTGCCCCCAGGCTTGCGGGCCCATGCCATAACCGCCGCCTTCGTAGTCTTGTTCCAGCATGCAACCCAGACCAAAACGCGTGGGTGCCAGCAGCGTCTTGTCCATCCCGGTGCTGTGTTCGCGCTGCATCTCGCTGACCAGTTGGCTATCCAGCAAGCTCACACCATCCAGGCTGCCGCCATGCGCCATCAATTGCCAGAAGCGCGCCAGTGAACGGGCATTGCCGGTTCCGTTGGCTGAAAACACTTCTGCCTGACGCCATTCGGACAGGTTGGTGCTGGTCATCATGCTGCTGGGGTTGGTGAAGGCTTTGCCGGTCAGGCTGTCTGGTTGGCCCATGGCAGCGAACACCTTGCGTGCGTAGTCGTCACCGAACTGATTACGCATGCGGGTGACGTCGGACACCCGGGGCAGATCAGCGTCTGGTACGCCCACAAAGAAGTCCATGCCGGCGGCTTGGCATATATGTTGATTGATATAGGCTCCGGGACTTTCGCCGCTGGCGCGGGCCAGTGGCTCGCCGAGTAGCCAGGCATACGTGACCGGGGCGTAGCCGTGGGCGCTGCCGGGCTCCCACCAAGGTGTTTGCTGTTCCAGTGCGTGGGTCATAGCCTGCCAGTTGAACAGGGCTTCCGGCGGCAGGGTTGCGCTGACGGCTGACAGGCCGGAGCGGTGGCTAAGTATCTGGCGCAAGGTGATCTGTTTTTTGCCGGCGACGGCGAATTCGGGCCAGATGTTGGCGACCGGGGTGTCGAGTTCGAGCTTGCCGGCCTGTACTTGCTGCAGGATGGCAACGGCGCCCAGGGGTTTGGTGCAGGAAAACACATTGACCAGGGTATCCTGCTCCCAGACCTGCTGGTTCTCCTTATCCATGACGCCCTGCCAGAGGTCCAGCACGGTATCGCCACCGACGGTGACGCAGAGTGCGGCGCCCCTGGCTTGTTCGTCACTTTGTTGCTCGGCAAACAAGGCGCGAACGCT
>REBY01000036.1 GCA_007692485.1 Pseudomonadaceae bacterium | reverse complement strand
GCGTACAGGCTGATATCGCCAAGATCCTGCGGATACAGCCGCTGCCAGGGGAAATCGCGTAAGCGCAATTGGACATTGGCGCGCGGTTCACTACCCGACCAGTCAGCATTACCACTCAGGGTCACCTGCCGTTCACGGTCTTCAGCGGCATAAAGTAGCACTTGCAGGTCATCGGCTCGCTCCAGGGTCACCGCGGTTTGCCATTCGGCCCGCACTGCCCTGCCCTCGCCCCCACCCGGGAAATCAGCATCGCCACTGACCGCAAAACCATCGGCAAGATTGCCGCTAATCTGTACCGTCCACAGGTCCATGGTCAGCGATTCAGGCAGTTCTCGCAGTGGCAGGAAACGGCCGCCTTGCCAGTTCAGCTCAACCGGTACATTCGACTCCAATGGAGCCACCTGGCCTTGCAGCCTGCCGGGGACATAACCGCGCGTGCGTACATCGACATTCAGTGCTGCCAGGCTGCCATCGAGACGAATGTCTGCACTCAGCGGTTGGTCGTCAACCTCGGGGAGCTGCACCTGGCTACGCACCCTCACCGGCCAATCGCCACTGGTTTGCAGATCGGCAGTTAACTGCCAGCTGATATCAGCAGCCGTGCCACTGAAACTGTCCACCTGTAGAACGTCACCACTGGCAGACACCACCAGGTGCACATCCTGCAGAACGGGATCATCACTATCCAGGCGCAAGCTCGCCAAGGTGATGCGGTCGATCTCGATACTGAGCGGCAAATCCAGCGCGGGCAGTTCAATACGCTCCGGACGGGGTTCAGGATCCTCCTCAGTCGGGCTGATAGTCAGCACAACATTGCCTACCGCCAGTTCATCAATGCACAGGCGCAAGCCAAACAGGCAGTTAGCCGACCAGGTGAGTTGCAGGGTATCGACGTCTGCCGACAGGCCTTCATCTTCCCAGCGCACACCAGTGAATTCCCAGCCGCGCCAGAACTGGCCGGACACCGTTTCGATTTGCAAGCGTGGTTCGAAACGCTGGGCTTGCTCGAATAACCAGCGGTTGAGCTGTTCACTGGTCAACAGCAGTGCGATCAGTAGTGGCAAGATGGCCAGCAGGAAGGCACCACGGACCAAGGTTTTCAGCAAAAAAATAATCACAAGTCAGGCCCCATGGAAAAATGCAGGCGGAAACCTTCATCCGGATCACTCACCGAACGCGCGATATCAAAACGGATCGGCCCGACCGGTGAGACCCAGCGGACACCAAAACCCACGCTGGTTTTCAATGGATCATCCCAGGTATCAACGGCGTTACCGTGGTCAACGAAGGTTGCCGCACGCCAGCCTTCACGAAACTCGTACTGATACTCCAATGTGCTGGTGGCCAGATAACGCCCACCAATTCGATCACCACTTTCATCCCGGGGTGAGAGGTTGCGGAAGGCATACCCGCGAACACTCTGGTCACCACCGGCAAAGAAACGCAGGGATGGCGGCACGCCGGAAAAACTGTTGCTGGCGATCCCGCCCCCCTGGGCACGGGCCAGAAAACGGTGGTTATCCGCCAAGGTGTAGAGCCCCTTGACGGTAGAGTTGACGCGGACAAAATCAATATCCGAGACCACGCCCTCTTTCGCACCCTGGACATCAAACTGAACGCTCCAGCCACGTGCAGGGTCGATACCACCCGATGAGCGCACGCGCTGGAAGGATGCGCTGGGAATCAATAACGTGCTGTTGCCACGGTCATTACCGACAGTAAACTTTTCCTGCTCCAGTCGCAGACCAAGGACACGCTCCCAGCCGCTGTCCAAGCGCCGCTGCCATTGCGCCCCGACAGTCAGGCTTTCACTTTCAACGTCTTCGATATCTTCACGCTGATAGCCCGTCACAAAACGCAAGTTGCTGCTGACCGGCGGCGTCAATGGGATCTGGTAATAACCGCTGAGTTGCTGCCGAGGGCCTGAGACTTCCATTTCGGTGCCTCTGGAATGGCCTCGCGAGTTTAGCCAATGTTGAGTCCAGGTTGCTCGTGCCCGTGGCCCGACATCAGTAGAAAAACCGCCACCAAAGCCCAGTGAATGCGGCTTTCGCGCGCGTACTTCAGCCTTGACCGGAATCACGCCGTCAACGGCCTCGCTACTGGGCGCAGAGACTTGCACGCTGTCGAAGTAACCGACCGACAACAAGTCGCGGTTCAGGCTGGCGATCAGATCAGCATCGTAGGGGATGTCAGAATCGAAGGTCACCATGCGCTGTAGCAGGTCATCATCAAAGGGGGATTCACTGAAAACCACTTCACCCAGGCGGTAACGTTCGCCGGTGCGATACACCAGGTCGAGGTCAGCCTGGTTGGCTACCGGATTGACCCGAACACGATGCTGGCTGAAACGGCCGGAAAAGTAGCCGTAACGCAGGGCTTGGTTGTTAATCAGTGTTTTCAGGCTTTCATAATGACCGTGATGCAGCTGCTCGCCTGAGCGCAAGCGATCACTGGAGGGTAAATCGAACTCCCGGGTGCCCTCGCCCGGCCCGAGAATCCTGATATTAACCCGGTTGTAACGCACCGGTTCGCCCAGTTGCACGTTCAGGATAAGTACTGGCGAGTCATCCGGACCATCGACCTGGGGTCGAATGCGGGTGTTGTAGTAACCCAAGGCCTGAGCCGCCTGTTCAGCCTGCGTGCTGCTGTGCCGGGCAAGACGCCACATTTCCCGACGAGAGTCAGCATTAATGTCACCAATAAAAGCTTCTATGTTGGCCCTGACTTCGTTGTTACTCGGTTCTACCCGCACCTCCAATTGCGCCCAGCTCGCGCTAGCAAATATCAGCAAGGAAGTAGCAGTAACAACACGCAACATGGTTGGCTCGGCTTGGGATCAGGTTTTAACAGTTTAGAATGCTAACATGCGTACTTCCCGTCTCCGGTGAAAAAGTCCGTGAAAATCTTTGCAACACACTACCGTCAGGCCTGACATGGACTGACAGATGCGGCATAAACAGGATAAAGAATGAAGTTAATATCGTTTAATATCAATGGAATACGCGCAAGACTGCATCAGCTTTCCGAGATTATTGATAGCCACCAACCGGATGTGATCGGGCTGCAAGAAACCAAGGTAGACGACCCGGCATTTCCGCTGGCAGCCGTCGAGGCATTGGGCTACCAGGTCTATTACCACGGCCAGAAAGGCCATTATGGGGTAGCTTTGCTGACCCGACACACACCTTTGTGGGTCAACAAGGGCCTGCCCACTGACGCTGACGATGCGCAAAAGCGCCTGATCAGTGCCGCAATTCCCTGTGCAGATGGTGAGCCCTTGATTGTGTTCAACGGCTACTTTCCCCAAGGTGAAAGCCGTGACCATCCCACCAAGTTTCCGGCCAAGGCGCGCTTCTATGCTGACCTGCAAGCGCATCTGGAACAGCAGCACCAGCCGGAGCAGCGCCTGGTGATTATGGGCGATATCAACATTTCACCGCAGGATTGTGACATTGGTATCGGCGCGGATAACGCCAAGCGCTGGCTGCGTACCGGCAAGTGCAGCTTTTTACCGGAAGAGCGTGAATGGTTGCAACGGCTGAAAGACTGGGGCCTGCATGACACCTACCGACGCTTGTATCCGGACGTGGATGATCGCTTCAGTTGGTTTGATTACCGCAGTAGAGGCTTCGACGATACACCCAAGCGCGGGCTGCGAATTGATGTGGTGCTGGCCAGCAACAATTTGGTGGAGCACTGCACCGAAGCGGGTATTGATTACGCGATTCGCAGCATGGAAAAGCCATCAGACCATGCGCCGGTCTGGGCCAGTTTTGATTGTTAGATAGCCCCTGGGCGACGAGGACGTCGTCCTTCCCGGAAGTACTGGCTGATTTTCCTGGGAGGGTCGAGCTCCTGCTCGACAATAGACGCTTATGGACGACGGGGACGTCGTCCTTACCAACGGGCACGGCATGCCGTGCCCGTGACCGGTCAGGCCATTTCTGCTTCCGGCACATCCAGAACCAGCTCACCATCACGCAGGCTGACATGCACGGTACCGCCCTGCTCCGCCAGCTCACCAAACAGGATCTGCTCAGCCAGCGGCCGCTTGATCTTGTCCTGGATCAGACGTGCCATCGGGCGCGCACCCATCTGTGGGTCATAACCGTGCTCAGCCAGCCAATCGCGCGCTGACTCATCGACATCCAGCAACACATGCTTGTCTTCCAATTGCGCCTGCAGCTCGGTGAGGAACTTGTCGACCACAAACTTGATGCTGTCGACGTTCAAGCGCCCAAAGGGAATGATCGCATCCAGACGGTTGCGGAATTCAGGCGTAAAGGTCTTTTTGATGACCTCCATGCCATCGCTGCTGTGATCCTGTTGGGTAAAGCCAATCGACGCCCGTGTCATGGTCTCGGCACCAGCGTTAGTGGTCATTACCAGCACCACATTACGGAAGTCCGCCTTGCGGCCATTGTTGTCGGTCAGGGTGCCGTGGTCCATTACCTGCAACAGCAGGTTGAAGACTTCCGGATGCGCCTTCTCGATTTCATCCAGCAAGAGGACGCAATGCGGGCTCTTGGTCACCGCTTCAGTCAGCAAGCCACCCTGATCAAAGCCGACATAACCCGGCGGCGCGCCAATCAACCGCGAAACCGTATGCCGCTCCATGTACTCGGACATATCAAAACGTACCAGCTCGATACCCAGGCTCTTGGCCAGCTGACGGGTAACCTCGGTCTTGCCCACCCCGGTCGGGCCGGAGAACAGGAAAGAGCCGACGGGTTTGTCGCTGGATTTTAGCCCGGCACGGGACAGCTTGATGGCCGTGGACAAGGCACCAATGGCGTCGTCCTGACCAAAGACCACCAGCTTGAGATCGCGATCCAGGTTCTTTAGCAGTTCCTTGTCGCTGGAGCTGACGTGCTTTGGCGGAATACGCGCAATCTTGGCGACGATAGCTTCCACTTCAGCCACGTCAATCCGCTCGGCACGCTCTTCGACCGGCTTGAGCCGCTGATAGGCGCCCGCCTCGTCAATGACGTCGATCGCCTTGTCAGGCATATGCCGGTCATTGATATAGCGTGAAGCCAACTCGGCAGCCGCTTTCAAGGCCTCGTCGGTATAGCCGATACCGTGATGCTCCTCGAAACGGCTCTTAAGCCCCTTGAGAATCTGAATGGTATCGCTGACCGACGGTTCAATGATGTCAACCTTCTGGAAACGACGTGCCAATGCCCGGTCTTTCTCGAAGATGCCGCGGAACTCCTGAAACGTCGTCGACCCGATACAGCGGATTTCACCAGATGACAGCAGTGGCTTGAGCAGGTTGGAAGCGTCCATAACACCGCCAGAGGCGGCGCCGGCACCAATGATGGTGTGAATCTCGTCGATAAACAGAATCGCTTGCGGTCTTTTGCGCAGGGCCTTCAATAACGCTTTGAAACGCTTCTCGAAGTCACCGCGATACTTGGTGCCGGCCAGCAAGGCACCCAGATCCAGCGAATACACTACTGCCTCGGTGAGGATATCCGGCACCTCACCATCAACAATGCGCTTGGCCAGACCTTCTGCAATGGCCGTTTTACCCACCCCGGCCTCACCGACCAGCAAAGGGTTGTTTTTGCGCCGGCGCATCAGGATCTGGGCAACCCGCTCCACTTCACTGGCGCGACCGACCAAGGGATCAATCCGCCCCTGGCGGGCCAATTCATTCAAGTTACTGGCGTAGGCATCCAACGGGTTGGTTGAGGTAGCCCCGCTTTCAGCCTCGTCGTCCATGCTTTCCTGTTCACCCGGCGCTGCCTGGTCGCTATCTTCTGCCACCTTGGAGATACCATGGGAAATGAAGTTGACGACATCGATGCGGGCGATCTGTTGCTGCTTGAGCAGAAACACTGCCTGGCTTTCCTGCTCACTGAAAATAGCCACCAGCACGTTGGCACCACTGACTTCACCCTTGCCGGAGCTCTGCACATGAAATACTGCACGCTGCAATACGCGCTGAAACCCCAGCGTCGGTTGCGTCTCACGCTCACTGTCGTGGCGCGGAATCAGTGGAGTTGTGGAATCAATAAACTCGGTCAGTTCGCGCCGCAGGCGCTCGAGATCAGCACCGCAGGCACGTAGCACGGCCAATGCTGAATGGTTGTCGAGGAGAGCCAGCAGCAAGTGCTCGACGGTCATGAATTCGTGGCGTTTGTTTCGAGCATCCTTGAATGCCAGATTCAGGGTGATCTCCAGATCTCTGTTGAGCATGATGCCACCTCACTCTAGTGCGATTAAATCGCTTTTCGTTACGCTTCCCGCTGTATTTCGCATATCAGCGGATGCTGGCACTCCCTGGCATAGTCATTGACTTGCGCCGCCTTGCTTTCTGCAATATCCCGACTGTAGGTACCACAAACCGCCTTACCCTCAGTATGGACCTTGAGCATGATTTGTGTAGCCGATTCACGCGTGTGGTAAAAAAAATGTTCCAGTACCTCGACCACAAAGTCCATCGGCGTGTAGTCATCATTCATCATGATGACCTGGTAGCGCGATGGTGGTTGCAGCTCAGGCTTGCTGGTCTCCAGGGCCAGACCATGATCGTCTGCGTAATCCGGCTCATCCGGACCATTCTGCAAAATGGGTTGATCGTTGATGAATAAAGGCATGGATTCCGTTGTCTCGAGTCGGCAAATCGCCGGGCTACTCCACCTTTGAACTGAAAAGTGTGGACTGGTTCACAGCTTGCCAGAGGCCGGCTTGACTTACCGAGGTTCAGTGTTAAAAAGTGTAAATGAGTACGACTAAAGGGTCATCTTGTGCCCATGAGTGCCACTGACGGCCACTCCCTACCACAAGCTCTGAACCGATTATCTCACAGGACGTGCGTAAATTTTGCAGTTTTGCGCTCAATTTGTTCAGCGGTCACCTGCGCAGTACAGGGCAAACAGAGGGAAGCAGTATGAAAAATGGTAAAGTCAAATGGTTCAATAACGCCAAAGGCTACGGCTTTATCGTAGCTGACGGCCAGGATGAAGATCTCTTTGCGCATTACTCAGCCATTCAAATGGAAGGTTACAAGACACTCAAGGCTGGCCAACCTGTCGCTTTCGAGATCATTCAGGGGCCCAAGGGCCTGCATGCCGTGAACATCCAGAACCAACAAGAAACGCCCATTGCTGCCGAAGCTGCCGAAGCACCGGAGCTGGTCAGCAATTACGGCTGATCAACACACCTGCATAATGGCAGACGCAAAAAAGCCGGCTTGAAGCCGGCTTTTTTGTCAGTCATATCACCTTACATGCTGGCGATGATGTCCTGGCCAAACTCAGAGCACTTGCGCAGGGTCGCACCCTCCATCAAACGCTCGAAGTCATAGGTTACCGTCTTGTTGGAGATGGCACCGTTGACACCCTTGATGATCAGGTCAGCTGCTTCCAGCCAACCCATGTGACGCAGCATCATCTCG
This sequence comes from Pseudomonadaceae bacterium, assembly GCA_007692485.1. GTDB lineage: Bacteria > Pseudomonadota > Gammaproteobacteria > Pseudomonadales > Pseudomonadaceae > Halopseudomonas. The sequence continues at coordinate 6,913 of REBY01000036.1, read as the reverse complement.
GCAGACAGAATCACCGAACCCGGGTTGACCTTGTCCTGACCGGCATACTTGGGTGCAGTACCGTGAGTCGCTTCGAACATGGCAACCGTGTCAGACAGGTTGGCACCCGGAGCAATACCGATACCACCGACTTCCGCCGCCAGGGCGTCAGACAGGTAGTCACCGTTCAGGTTCAGGGTGGCGATCACGTCGTACTCGGCCGGACGCAGCAGAATCTGCTGCAACATGGCGTCAGCAATCACATCCTTGACCACAATGTTCTTGCCAGTCTTCGGGTTCTTGAACTGCATCCAGGGGCCGCCATCCAGCAGTTCGGCACCGAACTCGTCACGGGCCATTTCATAGCCCCAGTCTTTGAAGGCACCTTCGGTGAACTTCATGATGTTACCCTTGTGAACCAGGGTCACAGAGTCACGATCGTTATCGACGGCGTATTGCAGAGCCTGGCGCACCAGACGCTTGGTGCCCGCCTCGGAAACCGGCTTGATGCCGATACCGCACATGTCGGTAAAGCGGATCTTGGTGGCGCCCATTTCTTCAGTCAGGAACTTGATGACCTTCTCGGCTTCCGGGGTGCCTGCCTTGAATTCGATGCCGGCATAAATGTCTTCAGAGTTTTCACGGAAGATCACCATATCGACATCACCGGGCTTCTTCACCGGGCTGGGCACGCCTTCAAACCAGCGTACCGGACGCTGACAAACATACAGATCCAGTTGCTGACGCAGTGCGACGTTCAGCGAACGGATGCCACCGCCAACCGGTGTGGTCAGCGGGCCTTTGATGGAAACGACGTAATCCTTGACCGCTTCCAGGGTTTCTTCTGGCAGCCAAGTGTCCTGATCGTAAACCTGGGTCGCCTTTTCACCGGCATAGACTTCCATCCAGGAGATTTTGCGCTTGCCACCGTAGGCTTTCTCGACAGCGGCATCGACAACCTCGATCATCACCGGAGAGATATCGACACCGATACCGTCACCTTCGATATAAGGAATGATCGGATTCTCTGGTACGTTGAGAGACATATCGGCATTGACGGTAATTTTGTCGCCGCTGGCCGGCACCTGGATCTTTTGGTATCCCATGTTTGACTCCGTTGTTGTGTCGTTGTCACTTAATGCCGGATGGGTAATCCGACATCTGTTTAAAGTTGGGTTATTTGCTGGCGCATATTGTTGTAGTTTTCCTACAAAAAGTCACGCATTTTTCACTATAACCACCCCAAGCAAAGAAATTTTCTGCAACATTTATCCTATTTAACAACTGCTATCAGTAAAAGGCGTGAGCATATGTAGTGCAGCTACATTTTTGCTACACGCCCATAAACCCGCGATTGGCACAAGCCTAGTCACTTTTGCACACATTGCCAATTAGCCTAGTCACGGCAATTAATGCGCCCAGTATTCACCCGAACAGGGTAAATACGCTACCCTAGCAGGTCACTTCAGGAGCCTGGCATGGGATTCAATCCACACCTTACAGTTGCGACTATTGTCGAGCAAAACGGCCGCTTTCTTATGGTCGAAGAAATGCAAGGTCAACAGTTGGTTATAAACCAACCGGCAGGCCATCTGGAAGCCGACGAAAGTCTCATCGAAGCCGCAGTACGTGAGACCCTGGAAGAAACTGGCTGGACCGTTAAACCCACTGGGGTTACCGGCATTTATCTGTTCAAGGCGGCCAACGGCGAAACATACCAGCGCGTCTGCTTTGTGGCCGAAGCCCTTGAGCATGACCCTGATCGAGAGCTTGATGACGGTATCATCCGGGCCCAGTGGCTAACCCTGGATGAGCTGGAAACGCGCCGTAACGAACTGCGCAGTTATCTTGTGCTCGATTGTCTGCATGACTACCGGCATAAACCGCATTACCCATTGGAAGTGATTCGCTGATATGAACCCGTTACCCGCAAGCCCTGCTGAAACCCGTGTAATTGTTGGCATGTCCGGCGGCGTCGACTCGTCTGTTTCGGCCGCCCTGCTGCTGGAACAGGGCTATCAGGTTGAAGGCCTGTTCATGAAAAACTGGGATGAAGACGACGGGACTGAATACTGCACGGCCAAGGACGATCTGGCCGATGCGCAGGCGGTTGCCGATCGCCTGGGAATTACCCTGCACACGGCCAACTTTGCTGCTGAATACTGGGATAACGTGTTTGAACACTTTTTGCAGGAATACCAGGCCGGTCGTACACCTAATCCGGACATCCTGTGTAACCGCGAAATCAAATTCAAAGCCTTTCTCGATTACGCGCTAACGCTGGGGGCCGATCTGATAGCTACCGGGCATTATTGCCGCCGGGGCGATAGTGACCGCCAGACCCAATTGCTGCGCGGCATCGATAACAACAAGGACCAGAGCTACTTCCTGCATGCCGTTGGCGGTGAGCAGATTGCGCGCACCCTGTTCCCGGTTGGCGAGCTGGAAAAGCCTGAGGTACGCAGAATCGCCGAGAAATACGACCTGGCTACCGCACGCAAGAAGGATTCAACCGGTATCTGCTTTATTGGCGAGCGCCGCTTCAGTGATTTTCTCAAGCAGTACCTGCCAGCTCAGCCAGGTGACATCGAAACCACCAGCGGTGAACACATCGGCCGGCATCACGGCTTGATGTATCACACCATCGGCCAGCGCCAGGGTCTGGGTATCGGCGGTCTGGCTGGCGCCAGTGACGAGCCTTGGTACGTTCTGCGCAAGGATCTTGGCCGCAACGTATTGGTTGTCGGTCAAGGCAACAACCATCCATGGCTGTTTTCCGCCGCATTGACCAGCAGTGATATTTACTGGGTCAATCCGATTGATCTGAGCCAGCCACGACGCCTGACGGCCAAGGTACGTTATCGCCAACCTGATCAGCACTGCCTGCTGGAGAAAACGCCCAGCGGCTACCGCGTCACTTTTGATGAGCCCCAGCGTGCCGTCACCCCCGGCCAATCAGTGGTGTTCTACGATGGCGACATCTGTCTGGGCGGCGGCGTCATTGAAACCGCCGAACCCGCCTTTGCCGAGGATGCCGCATGACCCTTTATGAAGAACAGGCTGTTGCTCTGGCCGCAGTATTCGAATGCTCACTGCTGGTCGATCAGTTGGCTCGTACAGGCACCCTGAATGACGGCCCGGCGAGCTGCATGGTACGCAGCATTCTCAACCGCAACCCGGAGACGGTGCTGGATACCTTTGGTGGCACGACCCAGTACATCAGCCAGGGCCTGGACGGACTGGAAGCCATGCTCGCGCGCGACAGCGCCGCCCTGCACCGTAATGCCCTGCGCTACACCATGAACCTGCTGGTACTCGAACGGCAAATGGCCAAGCGCGACGACATGCTGCAAGTGCTTGGGCAACGGCTCGGACAGGTCGAGTCTCAGGTCGAACATTTTGGCGCCAATCACGATAACGTCTGGGCCGGGCTCGGCAGCCTGTACCAGGACACTCTCAGTACGCTGCGCATGCGGATTCAGGTGCAAGGCGATATGCGTTATTTGCAGCAGGCTGACACGGCCAATCGCATCCGCGGCATGTTGCTGGCCGGCATCCGCGCCGCCCGCCTGTGGCGACAGCTGGGCGGCCATCGCTGGCACCTGCTGGTCTACCGTAAGCGTTTGTTGGAAGCGACACGGTCAGTCAAACATGTCTAATGCACATGGTTGAAATCACCCGGCTGGACCAGCCGCGCCAGGGAGCGCTGCTGCTAGGGTTATCTGCCCTGCTGTTTGCCATCATGGGTGTGATGATTCGTGAAGTGTCGGTGGGTGTTAACAATGAGACCGTGGTGTTCTTCCGCAACTTTGTGGGTATTTTCTTCTTTCTGCCGCTGTTTCTACTCAAGGGACTGGCCCCCTTCAAGACCCAGCGCATCGGCAGCCACTTTATGCGCACCTTCTATGGCCTGGCCGCCATGTACTGCTTTTTCTACGCCATAGCCCACCTGCCGCTGGCAGATGCCATGATGTTTACCTATGCCGCGCCGGTATTTACTCCGCTGCTGGCCTGGTGGTGGCTGCGCGAATCACTCACGCCGCGCATCATGTTAACCGTCTTGATCGGGTTTGCCGGCGTGTTGCTGGTGGCCAAGCCCAGTGGGGCAATTTTTGAAGCCAAAGCATTGGCTGGTGTTGCTGCCAGCTTGCTCGCCGCCTGCGCATTCGTTTCCATTCGCGCCATGAGCAACACCGAGCCCGCCATCCGCATGGTGTTCTATTTCACTACCTTCTCCACCCTGATCTCCGCCATTCCGATGCTCTGGGCCTGGCAGCCGCTGGATCAGAGACAGATGATTCTGCTGGTCAGCATCGGCCTGTTGGCAACCACCAGCCAGTTCATCATGTCCAAGGCCTATACCTTGGCCCCGCCTGGCAAGATAGGCCCCTTGAGTTATCTGGCGATCGTGTTCTCGGGCGTATTTGCCTGGTATCTCTGGGGTGAAGTGCCGGGTCTGGCCTCCTTTATCGGCGCCGCGCTGATTTTTGGCTCAACCATGCTCAGCGTGTTGATGCCCGGCAAGCCCCCGGTGGTCAAGGCATAGCTGCTGGCTCATGACGCCCTCGTCTGGCTGGTGTATCATGCGCCTCTTTTCCGCCAGGCCATTCGCTGACGTCCAACGGGTGGCATCCGACCTTTGACGAGACTGACTATGCAACTATCTTCCCTGACCGCCGTATCCCCGGTTGATGGCCGTTATGGCAGCAAGACCGCCAGCCTGCGCCCGATTTTCAGCGAATACGGGCTGATCCGTTTCCGCGTTCAGGTTGAAGTTCGCTGGCTGCAATGCCTGGCGGCACATAAACAGATTCCTGAGATCGGCCCCTTCTCCGCGCAAGCAAATGCCTTGCTTGATCAGCTGGTTGACGATTTCAAGCCGGAATATGCCGAGCAGGTCAAAGAAATCGAGCGCACAACCAACCACGACGTGAAAGCGGTCGAGTACTTGCTCAAGAAGCAGGTAGACAGCCTGCCAGAACTGAAGAAAGTGAATGAATTCATCCACTTCGCCTGCACTTCTGAAGACATTAATAACCTGTCGCACGCCCTCATGCTGCGTGAAGGTCGTGATCAGGTTGTGCTGCCACTGATGCGCAAGATTGCTGACGGTATCCGCAGCCTGGCGCATGAGCACGCTGCCGTGCCCCTGCTCTCTCGCACCCACGGCCAACCGGCATCACCGAGCACCCTGGGCAAGGAAATGGCCAACGTGGTCTATCGCCTTGAGCGTCAGATCCAGCAAATTGAAGCCATCCCGCTGCTGGGCAAGATCAACGGGGCTGTGGGCAACTACAACGCTCACCTGTCGGCTTATCCGGCGATCGACTGGGAAGCCAATGCCAAAGACTTTATCGAGAACACCCTGGGGCTGGACTTCAACCCCTACACCACCCAGATCGAGCCGCACGACTATATTGCCGAGCTGTTTGATGCTGTGGCGCGCTTCAATACCATCCTGATCGATTTCGATCGCGATATCTGGGGCTATATCTCACTCGGTTACTTCAAGCAAAAAACCATTGCCGGTGAAATCGGTTCATCCACCATGCCGCACAAGGTCAACCCGATCGACTTCGAGAACTCCGAAGGTAATCTGGGTATCGCCAATGCGATCATGCAACACCTGGCCAGTAAACTGCCGATTTCGCGCTGGCAGCGGGATTTGACCGATTCCACCGTGTTGCGCAACCTCGGCGTTGGTTTTGCCCATAGCGTGATTGCTTATGAATCAACCCTCAAGGGAATCAGCAAGTTGGAGCTCAATGCTCAACGTATTGCTGATGACCTGAATAGCACCTGGGAAGTACTTGCCGAGCCCATCCAGACGGTCATGCGCCGCTACGCGGTGCCAGAAGCCTATGAAAAGCTGAAAGAACTGACCCGCGGTAAAGGCATTACCCCGGATGCTCTGCAGGCGTTCGTTGACACCCTGGAAATCCCCCAGGCTGCCCGCGACGAACTCAAGGCACTGACTCCGGCCAATTACATCGGTAATGCCGCCGATCAAGCTCGCCGTATCTGACCGCTAGTGCCGCTGCCTGCCCTGACCGGCCGGCAGCGTGCCCGCGTCACAGCCCAGATGAACTTACCCCCTCGCAGCAACCCCCTGACTGAAATCTACCGCGACGAGTGGTTGCTAGCGGTCCACAAGCCTGCTGGCCTGCTCTTGCATCGCAGCCCGATTGACCGCCATGAAACCGAGTTTGCCTTGCAATATGCGCGTGAACTCAATGGCGGCGGGTACGTCTACCCGGTCCATCGCCTGGACCGACCCACCTCAGGCCTGCTGTTATTTGCCCGTGACCCGGAGACTGCCAGCACCTTGGGCAAAGCGCTGATGGCCGGGCAATTCAGCAAAACCTATCTGGCAATGGTGCGTGGCTGGGCACCAGAAAGCGGTGAGATTGATCACCCTCTGCGCGACCACAGCATTGACCGGCGTGACCGGGCTGACGAGCAGACCGTGCGTGAGGCCTTTACCCGCTATCGCTGCCTGGCACAGACCGAAATCCCGGTTGCCATTGAAGGGTACCCGAACAGCCGCTATAGCCTGGTGGAGCTGAATCCGGTGACTGGGCGCAAGCATCAGTTACGGCGACATTTGCAGCACATCAGCCACCCGATCATTGGCGATACCAATTACGGCCGCACACGGCACAATCATTACTTTGCCGAGCGCTTCGGTGCCAGCCGCTTGATGCTCGCCGCCACGGGCCTGGTTCTGCCTCACCCGATAAGCGGGCAACCACTAACACTCCATGCGGCGCCGGATGCTGAGTTTACAGAGCGCCTGGGGATTTTTGCGCCGCAAAATCTGGCGCGTATCGATTGGTAAAACACTCATCTTGATGGGTGTGTTGGTTGCCACCTGCCCCGGACCGTCGATGCACAGGGACGTGCATCGACGAGCCCCAGGGACGGCTCGTAGCGT
>REBY01000034.1 GCA_007692485.1 Pseudomonadaceae bacterium | reverse complement strand
CGTTCGTTGCAGGTTCATTACCAGCCGGAAACGCTGCCGCTGGATACCTTGTTGACGACTGTCCACCAGCTGTGGGAGCAGGTATGCACGGCTAAAGACTTGCGCGTACCCTCACGCATCGTTCACCTGCCGCTGTCCTGGGATGACCCGGCCTGCCAACTGGCCATTGAGAAATACATGACCACGGTGCGCAAGGATGCCCCCTGGTGCCCGAGTAACCTGGAATTCATCCGTCGCATCAACGACCTGCCCAACCTGGAAGCGGTTTACCGCACCGTATTCGAGGCCAGCTATCTGGTGATGGGCCTGGGCGACGTATACCTGGGCGCCCCGGTGGCTACCCCGCTGGACCCGCGTCACCGCCTGGTGACCACCAAATACAACCCGGCACGCACCTGGACCGCGGAAAACTCGGTCGGCATCGGTGGCGCTTATATGTGCATCTACGGCATGGAAGGTCCGGGTGGTTACCAGTTCGTCGGGCGCACCCTGCAAATGTGGAACCGCTACCGGGATGTCGAAGCCTACGGTGGTAAGCCCTGGCTACTGCGCTTTTTTGATCAGATCCGTTTTTACCCGGTATCGGCGGACGAGCTGCAACAGATTCGCAGTGACTTTCCGCTGGGACGCTACCCGCTGCAGATCGAAGAGACCGAATTGCGCCTGCATGATTACCAGGATTTTCTGGATAGCGAAGCTGAAGGCATCAGTGCTTTCCGCCAGCAGCAAAAAGCGGCCTTTGAAGCTGAGCGCCAGCGCTGGATCGCCAACGGCCAGGCCGACTATCAAAGCGAAGAGGCGGTTGCCGAGACCGGTGACGAGCAGCCACTGCAAGCCGGCCAGCACAGCATCGACAGTCATATCGCCGGTAACTTGTGGCAGGTGCAGGTCAGCGAGGGCGACCAGGTCAATGCCGGCGACGTGCTGGTGATTCTCGAATCCATGAAGATGGAAATACCGCTGACCGCGCCCTGCAGTGGCACAGTCAGAACTGTTCATGCCCAACCAGGCTCTCCGGTTCGTGCCGGGCAGCGGGTCCTTGTTCTGGAGGAACACCCCCAATGACGCACTTTGTTCATGATTTGCGCTTAGCCCAGCTAGCGGATAGCTATCGATCCGGCGCCCTGACCCCGCGTCAGCTACTGCCTGCGCTTCGCGCCGAGGCCGCCGCGCTGAACACCAGCAACCCGGTGTTCATTCACCTGCTCACCGAAGCCGAACTGGAGCCTTATCTGCTCGCACTGGACAGCAAAGGCCCGGATGAACTGCCCCTTTACGGCGTGCCCTTTGCCATCAAGGACAATATCGATCTGGCCGGCATCCCGACAACCGCTGCCTGTCCGGCTTACGCCTACACCCCGGCGGCATCGGCCACTCTGGTACAACAGTTGATTGACCTCGGCGCCATACCGCTGGGCAAAACCAACCTGGACCAGTTCGCTACCGGGCTCAACGGCACCCGCTCACCCTATGGGGTTTGCCATAACGCCACGCACCCAGATTACCCCGCTGGCGGTTCCAGTTCCGGCTCGGCATTGAGTGTAGCGCTCGGATTGTGCAGCTTTGCCCTGGGTACCGATACTGCTGGCTCCGGCCGGGTACCCGCTGCGCTGGGCAACCTGGTCGGGCTCAAACAAACCCGCGGTCTACTCTCAGTTGCCGGCGTAGTGCCCGCGTGCCGTACCCTCGACTGTGTCACCTATTTTGCGGCTACCGCTGCCGAATGCTCAAAGCTGTTAGGGCTCACGGCCAGGCAAGACAGTGCCGACGACTACAGCCGCGCCAATCCCCTGTGGAATGCACCCGATGCCTTCGGCACACCCCGTCCGTTCCGCTTCGGTGTGCCGAAGGCTGTAGAATTTCTCGGCTGCACTGAAAGCCCGGCCCTTTTCGAGCAAGCCATTGCACAACTCAAGGCAATGGGCGGCACACCAGTAGAAATTGATCTGGCACCCTTTATGGCTGCGGCCAAGTTACTCTATGAAGGCCCCTGGGTAGCTGAGCGCTACAGCGTGGCCGGCGAGTTGATCGAAACCAACCCGGATGCCGTGTTACCGGTGATCCGCTCGGTGCTGGAAAAGGCACCTGAGTTCACTGCGCAAGACAGCTTTGACTACCAGTACCGCTTGCAGACGTTCAAGGTCATCTGTGACCAGATCCTCGCCAATGTTGATTGCGTCCTGACGCCGACCATTCCGCGCCCGGTGACACTGGCCGAGCTGGAAGCCGAACCGGTCGCCCGCAATAGCGACCTGGGCTATTACACCAATTTTATGAACCTGCTGGACTACGCCGCCGTGGCGGTACCCAGTGGCTTTATGGCCAATGGATTACCCTGGGGCGTAACCCTGTTCAGCCGCGCTTACACCGATCAGTACCTGCTCAGCCTTGCCGCAGCCCTGCAACAGCACACTAACTTGCCTCTGAGCGGTGAACGCGCGCTAGACAGCCAATTGCCAAGCACGCCAGCACGCAATGATATGGCCCGGGTTGTGGTGTGTGGCGCACACCTGGATGGCTTGCCGCTGAACTGGCAGTTGCGCCAGCGGGGCGGTCGCCTGCTGGAAGCTACCGACAGCTCTGCCGACTATAAGCTGTATGCGCTGGCCGGCGGGCCGCCTATGCGCCCGGGTATGCTGCGGGTCAGTGAAGGTGGCCGGGCGATCAAGGTGGAAGTCTGGGAGTTGCCAAGCCGTGAACTGGGTTCATTTCTGACTGGCATTCCCGCACCGCTGGGGCTGGGCAAGGTGCAGTTGGCCGATGGCCGCTGGGAAACCGGCTTTATCTGTGACCCTTATGGTCTTAAAGGGGCTACTGATATTACGGAGTTTGGCGGCTGGAAGGACTGGTTGGCCAGTCGTTGACATCGCAAAGTGAGCCTTTAGCTCATATGGAATGTACACATCTGGTATGGCGCCCGCCCACCTGATGCAGGGCTTTTGTAGACACGCCGTGAACCCCCTTCGGGACCGGCCAGCCGATCACAGATCGGCTGTCGTTCGGCTGCGCACGAAGCTGTGCTTCGTAAGCGCTTGCCTCACCCCTGGGGGCTCGTAGATGCCATCC
>REBY01000066.1 GCA_007692485.1 Pseudomonadaceae bacterium | reverse complement strand
GATAGCATTGATGCGATCACCCAGAGCCAGCGACAGCAACACCATTTCCAGGCCTGACCCCAGCAGCATGGCATTGGTCGTCAACAGATTGCTCGGCAAGACCCCCAAATTGTGCAGCGCCAGAATGATCATGCCGATCAACAAGGACACCCAGGCCAAAACAAAGAACCGCGCCCCGGGCCGGCCCTGATAGAAGCTAACAGTGCCTAACAGCAAAGCACTCAAGGCGAAGATCAGCGCCGCCAGATTGACCGCCAAGGCGGCCAGATAATAGGACCAGAACAGGCTGCAGAGAAAAATCAGTACAAAGATCACGCCAAGGCCCGGCATCAGCCAGTGCAGGCAGAGACTGCGTGGTGTCAGGCCGAGAAAACGCTGCACAAACACGCAGCCAAAAATCCCGGCAGCCGACACACCGGCAGTGGGAGACAGGTGGGTAAGCAGCGCATTGTCTGGCCAGATAAATTGCCCGGTAAAGCCCGCCAACCCGGCTTGGCCAAGCCCTAGTAAACCGACAAAAGCGACATAAGCCAGATAAAGCGGATCACGCAAGGCAAAAAACAGGAACAGGTTGTACAGCATCAAACCGAGCAGCAGCCCGTAATACAAACTCAGCAGTACATAGCTGCCCTGGTCGTGGGCCCAAATGGCATCGGGTTGCCACAAGGTCAGCGGAATCGACAAGGTCCCTTGGGAGCGCGCGCGCACAAACAACTGATAATCGGTCTCAGGTGCCAGCTGCCACTCAACCATCAGATTGCGGTGCGCCACCGGTCGCTGGTTGAAGGCAATCAGGTCACCTGTGCGCTGGTGTCGAAAACGGCCGTCGGGGCCAGCCAGGTAGACATCCAGCACATCCAGCGACGGATGGGCGACTTCAAGCAGCCAGCGAGGGGAAATATCGGCGGTAGTGAAATCCAGCTGCAGCCAGATCTCATCACGCGTGATACCAAAGTTGGTGCTTTGACCTGGCGCCAGGGCCTGAAACTTACCTTGCCGGTAATGCTCAAGCGCATCGTCCAACGTCAAGGGATCGCCGCTATGGCGCATAACAGAGACGTGCGCCGATAGGTTCACACTCGGCACATCACTCAACACCAGATTGGCGGCACTAGCACCGGATACCGCCAGGCTGCCACACAGCACGCACAACCAACAAAACATCCAGCGCCGGGCTTTACTCAACACAATGCTCAGGGGTCACACTCCTTCGTAATTGACCTTACTGCAGCCGATCATGCACTACTGTAGCTCAGCCCCGAGCCCGCCGTTTGTCTCAGTTGGCCAAAACACCGGTTTGTTTGCCCACAACTTGATCTGGGGCAAACCACTTGAGCTTATCGTGCAGCTGCACGACCTCACCGACAATCAACAGGGTGGGTGGCTCCACGGTAGTGGTGGCAACGAGGGCTGGCATAGTTGCCAGTGTGCCGATCAATACCTTCTGGTTGCTGGTCGTGCCCTGCTGAATCAGCGCAATGGGTGTCTCGGCACTGCGGCCGTGACTGATCAGGCCTGCGCAGATTTCCGGCAGACCAACCAGCCCCATGTAGAACACCAATGTCTGCCCAGGGGCTACCAGATCACGCCAGGGTAAATCCGTCGTACCATCCTTGCGGTGACCGGTAATAAAACGCACCGACAAGGCGTGATCGCGATGCGTCAGTGGAATACCGGCATATGCAGAACAGCCATTGGCAGCGGTAATGCCCGGCACGACCTGAAAAGGCACACCGTGAGCCGACAGCTCTTCAATCTCTTCGCCACCACGACCAAAAATAAAAGGGTCACCGCCTTTGAGGCGCAGCACACGCTTGCCCTCTTTGGCCAGTTTGACCAGCAAACCGTTGATTTCATCCTGAGGGACCGCATGCTCGGAACGGCGCTTGCCCACATAAATGCGTTCGGCATCACGACGGCACAGATCGATAATCGGCGGTGCCACCAAACGGTCATAGAGCACCACATCCGCCTGCTGCATCAAGCGTAAAGCACGAAAGGTCAGCAGATCCGGATCACCTGGCCCGGCACCGACCAGATACACTTCACCCTGATAGTCCTGCCCCGCCTGCTGCTCCAAGCGCTCGGCCAGCAAGGCCTCTGCCTCTTTTTCCTGACCGGCAAACACACGTTCGGCAATATCGCCCTGGAAGACATTTTCCCAGAATACCCGACGCTGATTGATGCCTGGGAAGGCGGCTTTGACCTTGCCACGAAAGCGCTTGGCCAATTGCGCCAGGGTACCGTAGGTATACGGGAACAGAGTTTCGATACGGGCGCGGGTCAGACGAGCCAGAACCGGCGCATGACTGCCGCTGGATATCGCGATCATCAGCGGCGAACGATCGACAATGGCAGGAAAAATCACCGTACACAGATCCGGCGCATCGACCGCATTCACGGGCAGATTCCGCTTTTGTGCGTCCTCAGACACCCGTGCATTCAGCGCATCATCATCCGTTGCGGCAATCACCAACACCACGCCACCCAGATCACTGACCATGTACCCGCGCTGATGGCACTCACCGTTACCCTGCTCAACCAGCGCCTGAAGTTGCTCTTCAATCTCAGGCGCAACCACTTTCAAGCGAGCGCCCGCCTCACTCAACAAACGCGACTTGCGCAAGGCAATTTCACCGCCCCCGATGACCAGCACCCAACGTTGCTTGAGGTTATGAAACAGCGGTAAATAATCCATAGCGTTCTCAGTTCACTCTGTCGTGGTGTTTAGCGAGCACTCAACCAATCCGCTCAATACCACCCATATACGGACGAAGCACTTCCGGTACGGTAACCGAACCATCCGCCTGCTGATAATTTTCCAATACCGCCACCAGGGTACGCCCAACGGCCAAACCCGAACCGTTCAAGGTATGCACCAACTCAGGCTTGCCGGTTTCCGGGTTGCGCCAGCGCGCCTGCATACGCCGGGCCTGGAAATCCCCGCAATTGGAACAGGAAGAAATCTCGCGGTATTTGCCCTGGCTGGGAATCCATACTTCCAGATCATAGGTCTTGACCGCCCCAAAGCCCATGTCGCCAGTGCACAATGCCAAGGTACGGTAAGGTAGCTCCAGGCGTTGCAAGATATCCTCGGCATGTCCGGTCAACTCTTCCAGCGATTGCATGGAGTCTTCCGGCCGTACAATCTGCACCATTTCCACCTTGTCGAACTGGTGCTGACGAATCATGCCCCGGGTATCACGTCCGGCAGCACCCGCTTCACTGCGGAAACACGGTGTATGCGCGGTCAGGCGCAGCGGCAAGCTGGCGGCATCTACAATCGACTGACTGACGATATTGGTCAGCGAGACCTCTGCGGTCGGAATCAGATACAAATCGCGCTGATCGTCACGCTGGATACGGAACAGGTCTTCCTCAAACTTGGGCAACTGACCGGTGCCTTGCAGGCTGTCCGCATTGACCAGATAAGGCGTGTAGACCTCTTCATAGCCATGCTCATTGATATGCAGGTCGAGCATAAATTGCGCCAGCGCACGGTGCAGCCGAGCAATCGGGCCACGCATCAGGGCAAAGCGGGCTCCGGACAGTTTTGCCGCCGTTTCAAAATCCAGGTAACCGTATTGCTCGCCCAGAGCGACATGATCCTGCACATCGAAATCGAATTCACGCGGCGTACCCCAGCGGCGGACTTCAACGTTATCGTCTTCATCCTTGCCAACCGGTACAGACGCATCCGGCAGATTGGGGATGCCCAGCAGCAGCTGGTCCAGCTCGCCCTGAATGGCTTCCAGCGACTGCTTGGCCTGATTCAGCTCTTCGCCCATGCGATCAACAGCCGCCAGCAAAGGCTGGATATCTTCGCCCTGTGCCTTGGCCTTCCCGATGGCCTTCGAGCGACTGTTGCGCTCAGCCTGCAAACTCTCGGTGCGCGTCTGCGCTTCTTTGCGCCGGGCTTCCAGCGCCGCCAGTTGGTCGACATCCAGAACAAAACCACGGGTCGCCAGGCGCTCGGCAATCTCTTGCGCTTGGCTACGAACCAGTTTGGGATCAAGCATGGGGCATCATCTTCAGCTAGAGGCGAATGTAAGGCCCATCCAGGGCCGCCAAAGGCGCTGAGTATACCCGCTTTGCCTACCCCTCGCCCACCCGGCCAGGATCAATGGGGTCAGAGTCAATTGATCCAAGCAGGTCTTCGAAACCCAGCCAAAAGGCTCGGGATCAATTGACTCTGACCCCATTGATCCTGAACCCATTGATCACTTGCGGCGTTTGCGGGTGCTCTGCTGGTCCAGCCCGCGCAGATGGTCGAGCTTCTGCGCGATTTTCAGTTCCAACCCGCGTGGAACCGGTTGGTAATACTGCCGCGGCTCCAGGTCATCGGGGAAATAGTCTTCGCCGGCAGCGTAGGCTTCGGGTTCGTCGTGGGCATAGCGATAGCCCTCGCTGTAGCCCAGCTCCTTCATCAACTTGGTCGGCGCATTGCGCAAGTGCAGCGGCGGTTCGTGGCTGGACTGCTCGGCAACGTCACGCATGGCGGCGTTGAAGGCTTTATACACGGCGTTGCTTTTGGGCGCGCAGGCCAGGTAAACAATCGCCTGTGCCACAGCCAGTTCGCCTTCAGGACTGCCCAGGCGCTCCTGCACGTCCCAGGCATTCAGGCACAGGGTCAGGGCGCGGGGGTCAGCGTTACCAATATCTTCGCTGGCCATGCGCACCACGCGGCGAGCGATGTACAGCGGGTCGCAACCGCCATCGAGCATGCGGGCGAACCAGTACAAGGCTGCATCCGGGTTGGAGCCGCGTACAGATTTGTGCAGCGCGGAAATCTGGTCGTAGAAGGCTTCACCGCCCTTGTCGAAACGTCGCCGGGTGTCGTTGAGCAGGTCAGCGACTTGCGCGTGTTCCAGGCAACCGCCGTCCTCCACCAGATCGGTGGCAATTTCCAGCAGATTAAGCAGGCGCCGGGCATCGCCATCGGCGGCGTCCAGCAGCATGTGACGGGCATCCTCGCTGATGCTCAGCTGGTGCTGGCCCAAGCCACGCTCCACATCCGTCAACGCGCGATCCAGCAAGGTGACCAGCGCGGGCTGTTCGAGCGCTTTGAGTACGTAAACCCGAGCCCGCGACAGCAAGGCGTTGTTCAATTCAAAAGAAGGGTTTTCCGTGGTCGCACCAATAAACAACAGAGTGCCGTCTTCGACAAAGGGCAAAAAGGCATCCTGCTGGGCTTTGTTAAAGCGGTGCACTTCATCGACAAAGAGAATGGTCTGGCGGCCGTTCTGCGCCGCTTGCTGGCGCGCCTGTTCGACCGCCTGACGGATTTCCTTGACCCCGGCAAGTACCGCCGAGATGGTGACAAAGTGGGCGTCGGCCAGGGTAGCCAGCAGGCGCGCCAGCGTGGTTTTACCCACGCCGGGCGGACCCCAGAAAATCATCGAATGCAGCGCGCCCTGCTCCAGAGCCTGGCGCAAGGGACGCCCGGCGCCAAGCAAGTGCTCCTGCCCGGCATATTCATCCAGCGTGCGCGGTCGCATTCGGGCAGCCAAGGGCTGATGCTGCGGTTCCTTGGCAAACAGGTCCATATTATTCGCTGATCACATCGACCCCGTCAGGGACATCAAAGGTGAACTTGTCAGCGTCCACATCAGCGTTGAGGCGCACGTCACTGAACAGGATATTGGTCCGCTGGCCAATGGGGTCGATAAGCATCATGTCATTGATTTTTTCGTCCCAGAAAGACAGACGCAGCTCTTCGAACAGGCTCTCGTTGTCCCTGGGAATCAGGCTAAAATCAATCACGCTGCCTGAGCCTTCAACGTGAATCTCGAAATTCTCTTCCAGGGTACTGATATCACCGGACAGCAACAGGGCCGGCGTGTGCGACAGGCGCGGGTCCATTTTCTGGATGGTGACCTGCATCAGGTCCGGGTCATAGAACCAGATCTGCTCGCCGTCAGACACCAGCAGTTGCTCCAGCGGTGGTGCGGTATGCCAGACAAATTTACCTGGGCGCTGCAGGGTCACTTCGCCTTTGGTTTCTTGCAGGTTGGTGCCATTGGCACTGCGGGTCATCTGCGAGAAATCCGCTTGCAGGGTTTCCGCCATGGAGAGCAGGCGGTTCAATTCAGCGGCGGCCTCCTCCTGAGTGCTTGCCTGGCTCAAACCGGCAAAGGTGGTCATGACTACAGCTGCTGTGGTTAGCAGGGTGTGGCGCAAGGTGTGGCGCATCTAGGCCGGTCCTCTCAGTCTCGTACAGGTGGTGGAGCAATCACTTCGCGACTGCCATTGGTGTTCATAGTAGTTACGACACCGGCCATCTCCATAGATTCAATCATGCGGGCAGCGCGGTTGTAGCCAATTTTAAGTTTGCGCTGCACCGCAGAAATGGAAGCCCGGCGGCTTTCAGTGACAAAACGCACGGCTTCGTCATACAAAGGGTCATCATCTTCATCACCGCTACCACCACTGCCGGCAGGGTCGATGCCTGGAATCGACTCGTCAATGCCATCGACAATGTCCTGGATATAATCCGGCTCGCCGCGCTGCTTCCATTCATCCACCAGACGATGCACCTCGTCATCGGAAACAAAGGCACCATGCACCCGTACCGGCAGACTGGTGCCCGGCGGCATAAACAGCATATCGCCATGGCCCAACAACTGCTCGGCGCCACCCTGGTCAAGAATGGTTCGCGAATCGATCTTGCTGG
Source organism: Pseudomonadaceae bacterium (assembly GCA_007692485.1). Lineage (GTDB taxonomy): Bacteria > Pseudomonadota > Gammaproteobacteria > Pseudomonadales > Pseudomonadaceae > Halopseudomonas. The sequence goes on along the minus strand of REBY01000066.1, from coordinate 7,838 downwards.
ATACCTGGAACGCCATACGGGTCGGGATATTGGCCTTGATCAGACCGGTGATCACGTCCACCGACGGACGCTGGGTGGCGAGAATAAGATGGATACCCGCGGCCCGGGCTTTCTGCGCGATGCGCGCAATCAACTCTTCCACCTTTTTGCCGACGATCATCATCATGTCGGCAAACTCATCGATCACCACGACAATAATCGGCAGGGTTTCCAGCTTGGGCGGCTCATCTTCCGGCGATTCGCGGCGGAACAAAGGATCATTCAGCGGCTCACCGGCCTTCTCGGCATCCCGCACCTTGCGGTTGAAGCCAGCCAGGTTACGTACGCCCATGGCGGCCATCAGCTTGTAACGCCGTTCCATTTCAGCGACACACCAGCGCAAGGCGTTGGCCGCTTCCTTCATGTCGGTTACCACCGGGGCCAGCAGGTGCGGAATGCCTTCGTAGATCGACAATTCAAGCATTTTCGGGTCGATCATGATCAGGCGTACTTCATCTGGCCCGGCCTTGAACAGGATCGACAGCAGCATGGCGTTGACGCCGACGGATTTACCCGAACCGGTGGTACCGGCGACCAGCAAATGCGGCATCTTGGCCAGGTCGGCCATCACCGGATGGCCGCCGATATCGTGCCCCAAGGCCAAGGTCACCGGTGAAGAGGCTTCATCGAACTCACGCGTTTGCAGTACCTCGGACAAGCGCACGATCTCGCGATCCTCGTTGGGAATCTCGATGCCCACGGTCGTCTTGCCAGGAATCACCTCCACCACCCGCACACTGATAACCGCCAGCGAGCGCGCCAGGTCCTTGGCCAGGTTGGAAATCTTGCTGACCTTGACCCCGGCTGCCGGCTGAATCTCGAAGCGGGTAATCACCGGACCAGGCTGCACTTTCTCGACCACGGCCTCGACGCCAAAATCTTTCAACTTGATTTCCAGCAGCCGTGACATGCCCTCCAATGACTCGGCGGAAAACCCTTTGGTTTTCTTGCTCGGCGCATCCAGCAAACCAATGGGCGGCAACGACCCGGGCTGAACCCCGGAGAACAGGCTGGACTGCTTCTCTTTCTGCGCCCGCACACTGGCTTCCACAGGTTTGGTATCCGGGGGGACAATTTCTGGTGCCTTGCGGTTTTCCTGTTCAGCCCGATGCCGCGCCAGTGCTTCCTGGCGCTGGGCTCTGGACGCTTCGCCCAGACGCTTGGATTCAGCGCTGTCTACCGGCTCACGGCGCGGCGCCGAAGTCGAGGCGACCTTGCGGCCTTGGCGGCGAGCCATCCAGGCCGCCCAGCCACGGCGTACCAAATCAAATAGATCCAGCACAATCCGGCCAGTCAGATCCATAACCCGGAACCAGGACAGGTTGGTAAAAATGGTGATGCCAAACAGGAACAGAGTCAGGAACACCAAGGTACTGCCCTGCATATTCAATACGGGATAGCTCAACTGGCGCAGCAACTCGCCCAAAATGCCGCCGGCACCAGCGCCCTCAGGGAAACTTGCTGGCGCCCCACCGTGCAGGGCTGCCAGAGCGGTACCTGCGAACAGGGTCAGCACAAAACCGATCAGCCGCCAGGAAAACAACCAACCATTCCAGACCAGAGGCTGGTGCCGACGGCGGAACATCTGCCAAACCTTGAGCCCGACAATCAAGGGAAACAGGAAGGCCAGGTAACCCAGCGACAACAACAGAATATCGGCAATCCAGGAACCCATTCGCCCGCCTGCATTCTGCACCTGGCTGACATCACCGCTGCGCGTCCAGCCCGGGTCTTCCGGGCTATAGGTAAACAGCGCCATGCACAGATAAAGGCATAAAGCGATCATCGCCAGCAACGCACCCTCGCGCAGGCGCAAGCTGAGTTGCTCACGCCAGGCCGGGTGCGGCGGATTGGATTTAGCTGTCTTTGATGCTTTCAAAACCTGATTCCCTGTTTTGGATCAGTCACTATTGTACGGTGAGTCGGGTGAGTTCTGCATGTGTTGCTCACACAGGCTCAAACCCTAAAGCTATTTATTTGCAAGACAATAACTTATAAGCTCTTCTTTATAAACCATGCAACTCACTCTGGCCGATATACGCCCATGTCCCAGCAGCAAGTCCAGCGCCTGACCTGGCTCGAACCCGACGATCTGCGCTTCCCGCCACCAGAGCATGCGCTGGAAGACCCCAATGGCCTGATCGCACTCGGTGGTGATCTGCGTCCGCAACGACTGATCAACGCTTACCGCCAAGGCATATTCCCTTGGTATCAGGATGACCAACCACTACTCTGGTGGTGTCCCGATCCGCGCACCGTTGTGACCCCTGAGAGCCTGCATGTATCCCGCAGCATGCAGAAATTTCTACGCAAGACTGATTTTGCAGTCACCTTTGACCAGAATTTCAGCTCAGTTATTGAGGCTTGCGCGGCACCACGCAGCTACGCCGAAGACACCTGGATCACCGACGATATGCAGGCCGCCTATACCGCCCTGCACCACCTTGGCATCGCCCACTCGGTCGAAGTCTGGCAGCAAGGCCAGCTTGTCGGCGGCCTCTACGGCGTTGCGCTTGGGCGGGTATTTTTCGGTGAATCCATGTTCAGCTGGCAAACCAATGCCTCGAAAACCGCCTTTATCCACTTGGTACGCAAGCTGGGCGACTGCGGCTTCGCCCTGATTGACTGCCAGATGCCGACGGATCACCTGTTCAGCCTTGGCGCGCAGGCCATGTCTCGTCATGACTTCCTGCAACAACTATCGCGACTGTGCCCGCCAGGCGCCCCGGATTACTGGCAACAAGGCTAACGCTGGAAAAAAACCGCGCAGACTTTGTCATCGCCTGCCTGCCCGCTCTATACTGAATCGACAACAACATCACCGTCTCGTCCGATCATGACCAATCTGGCCCAGCTAAAATTTTTTGCCACCCAACCGCATACCTGCAGCTACCTGCCGGATGAGCGTGCGACGACCTTGTTCCTGGATCCACAACAAAGCATTGACCTGGGCACCTACAGCCGCCTGTCTGACCTTGGCTTCCGCCGCAGTGGCGATCACCTGTATCGCCCGCATTGCGCGAACTGCAGCGCCTGTATTGCCGTGCGCATTCCTGTTGCCCGCTTTGCCCCAAACAAGCAACAAAGGCGCATTCTCAAACGGAACCAGGACGTCCAGGTCAACCAGGTACCCGCCTGCTTCAACGCCGAACACTACGCCTTGTTCGCCCGCTATATCGAACAACGGCATGCCGATGGCGATATGTATCCACCCAGTCGTGAACAGTTTGAATCCTTTCTGGTGCGTGAACACAGCTTTACCCGCTTCTTTGAATGCCGGCTGGAAGATGAGTTGATTGCCGTTGCGGTCACCGACGTCATGGAAAACGGTCTCTCAGCGGTCTATACCTTCTTCGCCCCCGAACACGACCGCCGCAGCCTGGGCCGTTTTGCCATCCTATGGCAAATTGAAGAAGCCCGGCGGCAAGGATTGCCGTCACTCTATCTCGGTTATTGGATCAAGGAATGTCGCAAGATGAATTACAAAACCGAATACCGACCGCTGGAAATGTTGGTTAATCAGCGCTGGATAACCATCTAAGAACCCTCCCCAGGCCTCTACTCACGATTAATTAGCGTTGAAACTTGGCGATCGGCGCCTTTTCAGGCACAATTGCTCACCTTTTTCGCGGGTACAGACTGCCAGCGGCCACCCTTCTGGCCCGGTTCAACCCGCTACTTGATTGAATTGACTTGAGGTTTCTGCTTAATGGCAAAAGAAGACAGCATTGAAATGGAAGGCACCATCATCGACACACTGCCGAACACCATGTTCCGTGTCGAGCTGGAAAACGGCCATGTCGTGACTGCTCATATCTCCGGCAAAATGCGCAAAAACTACATTCGCATCCTGACCGGCGACAAAGTACGCGTTGAATTGACGCCCTACGACCTGACCAAGGGCCGGATTACTTACCGCGCGCGTTAATCTGTCGTGTTTGTGGGCAGCAGCCAGCCGGCCTGCCCTACCCTCCTGCTCTAATCCCCGAATCCCGCGCACAAAAAACCCGCTCTGCGGGAGCGGGTTTTTCGTACCTTTCAGCCTTAGCGGCTTGGCGGCAACATCCGGCCCAGCTCGATCTTGCCGATCGAAGCACGGTGTACCTCATCCGGACCATCGGCCAGACGCAGGGTACGCTGCATCGCATACATGTAGGCCAACGGGAAGTCTTCCGACACACCACCACCACCATGCATCTGAATCGCCCGGTCAATCACGCGCAGGGCAATATTCGGCGCCACTACCTTGATCTGGGCAATTTCGCTCTTGGCGACCTTGTTACCCACGGTATCCATCATGTAGGCCGCGTTCAGCGTCAGCAGACGGGCCTGGTTGATTTCAATCCGTGAATCGGCAATCAGGTCAATGTTGCCACCCAGGCGAGCCAGCGGGCGACCAAAGGCTTCACGCTCGGTAGAACGCTTGCACATCAATGCCAGAGCACGCTCGGCACAACCGATAGAACGCATGCAATGGTGGATACGGCCTGGCCCAAGGCGACCCTGAGCAATTTCAAAGCCACGACCTTCACCCAGCAGTACATTGCTGTAGGGAACGCGCACATCCTTGAAGGTAACTTCAGCATGACCATGCGGTGCATCATCATAGCCAAACACCGGCAGATGCCGCTCGATTTTCAGGCCAGGAGAGTCCATCGGTACCAGAATCATCGAGTGCTGCTGGTGACGCGGCGCATCGGGATTGGTCAGACCCATGAAGATCATGATCTTGCAGCGCGGATCACAGGCACCGGAAGTCCACCACTTGCTGCCGTTGATGACCCACTCGTCACCTTCACGCACAGCACGGGCCTGCATGTTGGTTGCATCAGAAGAAGCAACGCCCGGCTCGGTCATACCGAAGCAGGAGCGAATCTCGCCAGCCAGCAGCGGCTTGAGCCACTTTTCCTTGTGCTCTTCAGTACCGTAACGGACCAGTACTTCCATATTGCCGGTGTCCGGCGCGCTGCAGTTGAACACTTCAGAACCAATGTGCGAGCGACCCATAAGCTCAGCCAGAGGCGCGTATTCAACGTTGGTCAGGCCAGCGCCCAGCTCGGACTCGGGCAGAAAGAGGTTCCACAGGCCAGCTGCTTTGGCTTTTTCTTTCAGCTCTTCGACAATAGCCGTGGGCTGCCAGCGGTCACCCTCGGCAACCTGCTGCTCAAACACATGCTCGTTAGGGAACACATGCTCCTGCATGAACGCATCAACGCGCTCACGCAGTTCTTTTACTTTGGGGGAATATCCGAAATCCATGATGACCGCCTTTTTTGAGTGTCGTGCAAATGGTAAAACGTGTATTGACATCGTCATGGGAAACTCTAGATGAGCCGCCCCGATTTATCTAACCTATTTTTGGCGTGTATAAAGATTCATAAGCGATATATACTTGGCTGCTTGCTGCCCTGAGCCAATCTACCCCGTTAAGGAAGTTGCGATGAACCTCAGTAAAGTGGACCTCAACCTGTTTATTGTCTTTGATGCTATCTACACCGAGGCCAACCTGACCCGTGCCGGACAAATCGTCGGCATCACTCAGCCAGCGGTCAGCAACGCCCTTGCCCGCTTGCGCGAAACCTTCAACGACCCGCTGTTCGTGCGCACGGCTCAAGGCATGGTGCCCACGCCAATGGCACAAAATATCATCACGCCGGTGCGTAACGCCTTGCAGTTGCTCCGCGTTTCGGTACAGGAAAGCCGTAGCTTTGTTCCTGAACAAGCGACTAAGACCTACCGTATCAGCATGACCGACCTGACTGAAGCGGTCATCTTGCCGCACCTGGTAGCGCGTATTCGTCGCCTCGCACCAGGCATCAACCTTGACAGCTTTCTGACCAAGCGCCGGGAAACTACCAAAGAACTGGCCGCCGGCCGTCTCGACTTTGCTATTGACGCACCCTTGAATACCGACACCCAGGTTCGTCATGTCAAGCTGTTCGAAGACCGCCACGTCTGCGTCATGCGCAAGGATCACCCGCTGGCCAATAAAGACAGTATCAGCCTCGATGAGTACTTGGCGCAGTCACATATCCATATCTCCAGCCGCCGCAACGGGCTCGGCCATGTCGACCTGTCACTGGGTAAAATGGGCTTGCAGCGCCGCGTCATGCTGCGTTCACAGCACTACCAGATGGCCCCACTGGTGCTCGAATCCACCGATATGGTCATGACTGTGCATGAGCGTTTCGCCCGTCGCCACAATCTGCACTGGGTCAGCCTGCCGATTACCGACGTACCCGCGATTGAGACCCATCTGTTTTGGCATGAAAGTACCGATCAGGATCCAGCCAACCGCTGGATGCGCGAGCAAATCATCGAACTCTCGCAACAGGTACAGCGCAACAACAAGCGTGAACAGCAGGAAGCCGCAGACGCCAAGCACTAACCTCCCCTCCCTTGCGGGCCGCGCTTGCGGCCCGTCAGACGTTACTCCGCCAGCTGTCGAATCAACCTTTCCGTATCTTCCCAGCCCAAGCAAGGGTCTGTCAGCGAACAACCGAAGATTAGCTCGCCCGTGTCATTCTGCCGGCCTGGTTGCAAGAAACTTTCCAGCATCAACCCACGGATTGCCGTATTGCCTGACCGGCGCTGCGCAACAACCTGCTGGGCAATCATTACTTGGCGCTGATGCTGCTTTTGCGCGTTATCGTGACTGCAATCCACCATGACCGCCGGGCTTACTCCGGCTGATGTCAGGGCCGCAATGGCTGCATTAATACTGCCGGCATCGTAGTTGGTCATGCCGCGGCCGCCGCGCAGTACTAAATGCGTATCCGCATTACCCGGTGTCAACAGCATGGCTGGCTGCCCCTGATCACAGAGCCCCAGGTGGTGATGGCTGTGTGCCGCTGACTGCATCGCGTTAATCGCAGTCTGCACACCGCCATCGGTGCCATTCTTGAAACCGGTCGGCATCGGCAAACCACTCACCATCTCGCGGTGAATCTGCGATTCGGTCGTGCGCGCACCCACCGCCGTCCAGCTGACCAGGTCATCCAGGTAATGCATCGCCAGCGGGTTCAGCGCTTCGGTAGCTACTGGCAACCCCATGGCCGCCAGCTCAAGCAGCAATTGCCGCGAGCGTTGCAGTCCCTGTGCCATATCGCCACTGCCGTTGCGCTCAGGGTCGTACAACAACCCCTTCCAGCCTACCGTGGTGCGTGGCTTTTCCACGTAGGCGCGCATCACCAGCATCAACTGATCGGCGACGTCATCCGCCAGTCCTGCAAGATGTTCGGCATAGGTCAGTGCGGCGTGCTCATCATGAATCGAGCAGGGCCCGACCACCACTAACAGACGATCATCCTGGCCGTGCACGATATCGCGCACCTGCTGGCGTTGCTGCTGTATTTGCGCCGCCAGCGCCGGCATCAGCGGTAGTTGCTTGCGTAAATGCGCGGCACTGGGCAGCGGCTGGCTGGTTCGCACTGGCTCTGGCGGGTTCAAAGTGGCGCTGGAAGCGGCTGGCTTCAGCGCCGAAGCGGTCATTGCAGTCATACGTTGGTTATTCCTTGGGTCCGAAAATGAAAAACCCCGGCTGGGCTACCAGTCGGGGTTTTTCACTCCGGTGGCAGCCTGGTTAGTCCGGGCTGCCATCCTGTCAAACAGGTTTAACTAAAACACAGGCGGCCCGAACTCTGGCGATAATAAAAGCCAAAGCCAAACCACGCCCACACAGCAACCATCGCTACCGGTTGTTGCCGGGCAATGGATCTTGGTCGAGAGAGGGTCTGTGTCGTTGTCATAGGGTCAATAATAACGTTATGAGTAAATCCTGCAAGCCTTGCGCTGCAACG
>REBY01000040.1 GCA_007692485.1 Pseudomonadaceae bacterium | reverse complement strand
GGCTTTCTTCAAAAAGTTCGGCAAAGCTTTCGCTCATTTGGATTCCTGTAAATGTCAGTAAAGGTGGCAACCGCCGGACCGCGAGTTACGCGCGTCGTGCAGTCACACACCCGCCACGCCATCAGCTTGCGTGGGTTGGTTAGTTGAAGCCCGCAGCAGTGGCGCTGATTACCTGCTGCAAACCCGTCCTGATCAGTTCAACAGATCGCGCTTGCGCGCTTCGGTCATCACTGTTTCAAGTACTTCTTCAATCGACAGACTGGTTGAATCAATCTGCAAGGCATCAGCGGCCGGAACCAGCGGTGCCACACTGCGATTCATGTCACGCTCATCACGCGCCACAATCTCATCGAGAAGACTCGCCAGATTAGCATTTTCGCCCTTCCCCAGCAACTGTCGATGGCGACGATTGGCACGCTCGCTGGCGCTGGCGGTCAAAAACACCTTGAGTGGCGCATCGGTGAACACCACAGTCCCCATATCGCGACCATCGGCCACTAGGCCCGGTGTTTCACGAAATGCTCGCTGACGCTCCAGCAGGGCATCGCGCACAGCTGGAATAGCTGCCACACGAGAGGCTCCAGCGCCCACGCGCTCATTGCGAATCGAGCGACTGACATCTTCGCCCTCAAGAATCACCCGCTGCTCCTGATTGTCATTGGCCGGCACGAACTGCACATCCAGATAGCTGGCCAGCCGAACCAGTGCCGCCTGATTATCCAGCTCAACACCATGATTCTCGGCGGCAAAGGCCAGTAATCGATACAACGCGCCCGAATCCAGCAAGTTCCAGCCCAGCCGCTCAGCCAACAGACCAGCGATGGTGCCCTTGCCCGAACCGCCGGGCCCGTCAATAGTGATTACCGGGATCAATTCAGAATCCGTCACACCGTCTCCTCAACTTCCAGCTGCATGCCTACCGACTGGGCCAGCTCGACAAAACCGGGGAAAGATGTCGCTACATTGGCGCAATTGCGGATACGAATCTCGCCCTGCGCCCGCAGCGCAGCCACACTGAAGGACATGGCAATGCGGTGATCATCATGGCTTTCCACTTCACCACCATGGATTGAACCGCCGTGAATGATGATGCCATCCGGCGTGGGCTCGGCACTAATTCCCAACGCCTGCAGACCATCAGCCATGACCTGAATACGATCGGACTCTTTCACCCGCAGCTCTTCAGCACCGCGCAAAATGGTCTTACCCTCGGCACAGGCGGCGGCAACAAAAAGTACCGGAAACTCATCGATGGCCAGGGGCACCTGATCAACCGGAATTTCAATCCCTTTGAGAACAGCGTGCCGCACGCGGATATCCGCAACCGGTTCGCCACCAACCTCACGCTCGTTAAGTAATTCGAGGTTGCCGCCCATGGCGCGCAGAATATTGATGACGCCGACTCGCGTGGGGTTAATGCCCACGTGCTCTAGAGTCAGGTCAGCATCCGGCGTAATACTGGCCGCAACCATAAAGAAGGCGGCTGAAGAAATATCTGCCGGCACATCAATTTTGCCCGCCGTCAACTTATGCCCGGGCTCAATCGTGACCCTTGATCCATCGACTTCGACCGGATAACCAAAGCCCTTGAGCATCCGCTCGGTATGATCACGCGTTGGCGCCGGTTCGGTGACCGAGGTATTACCCCGCGCATACAGCCCGGCTAACAACAGGCAGGACTTGACCTGTGCACTGGCCATCGGCATAGCGTAATCCATACCCATGAGCATGCTATCGCCGGTAATACGCAGCGGCGGCCGTCCTTCATTGGCCGTCTCGATTTGCGCCCCCATCTCACGCAGCGGCTTGGCCACCCGCGCCATAGGTCGCTTGGACAGCGAGGCATCGCCGGTCAGCACGCTGTCAAACGCCTGCCCAGCCAGCAAGCCAGCCAACAGACGCATTGAGGTGCCAGAGTTGCCAACATACAGCGGGCCCGGCGGTGCCTTGAGGCCGTTCAGTCCAACGCCATTAATGGTGACGCGACCGTGATGAGGACCTTCAATCACCACCCCCATATCGCGAAACGCTTGCAAGGTCGCCAGGCTGTCCTCACCCTCGAGAAAGCCCTCGACCTGGGTCACACCTTCAGCCAGTGAGCCCAGCATGATTGAGCGGTGAGAAATTGATTTGTCGCCGGGAACCCGCGCTCGGCCAGTAACCTGGCCGCCGGGGCGAGCAATAAAGTTGATCATTTGAGTTTGCATAGGTTCCATATACGCCCTGCGGGCCAGAATGGTACTGAAATGTTCACGGGCTGATTTGGCCCGGGTAAAAACGCCAAGCAAGGTTTTCGCATCACCCTCATCAACGGCCGTGCGCAATCGCGCCAAATCACGGGTAAAGGCATCCAGGCTACGTAACACAGCGTCACGGTTGGCCAAAAAAACATCACGCCACATCACCGGATCACTGGCAGCAATGCGGGTAAAGTCGCGAAATCCGCCGGCGGCATAACGGAAAATTTCCAGATTCTCACTGCGCCCAGCCAGTGTATCCACCAATGAAAACGCCAACAGGTGCGGCAAATGGCTAGTCGCCGCCAGTACCTCATCATGATCGGCCAACGGCATACTTTCCACATCGGCACCCACCGCGCGCCATAACCGTTGCACCAGGCCTACCGCTTGCTCACTGGTCTGTTCCAGCGGAGTCAGAATCACCTTATGCCGATAAAACAGATCGGCGCGGGCAGCTTCTACGCCGCTTTTTTCCGAGCCGGCTATCGGGTGGCCGGGGACAAAACGGCTGGGGATCTGACCAAAAGCCTTTTCCACCGCAGCGACAACCGCTCCCTTGGTACTGCCGACGTCAGTCAGTACCGCCGCCCCCAGATCCAATACCGCCAGATCACTCAGCACCTGCTCCATGGCCAAGACTGGCACGGCGAGCACAATCACATCGGCGCCGCGTACCGCCTCAGCCAAATCATCGGTGACCTGATCGACCACGCCCAGAGGAATGGCCATGCGCCGGGCAGTCGCATCCGGATCGCAACCCACTACCTCACGAAACAGTCCGGATTCGCGCGCACCTTTAGCCAGAGAGCCACCAATCAGGCCCAGCCCGATCACCGTCAGGCGACTCATTGTCGGCTGCTCTGATGACACCGGCATGACATTACTCACCTGCCAATACCTGCTCCAGCGCCAGCAGGAAGCGCTGATTCTCTTCTGCCACACCAATGGATACACGCAAGTGCTGCGGCATACCGTAGCCGGCTACCGGCCGCACAATAACCCCTGCCCGCAGCAATGCCTGATACACCGGACCGGCATCGCGACCCAGGTCAACCGCAATAAAATTGCCGCGCGAAGGAATCCAACTCAGACCCAACTTGCTCAGACCGGCTTCGATTTGCGCCATACCCTGCTGATTGATAGTGCGACTCGTGTGCAGGTACTCACTATCCCCCAGCGCGGCAGTCGCCGCCGCCAGTGCCAGGCTGTTGGCATTGAACGGCTGGCGCACCCGGTTAAGCACATCAGCGATGACTGGCTGGCAGACAGCAAAGCCAATGCGCAGTGCCGCCAAGCCATAAGCCTTGGAGAAGGTACGCGAGACAATCACGTTGGGGTACTGACGCAGATAGTCCAACCCATTGGGGAAGCCTGCATCGGTGACATATTCCGTATAGGCCTCATCCAGCACCACCAGCACCTGCTCCGGCACTTGCGCCAAGAAGGTATCCAGCTCATTACGCTCAACCCAGGTTCCGGTCGGATTGTTCGGGTTGGCAATAAAGATCAGCTTGGTGGCCGGCGTAATAGCCGCCGCCATCGCAGCCAGGTCATGGCCCCAATCTCGTGCTGGAACCACGACAGGTCGAGCACCGATCGCCTGGGTGACCAGCGGGTAAACGGCAAAGGCATGAGCACTGAACAGCACGTCATCCTCAGGCGTTACAAAGGCACGCGCCAGCAGCTCGAGAATGTCATTCGAGCCGTTACCCAGCACCAGCATATCCATATCAACGCCATAGTGCGCCGCCAGCGCCTGCTTGAGTACGAAACCATTACCGTCAGGGTAACGCGTCAAGTCCGGCAAAGCAGCCTGAATGGCTTCCAGTGCAGCAGGGCTGGGGCCCAGCGGGTTCTCATTGCTGGCCAGCTTGACGATGTCGGCCGCGCGCAAACCTAATTCACGCGCCAGCTCGTCCACCGGCTTGCCCGGCACATAGGGCGAGAGCTGTTGCACACCCGGCAACGCCAGGCTCAGATAGTCACACGTCATAAAACAAGCCTCAAGCTATGAGCGACAAGCCCCAAGTCACACCCCACTGCAGTTACTTGCAGCTTAAGGCTTGTTGCCAGGATTCAGAGTACTGCTTTTGGATAGGACCCTAACACTTTCAGCGCCACAGATTCATCGGCGATCTTTTCCAGCACATCCTTGATCAACGGATCTGAGTGGTGGCCACAAAAGTCGATAAAAAACACATAGGTCCACTTGCCACTGCGCGACGGCCGGGTCTCGATGCGCGTCAGATCGATGCCATTGCTGTGGAACGGTTCAAGCAAGTGATGCAAGGCGCCAGGCTTGTTGCGCATGGAAACAATAATCGAGGTTTTGTCATCCCCGGTAGCCGGCACCGACTGATTGCCGATGATCAGAAAACGGGTGGAATTATCTGGGCGGTCTTCGATTTTCTCGGCCAGCCGAGTCAGCCCGTAAAGCTCGGCAGCCATATCGCCAGCAATGGCAGCGGAATTCCACTCACCCTTGACCCGCTTGGCGGCATCAGCATTACTCGCCACCGCGACCCGCTCGACATTCGGATAATGTGCATCCAGCCATTTGCGGCACTGGGCCAACGACTGGGCATGGGAATACACACGGGAAATCTTGCCGGTTTGGGTATTCTCACCCACCAACAGATGATGGTGGATACGCAGCTCGACTTCACCGCAGATCACCATATCGTGCTCGTGAAAACTGTCCAGTGTGTGGTTGATTGCCCCCTCGGTAGAGTTTTCTACCGGCACGACACCAAACTGCACAGCACCGGCAGCCACTTCGCGAAAAATTTCGTCAATCGCGGCCATGGGTACACTGATCACTGAATGACCGAAATGCTTCAGCGCAGCAGCCTGGGTAAAGGTGCCCTCCGGCCCCAGATACGCGACTTGCAGCGGCTGTTCCAGCGCCAGGCAGGCCGACATGATCTCGCGGAACAGGCGCGCCATTTCTTCGTTATCCAGCGGGCCGGGGTTCAAATCCATGATGTGCTTGAGCACCCAGGCCTCACGCTCGGGGCGATAGAACACCGGCGCCTGGCCTGACGGCAGTGCCTTCTGCTTAACCTGAGCCACCGTTTGCGCGCACTGGGCACGCTCACTGATCAGTTCGAGAATTTTCTCATCGATAGTATCGATGCGCTTGCGCAGCGCCTGCAGTTGGGTTTCATCGGACATGGGGCATCAACCGTGTTGCTGCTCGAATTCAGCCATATAGGCCACCAGGGCATCTACCGCCGCTTGCGGCACGGCATTATAGATGGAAGCACGCATGCCACCGACCGAGCGGTGGCCTTTCAGGTTCAGCAAACCGCGCTCGCCAGCACCCGCCAGAAAAGGTTTGTCGAGACGGTCATCGGCCAGACGGAAGGGAATATTCATCCACGACCGATCCGCCAAATTGATCGGATTACTGTAAAGCTCGCTGCCATCTATGGCCGCGTATAGGGTGCGCTGCTTGCTGTCGTTAATACGCTGCATAGCCTCGAGCCCGCCCTGCTGCTTGATCCATTGAAAGATCAGCCCGGACAGATACCAGGCAAAAGTTGGCGGCGTGTTGTACATCGAGGCATTCTTCGCTGCCACACTGTAATCCAGCATAGTCGGGCAGGATGCACGCGCGCGACCCAGCAAGTCTTCACGGATGATCACTACCACCAACCCACTGGGGCCGATGTTTTTCTGCGCACCCGCGTAGATCATGCCAAAACGGTTGATATCCAATGGGCGCGACAGAATAGTCGAGGACATATCAGCAATCAGCGGCGTATCACCGACATCCGGAATCCAGTTGAACTCCAACCCGCCAATGGTTTCATTAGGTGTGTAATGTACATAAGCCGCATCCGCCGACAGTTGCCAGTCGTTCTGGCCCGGAATGGCAAAATAGTCATGGCCTTTGGCACTGGCCGCAACATGCACATTGCCGAAGCGGCTGGCTTCCTCTATGGCTTTGGCCGACCAGATGCCGGTATCGATATAGTCAGCCTTGCCGCCGTCGGGCAGCAAGTTCAAAGGAATTTGCGCGAACTGCTGACTCGCCCCCCCTTGCAGGAAGAGAACCTTGTAATTGTCGGCAATGCCGAGCAAATCACGCAGGTCCTGCTCAGCGGTTTCCGCCACACTGACAAACTCGTCACTGCGGTGACTCATTTCCATCACCGACAGGCCTTTACCCTGCCAGTCCAGCAGCTCACGCTGAGCTTGCTGCAAGACAGCCTCCGGCAGGGCAGCCGGGCCGGCACAAAAGTTGAACAGCCGCTTGCTCACGCTCTGCTTACTCCTGCTCATCCGCGGGGCCGGATGCGGCCTCGGCATTATCGTCTACTACCACGTCGGCGTCGGCCACCTCGGCATCCTCTGCATCCAGGCCGTCATCCTCGGGCTCCTGCACACGCTCCACACCAACCAGCTTCTCGCCGTTGCCCAGCTTGATCAGAGTCACACCCTGAGTGTTGCGCGACAGACGGGAGACTTCACTGATGCGAGTACGTACCAGAGTGCCCTGGTCGGAGATCAGCATCACCTCATCACCTTCCACAACTTGTATCGCACGGACCAGAGCGCCGTTGCGCTCACTGGTCACCATGGCAATCACACCCTGACCACCCCGTTTGTACTGGGGAAAATCTTCGACCGCCGTGCGCTTACCGAAGCCATGTTCGGAAGCAGTAAGAATGTCGCAACCTGGCTCGGCAATCAGCATGGAAATCAGGCTCTGGCCCTCGGCCAGACGCATGCCACGCACACCGCGCGCAGTTCGACCCATGGCACGCACATCGGTTTCCTTGAAGCGCGTTACCTTGCCGCCGTCAGAGAACAGCATGACTTCACGCTCACCATTGGTCAGGGCAGCAGCGATCAGGCGGTCACCTTCCTCCAGGTCCAGCGCGATCAAACCAACGCTGCGCTGACGACTGAACTGCACCAACGGGGTTTTCTTCACCGTGCCTTTGGCTGTGGCCATAAAGATGAACCAGCCTTCGGTATATTCATCCACGGGCAACATGGCGCTGATGTATTCGCCCTCTTCCAACGGCAACAAGTTGACCAGCGGGCGCCCCCTGGCGGTCCGTGATGCTTCCGGTATTTCGTAGGTTTTCAGCCAGTAGACCTTGCCGCGACTGGAGAACAACAGCAGCGTGGTATGACTGTGAGCCACCAGCAGGTGCTCAACATAATCTTCGTCTTTCACCCCGGTAGCTGCCTTACCACGACCGCCCCGGCGCTGGGCCTGGTAGTCGGTCAGCGGCTGGCTCTTGGCATAGCCACCGTGGGAGATGGTGACTACCCGGTCTTCTTCGGTAATCAGGTCAGCGACCGTCAGATCCAGGCGTGAGGCAACGATTTCGGTGCGACGCTCATCACCAAAATTGGTCTTGATCTCTTCCAGCTCTTCAACGATGACTTCCATCAAGCGTTGCTGGCTGTTAAGGATGCGCAGCAACTCGCCGATCTGCTGCAGAATCTCCTGGTACTCGCTGAGCAGTTTTTCATGCTCCAACCCGGTGAGGCGGTGCAAGCGCAACTCGAGGATTGCCTGAGCCTGCTCGGGCGACAGGTAATATTTCCCTTCGCGCAAGCCGAAAGCCTCATCCAGGCCTTCCGGGCGGCAAGATTCGGCACCCGCGCGCTCGACCATCTCGACCACAGTGCCCGGCTCCCAGGCGGTAGCCAGCAAGCGTTCTTTAGCTTGAGCGGGTGAATCCGAGGCTTTAATCAGCGCGATCACCGGGTCAATATTGGACAGCGCAACCGCCTGACCTTCCAGGATGTGACCGCGCTCACGCGCCTTGCGCAATTCGAACACGGTGCGCCGGGTAACGACTTCGCGGCGATGGCGAATAAAGGCTTCAAGCAGTTCTTTCAGGTTGAGAATACGCGGCTGGCCGTCCAGCAGACCGACAATATTGATGCCGAACACGCCCTGCATCTGAGTCTGGGCATAGAGGTTATTCAATACCACCTCGGCCACTTCACCACGACGCAGCTCGATGACCACGCGAATACCATCCTTGTCGGACTCATCGCGTAACTCGGAAATGCCTTCGATTTTCTTTTCTTTGACCAGCTCAGCAATCTTCTCGATCAGCCGTGCCTTGTTCAACTGGTAAGGCAATTCAGAAATGATGATCTGCTGACGCCCGCCAACCTTGTCGATATCCTCGATTTCGCAGCGCGCACGCACGTAGATGCGGCCACGGCCCGTGCGATAGGCTTCAACGATACCAGCGCGGCCATTGATGATGGCAGCGGTCGGGAAGTCCGGACCGGGGATATATTCCATCAGCTGGTCAATATCCAGCTCAGGGTCGGCAATCAGCGCCAGGCAGCCATTGATCACTTCGGTCAGGTTGTGCGGCGGAATATTGGTCGCCATACCCACGGCAATACCGCTGGAGCCGTTGATCAACAGGTTGGGGATTTTTGTCGGCATGACCGCTGGAATTTGCTCGGTGCCGTCATAGTTGGGCACCCAGTCAACGGTTTCCTTGTCGAGATCCGCCAACAATTCGTGCGCGAGCTTGGACATGCGCACTTCGGTGTAACGCATGGCAGCTGCGTTATCGCCATCCACGGAACCGAAGTTGCCCTGACCATCAACCAGCAAGTAACGCAGAGAGAACGGCTGCGCCATACGAACGATGGTGTCATAGACCGCCGAATCACCATGCGGGTGATATTTACCGATGACATCACCGACCACACGCGCCGATTTCTTGTACGGCTTGTTCCAGTCGTTTTTCAACTCGCTCATGGCGAACAGGACGCGGCGATGCACCGGCTTGAGGCCGTCCCGCACATCCGGCAGGGCCCGACCGACAATTACGCTCATGGCGTAATCGAGGTAGGACTGCTTGAGTTCATCTTCGATATTGACGGGAAGGATTTCTTTGGCCAGTTCACCCATGAAACGGCATTCCTTTTATAGTCGGCATTCGGTAGCTGCCAGATAACCTTGGTTCGCGCTAAAAAAAGGCTTGCAGGGTCGCCGTCAGCTGGGCTGACAGGGCGCTCCGGCAGGGCCCGATCAAAGCCCAGCAGCATACCACAACGGATACAAAGAGGCAGCCGCCCCAGGCCAATCAATGAAGTCGTTGGCGACTCATCAGATCGGCCAGCTTGCGCGCATCCGGCCGCTCGATAATCCCTTTTTCGGTGACAATTACATCAATCAGGTCCGCCGGAGTGACGTCAAATACCGGATTGAACACGTCAGCACCCGTATCCAACTGGCGATTACCCACTATGAGCAGCTCGTCAGCATCGCGCTCTTCCAAAGGAATCAGATCACCGTTTTCCAGCTGCATATCAATGGTTGAGCTCGGCGCGACCACCATAAAGCGCACCCCATGGTGCATGGCCAGCACGGCAAGTGAATAGGTGCCAATCTTGTTGACCACATCACCATTGGCGGCAATCCGGTCAGCCCCGACAATCACCCAGGACACCGACTGCTCCTTCATCAGATGACCTACAGCCAGATCGGCCTGCAAGCTCACTGGAATACCCTCACGCACCAGCTCCCAGGCCGTCAGCCGCGAGCCCTGCAGCCAGGGCCGGGTTTCATTGGCATGCACCTTCTCGATCAGCCCGGCGGCATGTGCCGTGCGGATAACCCCGAGCGCAGTACCAAAGCCGCCGGTGGCCAGAGCACCGGCATTACAATGCGTCACCACATGCTGCGGCCTTTTATCGTACTTGCGAAGTTGCTGAGCGCCCAGCCGGCCCATGGTCAGATTAGCTTCGCGGTCACTGTCATGAATCTGCCGGGCAAATGCCAACAGCGCCGCCGGCACATCACTATCTGCCGGCAGACGCTGTAACTGTTGCTGCATCATACGCAGCGCCCAGGCCAGATTGACGGCGGTTGGCCGCGTGCCTTCGAGCAAAGTAAAACTGGGCTCTAACGCTGCGGCCCAATCATCACTACTACCCAATTCTTGCGCCGCCAACGCAATGCCGTAAGCAGCCGCAATGCCAATCGCAGGTGCACCGCGAACACTCATGTTGTTGATGGCATCAGCCACTTCTTGCGCACTGCGGCACAGTAAATAGCTCTCACTACCCGGCAACTGACGCTGATCAAGCAAGCGCAAGCCGTCCGTGGACCAAGCCAGGGCCTGAAACTGCTCGCGCAAGACTGCCGGTTCAACTGCCATATACCACTCCCACCGAGCGCCCACCCATGCAGGCGCAAAGCCGCCAAGTATAGCGCGCCCGGCGCTGCCCTGTCCGCTTTGCCATACGCTGACATTATTAATGCGCTGCACGGGCTCAAGGCTAGGGTTATACTGCCGCGCATGATACAGAACGAATTACCCATGACCGCACTACCCGAGCAGCCCGACCTGATCATTGAAGCGCGCTGGATCGCACCCGTAGTGCCCGCGGGCCAGGTACTGGAACACCATGCCCTGGTGATTCATGACGGGCGTATTGTCGCTTTGCTGACGCAGCAACAGACCCAGCATCTGCGCCCACACCAACGCCGTCAGCTGCCCCATCATCTGTTGATTCCGGGCCTGGTCAATGCACACGGCCACGCTGCCATGACGCTGTTTCGCGGTCTAGCGGATGACCTGCCCTTGATGACCTGGCTACAGGAACACATCTGGCCTGCCGAAGCGCGTTGGGTAACCCCGGATTTCGTACGCTGCGGCAGTCAACTGGCGATTGCTGAAATGCTGCTGGGCGGGACGACGTGCTTCGCCGATATGTATTTCTACCCAGAAGTGACCGCAGAAGTTGCACTTACGGCAGGCATGCGCGCCCAGGTCGCTTTCCCAATCATTGACAATCCGATACCCGGCGCGGCAAACAGCGATGAAGCCATCCACAAGGGGCTCAAGCTGCGTGATGATATGCGTCATAACCCGTTGATCAGTGTTGCCTTTGGACCTCATGCACCTTATACAGTGGGTGATGAGGCCCTGATCCGGGTCTGCACTCTGGCGGATGAGCTGGATATGCCGATCCACATGCATATCCATGAAACCGCCGGCGAAGTCAGTGACGCTGTTACCGCCAGAGGCCAGAGGCCACTCCAGCGACTTGCCGATCTCGGCCTGCTCGGGCCCCGCCTGCAAGCCGTCCATATGACTCAGGTCGATGATGCTGACTTGGCTTTGCTGCAAGCCCATGCCGTACAGGTGATCCATTGCCCCGAATCCAACCTTAAGCTGGCCAGCGGCTTCTGCCCGGTACAGCGCCTACTGGATGCCGGCGTCAACGTTGCGCTGGGCACCGACGGCGCTGCCAGCAACAACGACCTCGACATGCTTGGTGAGCTGCGTACAGCTGCCCTGCTGGCCAAAGCCAGCAGCGGCCAACCTACCGCACTGGGCGCCGATGCTGCGCTGCATATGGCTACCCTTGGGGGAGCCCGGGCATTGGGCCTGGCTGACGAGATTGGCTCTCTCGAGCCCGGCAAATCCGCCGATGTCATCGCCGTTGATCTGTCCGGCGCCGCCCAACAGCCGGTTTACCATCCAGTGTCGCAACTGCTGTATACAGGTTCCGCTGCACTGGTATCAGATGTCTGGATCGCTGGTCGGGACAAGGTTCGCGAACATCAATTGATCGCCTTGCCGCTGGAGCGTGTACTCGCTGAAGCAGCCAACTGGGCCCCACAGATTTTGCAGGGAGATAGTCATGAGTCTTAATGTTGATCGTGCTGAAATCGCCAAATTCGAAGCCTTGGCCAGTCGCTGGTGGGACCGCAACAGCGAATTCCGCCCGCTGCACGAAATCAATCCGCTGCGCTGCAACTGGATTGATGAGCGCGTCGGCCTGGCCGGCAAACGTATTCTGGATGTTGGCTGCGGCGGCGGCATTCTGGCTGAAGCCATGGCTCAGCGCGGCGCCGAAGTAACCGGTATCGATATGGGTGAAGCACCACTGGCCGTTGCCCGGCTACATCAGTTGGAATCCGGCGTTGAGGTTGATTACCAGCAAACCACGGCCGAAGAGCTGGCAGCCGAGCAGCCGGAAAGCTTTGACGTCGTCACTTGCCTGGAAATGCTCGAACACGTACCCGACCCCTCCTCGGTGATCGCCGCCTGTGCGCGACTGGTCAAGCCCGGCGGCCAAGTGTTCTTCTCGACCATTAACCGCAACCCGAAATCCTTTCTGTTCGCGATCGTAGGTGCCGAGTACGTATTGCGCCTGCTACCCCGCGGCACTCATGAATTTGCCAAGTTCATTCGCCCTGCCGAACTGGGCAACTGGGCTCGAGATGCACGCCTGGACCTTCAGGACATTACCGGGCTGACCTACAACCCGCTGACCAAGGTGTATAAACTGGAAGCCAATGTAGACGTCAATTACATGATGCACTTTCAGCGGGGCACCTAACCCATGCGACGCGGCGTACTCTTTGACCTCGACGGCACTTTGCTCGACACGGTGGAAGATTTCTACCGCATCATCGAACAGATGCGTATTGAGCGTGCGGCACCTGAAGTCCCTGCGCAACTGATTCGCCAACAGGTCTCCAATGGCTCGGTCGGCATGCTGTGCGCAGCCTTTTCCGTGCGCCCGGATGCGCCCGGCTTCAACGACCTGCGTGATGACTTTCTGCTGCGTTATGAGCAGCAACTGGCCGTGCACACTCAGCCCTTCCCCGGCATCCCTGAATTACTCGAGTGGCTGGATGCCGAACAGATCCCCTGGGGCGTGGTAACCAATAAGCTCAGTCGTTTCAGCATTCCCCTATTGGCGGCCGTCGGTTGGTCAGAGCGCTGCGCCGCACTGGTCTGCCCGGACCAGGTCAGCCACCCCAAGCCGCACCCAGAGCCGCTGCTCAAAGCCTGCCAGGAAATGGCGATTGACCCCAGCAGCAGTCTGTTTGTTGGCGACCACCAACGTGATATTGATGCCGGCCGTGCCGCCGGCATGCAAACCATCGCCGCTCTTTATGGCTACCTGCCAGTCGGTGATGATCCCACACGCTGGCTGGCTGATCACAGTATTTCTCACGCTGCCGAATTGCGCCCCTGGCTGACCCGGCAGTGGCAACCGGAGGTATCTCATGTTTGATTATCAAGCCCCTACCGACCTGCTGCGCGACAAGGTGATTCTGGTTACCGGTGCGGGTGACGGCATCGGCAAAGCCTGCGCCTTGAGCTGCGCCGCCCACGGCGCCACCGTTGTCCTGGTTGGCCGCACCCTGGGCAAACTGGAAGCCGTCTATGACGCCATTGAAGCAGCAGGCCACCCGCAGCCCGGGCTGTGCGTGCTTGATCTGCTTACCGCGACCGAAAAAGACTATGACGACCTGGCTGACCAACTGTTTGACACCTTCGGCAAACTGGATGGTCTAGTGCATAACGCCGGTGTTCTGGGCCCCCGCACACTGATGGATCAGGTCAAACCCGAAGCCTGGCTGCAAGTCATGCAGGTCAATCTGAATGCGCCCTTCATGCTGACCCGGGCAATGATGCCGCTGCTGCGAGCAGCCGAAGCCGCTTCGGTTGTTTGCGTATCCTCCAGTGTAGGCCGAACCGGACGCGCATACTGGGGACCTTACGCAGTGAGCAAATTTGCTTTGGAAGGCTTTATGCAGGTGTTGGCCGACGAACAAGACGGCACCAGCAAGATTCGCGTCAACAGCATCAACCCCGGCGCTACCCGCACAGCCATGCGCGCCGAAGCCTATCCGAGCGAAGAGCCAACGAAGTTGGTAACCCCCATGGATATCATGCCGGCTTTTCTCTATTTGCTTGGTAGTGACAGTCTCGCTGTGAATGGCCAGGCGCTGGACGCACAGTAAGCCAAATCTCTGACAGCTGCCGCCCTGCCAGGGCCATTAGACTGACATCAGGCGGCAAAAAGCTGCCGCCTGAACCTTGATAAAATGCCAAGCCTATAATTTTAAAGGACTTTACATACTTGGCACAGGTCATGCATAAACCCTATCAATAGCAACTTTGACGGGGTACCAGATGAACTCCACTTCCGGCAACACTATCGACTTTGACAGCGCCAGGCTGAAGATCAAGTCGGCCACTGCGCGAGCCAGCAAGTCGGTGCATACCCATGCTGCCCCCACTGCCGGCCATTTGCAGCAAAGCCTCAGTCAGCTACTACAAACCTCACTGGAAATGGACAAGATTCTCGGCCTGTTCTTTGCCACCTTGCAACAGGCATTGGAGCTGGACAGTCTGGAATATCGTCACGACGCCAAGCAACTGAACTTCGACTTTGGCAACCCGGCGCTGCACCGCTGCAGCTACCGGCTAACCCACCTCGGCGACTTTCTCGGCGAGTTACGCTTCAGCCGCACCAAGCGCTTTGACGAAGGGC
>REBY01000141.1 GCA_007692485.1 Pseudomonadaceae bacterium | reverse complement strand
GTGGCATTGCCCTTTATGATTCTGTTGGCCATGACCATCGGCTCGGGAGCACCGGTGGGCGGAGCACTCTGGGCGGAGGTCTACGGCACTGCGAAGCTGGGGTCGATCCGCTCGCTGATGAGCTCGCTGATGATCATCTCTACCGCGGTTTCCCCGGTGGTAATCGGGGTCATGATCGACAGGGAGCTGTCATTGACCACCATTTTCAGCAGTGCTGGCTGGGCGCTGGCGGCGGCGCTGCTGATCGTTCAATTTTCCTACAAACCAAAGCCGGGGTGACTCTTACCGCCACTCTTGGCATGATAGCGGTTGATTGATAATCAAACGAAGGCTCGCATGTCACTGTTCAACCGTTACGCGCTCTGGCCACTGCTGTTTTTCTGCCACTTTCTCGCCGCCAGCCTGCTGGCCTGGCACCTGTTGGCGCAAATAGATTTTGGCTACGCCTGGGGCTACCAGGCGCTGGATATTCATGAGCATATTCAGGAGATGGGGCCGCTGAATTACTACAAAGACGACTTTGAGCACACCGACTACGCCGAGCATCAACGTCTTTTCAGTGAGATTACTCGGGGAATTCAGAATCGGGGGGAGGGCCTGGCAGATATTCAGTATCACCTGGCCGATGGCACGCCCGAAATCTTGATGCGCACACCGGAAGTGGTGCATCTGGAAGATGTCGCCCGGCTGGTACATCACTACTATTGGGCTGGAAGCATTGCCGCCCTGATGTTTGCCGGACTGCTGTTCTACTGCTACCGCCAAGGCCTCAAGCCGCCACCGGCCAGAAAAGTACTCGCCATACTCGCCATACTGTTGGCCGTGGGCGCACTGACTCTCTGGCTATTGGGGCCGGTCACCGTTTTTTATTGGCTGCATGAGTACGCCTTCCCGGCCGACAACCCCTGGTTCTTTTATTACCAGGAGTCGTTGATGACCACCCTGATGAAGGCCCCGGACCTGTTCGGCTTTATTGCCTTGCTGCTGCTCGGGGCCCTGCTCCCCATCTGGGGAGCCTCTCTGGCTTTGATGGTCAGAGTGCTTGCCCCGAGGGCTGCGGGAAGTCCCAAGCGCCGTTAGTGCTACACTGACAACACCAAGCTCCCACCCCGATTAAGGATTGCACGATGCCCGAGCGCGCGATGAACACGGCCATTGAATGGTGGGGGCTGATCCAGGAGCCACACTATTGGTGGCAGCTACTGTGTATTCTTCTGGCCGTCGCGGCTGCCTCCCTGCTCAATCGCCGGGTGCAGAACGTTCTGAACACCTACGGGGACGAAAGCACCGGGCTTCGGCACATCGCCTCGCGCAGTTTGAAGCGGCTCTTGTGGCCCGTATCTTCCCTGGCCCTGATGCTGCCGGCCAAGGCCATTCTGGAACGCTACGAGACCCCTGTGCAATTGATGGATATCGCCATTTCGATTTTACTGGCATTGGCGCTCATTCGCGTTTGCATTTACATACTGCGCAAAGGTTTCACCTACAACCCCATTCTCAAGTCCTCCGAAAACTTTCTGGCCACAGTCATCTGGGCCGGAGTGGCACTGCACCTACTTGGCTGGCTGCCTGCAGTCATGGAGCTGCTGGACAGCGTGGGACTGAACATCGGTGAGAGCCGCGTTACGGTGCTGTCGTCAATCCAGCTGGTGTTGATGGTGGGATTGGCGTTCACTCTGGCGCTCTGGTTGGCAGGCATGCTGAGCAACTGGCTGAAAAATTCAGAACATGTGACACCCAGCATGCAGATCGGATTCAGCAAGTTCATCCGCTTTTTGCTGCTGACCCTGGCCTTTCTGATCGCCCTGAATGCGGTGGGCATCAACCTCGGCTCCCTGGCGATTTTTGGAGGCGCGCTGGGTGTGGGCCTGGGCTTTGGTCTGCAGCGAATCACGTCCAATTTTATCAGTGGTTTTATTCTGGTGATGGATCGCTCCATCAAACCCGGCGATGTGATCACCGTGGGCGACAAATACGGCTGGGTGGAGGAGCTGAATGCGCGCTACCTGGTGGTGCGCAATCGCGAAGGTGTGGACACCCTGATACCCAATGAAAACCTGATCACTTCAGAAGTGATCAACTGGAGCTATGCCGACAAGAACGTGCGGGTCACCGTGGATGTGCAGATCAGTTACGGCGACGACCCGGAGCAGGCCATGGCACTGATGATGGATTGTGCTTACGCCTCGCCGCGAGTGCTGCATGACCCGGTGCCCTCGGTACGCATGCTGGCATTCGAAGACAGCGGCATTGCCTTGCAGCTGCGCATCTGGATTGCCGACCCGCAAAACGGTTCTGGAGCCGTGCGCTCCGACGTCAACCTGGCCATCTGGCGGGCCTTTAAAGCGGCGGGTATTACCATTCCCTTTCCGCAACGGGACCTGCATATCAAATCGGGGTTGCCTAGTGGGCTGACTAATTAATTCAGCCTCCGGAACGGGCGCGGTTGATCAGGTCGTAGGCAGTGCGGATCTCGTGGGAGCGAACATTCGCTTCCTTCACCATATCGTCCGGCATGCCCTGCCCGATCAACTTGTCCGGGTGGTGCTGACTCATCAGTTTTCGGTAGGCGCGTTTAACCTGGGCATCGCTGGCTTCAGGGCCAACCCCCAAAGCGTCGTAAGCTCTTTGCAGTTCATCCGCGCTCGAGGGCGCCGCTTTTCCGGGGCCACCACCGCCAAAGCTGTTCTGGGCACGGATCATCTGCAGCAGTTGCTCGAACATGGCGGCAGAGATACCCAGGCCGGCAGCAACGCGCCGTAGGGCCTGGGCTTCGGCCTCCTCCAGCTTGCCATCGGCCAGCGCGATATTGACCAGGTAGACCAGCAGCATGCGCACCAGGTTGGGCCTACGACCGCAGGTTTTGCGGAAATTGGCAATTTGCGCGTCGGGGTCAAAACCGGCCGCGCTGCCCTGCTTGAACAGATCGATGGCCTCGCGTCGATGCTCGGCCGTCAAACCCATCTCGCTCATATAGGTTTCGGTCTGGCGCACCTCCTGCTCCGAGACGCGACCATCCGCCTTGGCCAGATAGCCCAACAGCGAAAACAGGGTTTCGAAAAAACTCTTCTCCACTTCCAGACGGCGCTGGGGCGACCCCTCGGCCTGCACCCGGGCATAGCCACGATCAAACA
>REBY01000088.1 GCA_007692485.1 Pseudomonadaceae bacterium | reverse complement strand
GCTTTTTTTCTCCGCAATTGCCAGTGCTGAGCTTCCCCGACTGGGAAACCCTGCCGTACGATCGATTCTCCCCGCACCAGGACATCACTTCCCAGCGTCTACGCACCCTGCATCAACTGCCCGGCGTCAGTCAGGGCATTCTGGTTGTGCCCATGACGACTTTGCTGCAGCGCACGCCGCCACGCAGCTTTCTGGGTGGCTCGGTGTTGCTGCTCGAGGTTGGCCAACAGCTGGATATCGAGCAAATGCGCCGTGACCTAGACGCCAGCGGTTACCGCTGCGTTGATACCGTCTACGAGCATGGCGACTACGCCGTGCGCGGCGCCCTGCTCGACCTGTTCCCGATGGGTAGTCGCCAGCCTTATCGCATCGACCTGTTTGATGACGAAATCGAGACCCTGCGTACCTTCGACCCGGAAAATCAACGCTCGATCGACAAGGTGGAGCGCATTCACTTGCTGCCCGCCAAAGAGTTCCCTCTGGACAAGTCGGCGCTGACCCAGTTTCGCGCCCGCTTTCGTGAGCGCTTCGACGTCGATCACCGCCGCTGCCCGTTGTACCAGGACTTGTCTGACGGGGTGGTTCCACCAGGGGTTGAATACTACCTGCCACTGTTTTTTGAAGAGCTCGGCAGCCTGTTCGATTACCTGCCCGAAAACACCCTGACTTTCAGCCTGCCGGACATCGAAGCCAGCGCCGAACACTTCTGGCAGGACGTGCGTAACCGTTTTGAAGAGTACGGCATCGACCCGACACGGCCCCTATTGCCGCCGCCCGACTTGTTTTTACCGGTAGAAAGCGCTTTTGCCCTACTGAAAAACTACCCGCGAATTGTCTGTGATGAGCGCCCACAGCCTGGGGCGCAGCTGCAACTGGCCTGTCAGGCCGCGCCAGAATTGGCGGTTGACCATAAAAGCCCAGAACCGATGAGTGCCTTGCTAGGTTTTCTGGATGAGTTTCCCGGACGCGTCGCCTTTCTGGCAGAAACAGCCGGTCGCCGCGAAGCCCTGCTGGAAATGCTTAAACCTGCCGGCATCACTCCACAGATTTACGACGACTGGTCTGCTTTTAGCAGCGGCGATGCCGCCGTCAGCCTGCTTCTTGCCCCGTTGGACCGTGGCCTGGTGTGTCAACAACCCGCGCTGGCGCTGATTGCCGAAAGTCAGCTGTTTGGTCAGCGCGTCATGCAGCGTCGCCGCCGTGGCAAGGCAACCGATCTCGGTGACGCCGTCGTACGTAATCTGACCGAATTGCGCGAAGGTGCGCCGGTGGTGCATATCGATCATGGTGTCGGTCGTTATCGCGGCCTGATCAATCTGACCATAGAAGACCAGCAGGCTGAGTTTCTCAGCCTGGAATACGCCGACGAAGCCAAGCTCTATGTCCCCGTCGCCAATCTGCACCTGATTGCCCGTTATACCGGGGCAGATGACGACAACGCACCCTTGCACCGCATGGGCTCTGAACAATGGCAAAAAGCCAAGCGCAAGGCGGCCGAGCAAGTCTGCGACGTTGCTGCCGAACTGCTGGATGTCTATGCCCGCCGCGCGGCACGAGAAGGCCATTCCTTCGACCACCCTGAGCGCGATTACCAGGCCTTTGCCGACGCCTTTCCGTTCGAGGAAACCGCCGACCAGGAAGCCGCTATCAATGCCGTGATCAAGGACATGGTCAGCGCGCAACCCATGGATCGTCTGGTCTGTGGTGACGTAGGCTTCGGCAAGACCGAAGTCGCCATGCGCGCAGCCTTCCTTGCCGTGCATGGGGGCCGACAGGTCGCCGTATTGGTACCCACCACCCTGCTCGCCCAGCAACATTACAACAGCTTCAAGGATCGCTTTGCCGACTGGCCCGTCAAGGTTGAGGTCATGTCACGCTTCAAGTCGGCCAAGGAAATCAAAGCCGCCGCCGCCGAGCTGGCCGATGGCAAAGTCGACATCATGATCGGCACGCACAAACTGCTGCAGGGCGACATTCAATTCAAGGACCTGGGGCTGGTGATTATCGACGAGGAACACCGCTTTGGTGTGCGCCAGAAAGAACGCCTCAAGGCATTGCGCAGCGAGGTCGATATATTAACCCTGACCGCCACCCCGATTCCCCGCACCCTGAATATGGCTATGTCCGGCATGCGCGAACTGTCGATCATCGCCACCCCGCCGGCCCGACGCTTATCGGTGAAAACCTTTGTCATGGGCCAGCAGGCCCCGGTGATCAAGGAAGCGATACTGCGTGAGCTGCTGCGCGGCGGACAGATCTATTATTTGCACAACGAGGTGCAAACGATAGAAAAGTGCGCAGCCGACCTGGCTGAACTTGTACCCGAAGCGCGCATCGGTATCAGCCACGGCCAGATGCCGGAGCGCGCGCTGGAACAGGTGATGCGTGACTTCTATCACCGCCGCTTCAATATTCTGGTGACCACAACCATCATTGAGACCGGGATTGACGTACCCAGCGCCAACACCATCATCATTGAGCGCGCAGACAAGTTCGGCCTGGCCCAGTTACACCAGTTGCGCGGCCGGGTCGGTCGCAGCCACCACCAGGCTTACGCCTACCTGCTGACGCCACCCGGCCGTAAGCTGACCGGTGATGCCGAAAAGCGCCTGGAAGCCATTGCTGCCGCTCAGGAGTTGGGGGCCGGTTTTACCCTGGCCACCCACGACCTGGAAATCCGCGGAGCTGGCGAATTGCTTGGCGACGGTCAGAGCGGCCAGATCCAAGCCGTCGGTTTTACCCTGTATATGGACATGCTGGAAAGAGCGATCAAAGCCATCAAACAGGGCAAGCAGCCGGAGCTGGCGCAACCCTTGGGCGGCGGACCGGATATCAATCTGCGCCTGCCGGCGCTGATCCCAGAGGACTACCTGCCGGATGTACATGCGCGACTGATCCTGTATAAACGCATTGCCAACGCCAACGACGATGAAGCGCTAAAAGATCTGCAAGTAGAAATGATCGATCGCTTCGGCCTGCTGCCTGAACCGGTGAAAACCCTGTTCCGGATAACCGCGCTG
Organism: Pseudomonadaceae bacterium; assembly: GCA_007692485.1. GTDB lineage: Bacteria > Pseudomonadota > Gammaproteobacteria > Pseudomonadales > Pseudomonadaceae > Halopseudomonas. The sequence goes on along the minus strand of REBY01000088.1, from coordinate 11,796 downwards.
AAACTGCGTTGCGAGCCGCTGGGAATCAGCAAATTGGATGTTGGCGCCGAGCATGGCCGGGTCGAGTTTGCCAGTGAAACTCAGGTTGATCCCTTGACCCTGGTTCGCCTGATTCAGGACAATCCGCAACGTTATCGGCTTGAAGGGGCCAGCATATTCCGCTTCAATGCCCCCATGGCCAAGGCTGAGTTGCGACTGAACACGGTTGAGGCACTGATGGATCGCCTGCAACCGGTACCCGAAAAGCATACGGCAAAGGAAAACGCCTAGATGAGAGCCCTAACCCGCAGCCTGCTTGTGCTGCTCAGCCTGACGGCCATGCCGGCACTGGCGCAAACGCTATATCAAGTAGAAGTTGTGCTGTTCAGCCAGAGTGGCAGCGCCCTGTATTCTGCGCCGCCTGACTACCGCTGGGCTGATGATGCTGTCTGGGCAGACCGCGACAACCCTGCTGACGTACGCCCGGTCAGCGACACCCTGTTGCGCCTGAACAGCCAGGCCGACCGCCTGCGCCAGAATGGCAACACGATTTTGCTGCATAAAGCCTGGGTACAACCGGCAGATGGCAACCTGCTGGTGGCTGCCGCTGACGGTGAGCCCCTGGATGAAGTCTATCCGGTTCAGGCATTAGTGCGCTTGCAACGCGACCGTTTTATTGAACTGGATGCCACCTTCTGGCGCAATCATATCAATCGGGAAAGCCGTAACCTGGCCGCGAGTGAACGCCTGCGTGACCAGCGCCGTTTGCGCCTGGATGAAGTGCATTACCTCGACCACCAAAGCATCGGTGCTCTGGTGCGGGTTAGCCGGCGCTAACCACCTGCCCGAGAATATCGCGAACCTGGTCCATACCCGCCGCCATTACAGCCTCGATGGCGGCCATGCTGATTGGCTGCTCATCCATGCCGGCCGCTGCATTAACCACCAGCGCAAGGCAGGCATAATCCAGGCCCAGCTCACGCGCCAGTGCGGCTTCCGGCATACCGGTCATACCGACAATATGGCAGCCATCGTTGCGCAAACGACGCACCTCGGCAGCGGTTTCCAATCGAGGCCCTTGGGTGGCGGCATAAACACCGGTTGCACTGTATGCCAGGCCAGCGGCTTGCAGCGCATTTAACAGCGCCTCGCGCACGCGGAGTGTATAAGGGTGAGTAAAATCGATATGCACCACGGCATCCAGACTGTCTTCGAAGAAGGTCATATCCCGACCCCAGGTGTAATCGATCAGGTCATCGGGAATGCAGAAATGCCCTGGTGGCATTGCCGGATCAATCCCACCCACCGCGTTAACTGCGACAATGCGGGTAACGCCGGCTGCCTGCATGGCCCACAGGTTGGCGCGGTAGTTAACCCGATGCGGCGGTATCCGGTGCGGCTCGCCATGACGCGCCAGAAACACAACCTCCTGACCCTGTAAACGACCACGCACCAAGGAAGCTGACGGTTCACCCCAAGGCGTGCTGACAGCCTCACGGCCTAATAGCTCCAACCCGGGCATCTGGTTCAAGCCGGTACCCCCGATAATGCCCCAGCTCATGGCCGCGGCTCCTCGGCGACGTCAGGCTGATCGCCGGCCGGCTCCTCGCCGCGCAAACGCAAACCTTGCGGCATATGCAGCGTGGACGTCGGGAAAGCAATCTGCGCATCGTGTTCATGCACAATCGCCAACACCTTGAGCAGCACGTCTTCCTTGATCCGATGAAATTCGCTCCAGTCTTTGGTTTTGGTAAAGAAATAGATAAAAAAGTCGACTGACGACGGTGCGCAGCGATCGAAATAGACCATTTTGCGCTGATCCTGGGCGATATCGTCATGCTCGTCGACCATCTGCCGTACTGCCTGCACAATAGGCTCCATCTGCTTGATATCGTCATAGCGGATGCCGATATGCTCGAAAAACCGCCGATGATGCATGCGTGAAGGGTTCTGGATCACCACGCTGGCAAATACCGAATTGGGTACGTAGATCGGCCGTTGGTCAAAGGTACGAATGCGGGTCAAACGCCAGCCAATATGCTCGACAGTCCCTTCAATTTCCTTTTCCGGCGAGCGCACCCAGTCACCGACAGCAAACGGCCGATCAAGAAACACCATCATGCCGCCAAAAAAGTTAGCCAGCAGGTCGCGCGCGGCAAAACCTACGGCGATACCGCCGACACCACCAAAAGCCAGCACGCCGGATACGCTATACCCCATATTTTGCAGTATCACCAGCCCCGCGGTAATGATGACGGAAATACGCAGTAACTTGCCGATGGCGTTGGCTGTTGTCAGGTCAACCGGCTTCTTGCGATAACGGCGATCACTGATGCGAATCTCAACCTCACCACTCAGACGCAACAGGAACCAGGCCAGCAGGACGATCAACAACACCGACTGACCTTTATCCAGCACGGCAGCCAGGCCATCATCCATCTGCGCCGCAGTAATCTGGCCGGCCCACAGCAAGCCCATGCTCCAAATCATCACCCAGAGTGGTTTGCGCGCCGCAGTTACCAGCGCGTCATCCCAGACATTGGCCGTGCTATGCGCCTTTTTGTCCAAACGATCGAGCAGAATCTTGCCGATATAGGCAAGCACCAGCGATACGAAAATTACGCTGAAGACCTGATACACCCAAAGGTTGTCAGCAAAGGGCACCGATTCGATCGGCAGGTATTCAATCAGATCTTCCATGGTGCTCTCACAGCAAATGATGGGTTTTCAACAAACGGGTTGCCTGCTGCCAGCGCGGCCGACAACGATACTGACTGTCAGCGGCTCGCGCTACCGGGCTGCATAATGCCTGTGCTTGGGCGCTGGGAATATAACCTTGCTGTTGCATATGCACCAGCGCCTGCTCAGCGGCGGAACGATCATTACACACCAGCAGCATATCGCAGCCGGCACTGGCCGCCGCATCAATCCGCTGAGTGATATCACCGGCCACATGGGCACCTGCCATGCTCAGATCGTCACTGAAAATCACGCCGTTAAAACCGAGCTCCGCACGCAATATCTGCTGCAACCAGAAACGTGAGAAACCAGCTGGCTGCGGGTCAACTGCCGAATAGATCACGTGCGCCGGCATAATGCCCGCCAACTGGCCGGCCAGCGCAGCAAACGGCTGCATGTCACAGCTCTTGATCACATCTAACGCTCGCTCATCCTCGGGGACGGCAAAGTGCGAGTCGGCCTCTGCCCAGCCATGGCCGGGAAAATGTTTGCCGGTCGCGGCCATCCCGGCCGCTCTCAGGCCGCGAATGTAGGCACTGGCCAACCGGGTAACCGTAGCCGGGTCAGCGCCCAATGACCGATCACCGACAACGCGACTGCGGCCGCACTCAAGATCCAGAACCGGAGCAAAGCTGATATCAATACCGCAGGCCAGGATCTCGGTGGCCATCAACCAGGCGGCGGCTTCGGCCAGCTTGTCAGCCTGGTCGCCGGCGCTGGCAATCCGGCCCAGGGCTGGCAGGCGCAACACACCGCGACGCAAACGCTGCACACGGCCACCTTCCTGATCAATCGCCAACAACATGTCCGGACGTAACTGGCGAATACTGCGAACCAGTTCACGAACCTGATCCGGGTGCGAACAGTTACGTGCAAACAAAATCAGACCGCCTACTTCCGGCTGACGTAACAGCTGCCGGTCTTCAGCGGTCAACCAAAGCCCCTCGACATCCATCATCAAGGCAGCTGGCTGTGACATCTCCGACTTCAAATAGACGCTCCTGACTGCTCGCTAATAAGCACCCGACAACCGACCGGCGTCAGGGCAAAGAGTTCCAGCATGTCCGCATTACGCAGCCGAATACAGCCATGTGACAAGGGCTCACCCATGGGTTGATCATCTGGAGTGCCGTGAAGATAGATAAAGCGCCGCTGACTGTCACACTGACCGCCGCGATTGAAACCGACCTGCTCACCACATAACCAGAGGATACGGGTCAGTATCCAGTCACGCTGCGGATACTGGGCTGCCAGGTGCGGGGTCCAGACTTCGCCGGTAGGGCGGCGGCCGACAAAAACGGCGCCCGATGGCTGGCCTTCTCCGATCCGCGCCCGCACACGATGCTCACCACGCGGTGTGCAACCGCTGCCATTCATTTCACCCGCACCGTTCAGCGCCGTTGACACACGGAAACGACAGCGCTCTTCGTCGGCACTAAAACCACGCAGAGTCTGTTCGGTTAAGGCGATATGGATCAAGTCCAATTTCATGGCACTCTCCAACGGAAAGTGCACACGATAACGGATCAGAGACATTCAGGTAAGTGTCATCGCGATAGCTGAGCAACAACCAACCTCAGGCTTCGATCAACTCCGCACTGGCGGTAGCGGCTTCGACACGAGCCAGGGCACTGTCAGCCCGCATACCGGCAGCAAGAAAGGGCACCATAAGCTGTAACACCTGATCAATGCCGGTATGAGTGCCTAGTTCGGCTTCCGCAATCGCTCGCAGTGCTTTCATGCTCGACATAGTAAAAGCCGCACTACCGAGCATGAAATGAATGCGCCAGAACAGTTCTTGCGGCGGCAAGTCCGGCGCGGCCTGGTGTACCAGACGCATGTAGCGCAGAAATACAGCCCCGTATACTTCATTCAGGTATTTGCGCAGATGGCCCTGACTCTGGCTAAAAGCCAAGCCGAGCAGGCGCATGAATATAGACAGGTCATTACCGCTGCGTGGTTTGACCAATAATGCCTGGCGCACCAGCATTTCCAGCAACTCTTCAAGGCTGGGGGGCTGTTCATGTGCTTTCTCGCGGCGGTTCAGCTCCTGATCCAGGCTACTGACGAAAGGGTTGAGAAAGCGCACAAAGACTGCCTGGATCAATGCCTTCTTGGAACCAAAGTGGTAGTTGACCGCAGCGAGATTGACCCCGGCCTTGCTGGTAATCAGGCGTAATGAAGTTTCTGCAAAGCCCTTTTCCGCGAACAACTGCTCGGCAGCATCAAGAATACGTTCAACCGTTTCCGACTGGGGCATGCCAGACTCCAAAAATAAACAGACGTTTGAAACATACGTTTCAAACACTGCAGTGTCAAGCCCTTAACCCAACGGTATTAAAAGCCTTTCACGCAATCAAGTAGCAGAGCCGGCAATCAATCTGGCGAATACCCAGACCCGCTTTACTCACTCACGGCACAAAGCGACTTGCACGAGAGCAACAACTGTATATAATCACAGCTACTGTATATAAAAACAGGGAACCCAGCGATGCAGAAACTCACGGCACGGCAACAACAGATTCTCGCTTTTATCCGCGAATACATGGAAGGCAACGGCTACCCGCCTACCCGCGTCGACATCGCCCGCGAGCTGGGTTTTCGTTCACCCAATGCTGCCGAAGACCATTTACGCGCCCTGGCACGCAAAGGCGCCATTGAAATGATTCCCGGTGCCTCACGGGGTATTCGCTTACCGGATACCGGCGAAGGCAACGAAGAGAACCAGCTACCGGTTATCGGCCAGGTTGCTGCTGGCGCACCCATTCTGGCCATGGAAAACATCGAGGATCACTGCCGTATCGATCCCGCCTTTTTCTCACCCCGTGCCGATTACCTCCTGCGCGTTAAAGGCATGAGCATGAAAGATGTCGGCATTCTGGATGGCGACCTGCTCGCCGTGCACCGGACCACTGAAGCGCGCAACGGCCAGATTGTCGTCGCCCGTATTGGCGATGAAGTTACGGTGAAGCGCTTTCAGAAAAAAGGTCGCAAAGTATCCCTGATTGCCGAAAACCCTGAATTCAGGCCGATTGAAGTCGATCTGGGCATAGAAGAACTGTCTATTGAAGGTTTGAGTGTTGGCGTCATTCGCCGCTGAGGAGAGAATCATGCAGTATCGTGCACCGCAGCAGAGCCTGACCCAGGCCGACTTGTTTCATAATGCGCTGATGGCCTCTGGCTACCCGGCACCGCGCCGGGCTGTTACCAAGCCCCGGCTGGCAGCCGCCAATACTACGATTGAAAGCGGTTACAGCGAGATGGCCCTGAGCGGTCAGCCTGAGCAATGTCTGCAATGGCTGGCTCCTGTACTCCGTGATTTGGCCAATACGCCCGGTGATCGCTGGTTGACCCTGCTAAACCCTCCGCAGCTGGTCAGTCATGCCTGGCTGCGCGCTACCGGCCTTGACCCACAACGGATTTTGATTGTTCGCAGCAACGGACGCATGCAAGGGCAACAGCTATGTCAGGAATTGCTCAGTCTTGGCTGCAGCCATACCGTCGTCAGCTGGCTGGCAACCAATACAGATGCTTGTGCCAGACTGCAACAGGCTGCTCAGCAGGGCCAATGCAAGAGTTTGAATATTCGTATGCCCTGAAACGGGCGCTAACTTGTAGCTGATGCCGGTGTGGATCCGGCATCAATAGTGACTGTCAGTGCAGCACACGGTCTTCTGGCGGCAGATCGTCTTCTTCGATAACCTGCCCGGCCATTTGCATACCGGCACTGATCATTGCCTTGGCTACTTCGATGTATTGACCCTGCAGGTAATCCTGCGCATCAACCGAAAACTCGATAACCAGCAAAGGCTCGCCATCGTCATCAGAGCGACGCAGTGCAACACGGCCGTCGGACAGTTCGACTATTTCGAGAAAAGGTGAAGGCATTGCGTGGTCTCCGAGCAGTTCAAACGCATTGTAACACAGCCCCTACACGACCGCTGACCCTTACCACTCTTGCATCAGCTCACGCTGCCGGGAAACCAAGCTCTTGAGCCCTTGCAAGGCGGCATCAGCCTGCTCAATTGACCAGCCTGACGTAGCCTGACCACCCACCCGGACAATCAGTTCGGGAGCCGGTTGCTTAGCCTCTGCTGCCGGGGGAGCCAGCAGGGCTCGCCAAGCAAACAGCATCTGCGCCAACCAAGCATCCTGGCGTTGCGCCAACTCCGTTAGCTCACCCAACTCAGGTCCGGGGAAGTCAGCCAGCCGCTCGACGCTCAGCACAGCTTCGACATCGCGCATATCCAGCAGAGGCCAGCGGTAAAAATCGGCCACTTCGTGAATCAGCGCCAGTACACCCCGGTAAAGATGGAACAAGCAGGTTTCACGCTGATAACGCACCTGCGTCCGAGCATCCAGGGCCGCAGAAGCATCAGCCTGCTGCCAGGCCACCAATGCAGTCGCGGCAAAGTGCAGCGACTGATTGGTGCGGGTATAGGCTTCATTGGCCATGGCAGCTATCAGCTCTTCTTGGCTTTCTTCGCCGCTGGCTTGGCTTTGCCTTTGGCGGCAGCTTTAGTGCTGCCTTTCGGGCTACCGTCTTCAACCCAGCGCTTACCGTCAAAGAAAGCTTTCCAACCGGTCGGCTTGCCCTCTATTTCAGTTTGTACGTACTGCTCTTTAGTCTTGCGGCTATAACGTACGACACTCAGATTACCGTCAGGATCTTTTTGCGGTGCGTCCAGGATATAGTGGTGTTTCGAATCAATTTCCGCTTTGTGCGGAATCAGCTCACGTACCAATGGCGCGCGAGTCTCGCGATTTTTCGGGAACTGACTAGCGGCCAGGAACATGCCGGAAGCCCCGTCGCGCAGCACATAGACGTCATCCACCTTCTCGCACTTGAGTTCCGGCATCAGCACCGGATCCATTTTTGGCGGTGCCGCTTCCCCGCTTTTCAATAGCTTGCGGGTATTCTTGCAGCTGCTGTTGGTGCAACCAAAATACTTGCCGAAGCGACCGGTTTTCAGCTGCATGTCGCTGCCACACTTGTCACATTCGAGCACTGGGCCATCATAACCCTTGATCTTGAACTGGCCTTCTTCAATCTCGAAGCCGTTGCAGTCCGGATTATTGCCGCACACATGCAGTTTGCGCTTTTCATCGACCAGGTAGCTGTCCATCGCGGTGCCACACTTGGGGCAACGGTGACGGTTGCGCAGAACGCGGGACTCACCTTCTTCATCGTCGTCCGCTACTTCATTGCCCGGTACCAGGTTAACGGTAGCCTTGCAGCGCTCTTTCGGTGGCAATTGATAACCCGAGCAGCCAAGAAACACCCCGGTCGAGGCGGTGCGAATCATCATTGGCCGGCCGCACTCATGGCAGGCGATATCGGTCAGCGTGGGCTGATTGGCACGCATACCCTTGCTGTCTTCGGTCGACTCGGCAGTCGCCAGTTTTTTACTGAAATCCTGATAAAAATTGTCCAGTACCTTTTTCCATACCACCTGCCCTTCGGCCACTTCATCCAGCGACTCTTCCATGGTCGCGGTGAAGCTGTAGTCCATCAGGTTGGGGAAGCTCTCGCTCAAGCGGTCAGTGACGATGTCGCCCATTTTTTCCGCATAGAAGCGCCGGCTGTTCAGGGTGACATAGCCGCGGTCCTGAATGGTCGAAATAATCGAGGCATAGGTTGATGGACGGCCAATACCCCGCTTTTCCAGCTCCTTGACCAGGCTGGCTTCCGAAAAACGGGCTGGCGGCTTGGTAAAGTGTTGTTTCGGGTCGAGCTTTTCCAGCCCCAGCGCATCCTTGACTTGGATATCGGGCAGGACTTCATCTTCGCCGCCCTTGCCCTGAGCCGGCATGACCTTGGTATAGCCATCAAATTGCAGGATACGGCCTTTGGCACGCAGTTCGAACTCATCTGCCTTGACCGTAATACTGGTAGACAGGTATTTGGCTGGATTCATCTGGCAAGCGAGGAACTGGCGCCAGATCAGCTCATAGAGGCGCTCAGCATCACGCTCCATGCCTTTGAGGTCAGCCATGCGCACTTTGGCATCCGACGGTCGGATGGCTTCGTGGGCCTCTTGCGCACCCTCTTTACTGCTATAGACGTTAGGCGTTTCCGGCAGGTACTTGGCGCCGAAGTTTTTCTCGATATAGCTACGCGCCATAGCGATGGCGTCGGCCGACAAATTGGTCGAGTCGGTCCGCATATAGGTGATATAGCCCGCCTCGTACAAACGCTGGGCCATCATCATAGTTTTCTTCACCCCAAAGCCCAGCCGAGTACTGGCAGCCTGCTGCAGAGTAGAAGTAATAAAGGGTGCATTCGGCCGGCTACTGGTCGGCTTGTCTTCGCGCTTGGCTACCTGGTAACTGGCCTGCTCAAGTATTTTCAGCGCCGCATCCGTTTGCGCCTTGCTGACCGGTCGAAAGTTCTCGCCCTGCTGCTTGACGACCTGGAAGCGAATAGGCTCGCCCTTGGGGGTAGTCAGGCCGGCATGCACTTCCCAGAACTCTTCTGGAATAAAGGCGCGGATTTCACGCTCACGGTCGACCACCAGCTTGACCGCTACCGACTGCACGCGACCGGCGGACAGACCACGGGCGATTTTCTGCCACAACAGTGGGGACACCATATAACCCACGACCCGGTCCAGAAAGCGCCGCGCTTGCTGAGCATTGACCCGGTTCAAATCCAACTCACCGGGCTTGGAAAAGGCTTCCTGAATGGCTTTTTTAGTGATTTCGTTGAACACGACGCGCTTGTAGCGGCTTTCATCACCGCCAATGGATTCACGCAGGTGCCAGGCAATCGCCTCCCCTTCGCGGTCCAAATCCGTCGCCAGGTAAACCGTGTCCGCATCCTTGGCCAGGCGGCGCAGTTCCTCGATGACTTTTTCCTTGCCCGGTAGAATCTCGTAACGAGCCGCCCAGCCGTTCTCAGGATCTACGCCCATGCGATTGACCAGCTGCATGCGTGCCTTGGTCTTTTTGTCGACTTCAGGCGCAGACGCAGCCTTGCGGCCACCCTTGGGCTTGCTGTCAGTCTTGGCGCTGCCGCTGGTCGGCAGGTCACGAATATGGCCGATACTGGATTTGACCACAAAGTCGTTGCCAAGATATTTGTTGATCGTCTTGGCCTTGGCCGGCGATTCCACAATGACCAGTGCTTTTCCCATGAGTAACTGTTTTCCTGACGCAATCAATTCGAATAGGCCTGTTTAAGGCCAACTGCCCTGCTGTGCATGCGTGTGCTGACAGGCCGGAGGGCCAGAGCCTACACGTCTTCGCTGATAAAGGTAAAGCGTGGCAACCATTCACCGTTCACTTGCACCTGCTCGGTGAACATCGTCAGCGGCCGAACCCAGAGATCAAAATTGCCGTAAAGCGTGCGATAAACCACCAGTTGCTCTTCGCTCTCAGAGTGGCGTGCTACACCAACTACCGCATAGTCCTTGCCTTTATAGTGCCGGTACAACCCGGGTCGCAACAGGCTTGCATCATTACCGCGCATGTCAGCTCCTTAATGATCGGTGCCCATACTCTAGATGATAGTTTTGCTTCGTGCTCCAGCAGCAGCCATAAAAAAGCCGGGGCTAAGCCCCGGCTTTTTTCAACCACTATGACTTCAAACGCGTTCGAAGACAGTCGTGATGCCTTGGCCAAGGCCAACGCACATGGTTGAGACACCGATAGTGCCGTTATTCTGCTTCATCACGTTCAGCAGAGTACCGGAAATCCGTGCACCGGAGCAGCCGAAGGGGTGACCCAGCGCAATAGCGCCGCCATGCAGGTTAACCTTGTCTTCCATCTTGTCCAGCAACTTGAGGTCTTTAAGGACCGGCAGTGCCTGGGCAGCGAAAGCTTCGTTCAGTTCGACATGGCTAACGTCGTCCATGCTCAGACCAGCGCGCTTGAGCGCCTTGTGCGTGGACGGCACCGGGCCATAACCCATGATGGACGGATCAACACCAGCAACTGCCATGCTGCGAATCACGGCCAGCGGCTCAAGACCCAGGGCCTTGGCGCGCTCGGCAGACATCACGATCATGCAGGAAGCGCCATCAGTGATCTGGGAAGAGGTACCCGCTGTCACGGTACCACCCTTGGGGTTAAACGCTGGACGCAGAGCGGCCAGGCTTTCCAGGGTAGTCTCGGGACGGATGGTTTCGTCTTCGGTGAACACGCGCAGGCAGCCATCGGCATCGTGACCTTCCATTGGAATGATCTCGTCCTTGAAGTTGCCTTCAACAGTGGCCTTGTGCGCCAGACGGTGAGAACGCTCACCAAAAGCATCTTGCTGTTCGCGGGTAATGCCATGCATCTTGCCAAGCATTTCCGCGGTCAGGCCCATCATGCCAGCGGCCTTGGCAGCATACAGTGACAATGCCGGGTTCGGATCAACCCCGTGCATCATGCCCACGTGGCCCATGTGCTCAACACCACCAACCACAAACACATCACCGTTACCGGTCATGATGGCCTGGGCAGCCGTGTGCAATGCGCTCATGGAGGAGCCACACAGACGGCTGACCGTCTGTGCTGCACTGGTGTGCGGGATCGGCGTCATCAAAGAAGCCATGCGGGCAATGTTCCAGCCCTGCTCCAGGGTCTGGTTAACACAACCCCAGATCACGTCTTCCACTTCTGCCGGATCCAGCTTCGGATTGCGCGCAAGCACGCCGGTGATCAGTTTCGCAGACATGGTTTCGGCACGTACATTACGGTACATACCGCCTTTCGAACGGCCCATCGGGGTGCGGCCGAAGTCGACAATTACGACATCTCTCGGATTCAAGCTCATAGATTTAATCTCGCTCTTTACGTTCCGCAATTAACCGAAGAATTTCTGACCGTTCTTGGCCATTTCACGCAACTTCTCGGTTGGGTGATACATGGCGCCGAACTCGGCGTACTTGTCGGCCATGGCGACGAATTCTGCCACACCGAGGGTATCGATATAGCGCAGGGCACCACCACGGAAGGGCGGGAAGCCGATACCGTAGATCAGACCCATGTCAGCGTCGGCTGCGGACTCAACGATGCCATCTTCCAGGCAGCGTACAGTTTCCAGGCACAGCGGAACCATCATGATCTCGACGATTTCCTCGTCGGTGAACT